>JAGBTP010000032.1 GCA_017631255.1 Alistipes sp.
ATATATATAGTACCACCCGCCACAACATTACTACTCGATTGGTAGACTTTTCTTCTTGTTGGACACTCATTTTTGCTTGGGCTCACACACTTTTTGCCACCAAGTTGATGTAATTTTTCTTGCCAACATAAGATTTCTCCACGAAAACAGGTGCGATTTCCACCGACAGCAGTAGATTTTTTCACAAAATCGCCACAAATTTTCTTGCCATCGCAAGATTTTTCCACCCCACTACACACTTTTTGCAAGATTCTTAGGGTCGATTTTGGGATATTTGCTCTGTTTCTCAAAATTTTTCACACTTTTCGACACAAATCTTTCGCCCCTGCGCGCCCAAAAATCGGGGCGAATGCCGAGGAAAAAGTGGGCAAAAAGGGACGATTTTGAGGAAAAACTCTGAAAAATCGACTTTTTTTGCATTTTTTGTAAAAAAAGTTGCGAAAAGTTTTGGAGAATAAAATTTTTGCCGTATATTTGCAGTGTCAAAAGGAAACAATGACAACAACAACTGGTCGATTCATCTAAGGGCTAGGATACCTGCCTCTCACGCAGGACATAGGGGTTCGAATCCCCTATCGACTACTAAAGACCGCTGAGCAATCAGCGGTCTTTCTTTTTATACATACTGAGGTGCGAGAGGTCTCGGTAGCAGAATCAGCAAAGGCAACAGAACTACTAATGTAGAGGAGGCTGCAAAGCGTCAGAACAGAATCAACAAAGCGATAAAATCAGGATCTTTATATGAAGCAGGCAATAATCATCGGTGCGACATCGGGCTTGGGTCAAGCCGTCGCGATACAACTTATCAACGAGGGTTGGCGCGTAGCCATCGCAGGGCGTCGTCTGGAGAGGCTCGAGGCGTTACAGCAGCAGTATGGCGCTGAGCGCGTCGTATATCGTGCGATGGATGTCACGCAGGAGTCTGCCGTAGAGGCACTCGATGCACTTCTTGGCGAGGTGCAGAATCCCAATGTGCTACTCTACGCTACGGGCATAGGCAAGCAGAACCCCGACCTTGGCGAAGATATGGAGCTGCGCACAATTAAAACCAACTGCGAGGGTATGGTGCGCATCGTCGACCACTTCATCAACTATGTCAAGCGCACGCCATACTATACCTCTGCTCGCAAGGCCCACATTGCGGTCATCACCTCCGTAGCAGGTACGATGGGTATGGGACAAGCACCCGCCTACTCCGCCACAAAGAGTATGCAGAGTGCCTACCTCGTCGCCCTATCGCAGCTCGCTCGTATGCAGCGTTGGCCCATCACCGTGGGTGACATCCGCCCCGGCTTCGTAGCCACCGAGATTCTCAACCCCGACAAGCACTACCCTATGCTTATGACCGCCACCGAGGCAGCGCGACACATCGTGCACTCGCTACATAGACACCAGCGCATCACCATCTTCGATTGGCGATACAAGCTCCTCGTTGGTTTCTGGCGCCTCATACCCCGCTGGCTCTGGGAGCGCATCACGATAATCAAGAATTAGACTCACGAGTTAGGCAGCGACCCAATTCATAACAATACAGCAGTGGCTATCCGACATAGATCAGATAGCCACTTTTTGTTAGGCAAGGATTCACTACTCGAGCCTAAGCTCAAAATGCTCGATATCGCCCACTCGCTCGATGGTGAACGATGTTGCGCCCTCCATCTCGAAGGTTGCGGTATGGCTCTGGGTAGCGGTATAGTCGTGAGCAATACCCTCCTCATACTCCTCCGTCACACCATCACCCCAATCGACAACACCCGTAACACTCTCGCCGCCCCATACAGGCGACTGAAGATGCTCATCGGTGTGGCGCAGCACGAGGGTCATAACCTCAGGCTTCACGCACTGCGTGATGGTCACGCTCTCGGTAAGCTCACCAGCAGTTACTGTCACTGTTGCCTTACGATCAGCATCCGAACCATTCTCCAAGAGGCCAACCTTGACCATATAGCCCGTCTCAATCTCAATGACAGAGTCGACAATGGCCCAATACTCCGAGGACTTAACCTCGATAGCCGTATTGCTGACAACATCTATCATAACGCTCTGCGCATTATAGTCCACCGTAATAGCGTTCTGCTCAACACCAAGCTCAGCGGATGGTTCAAGAAGACCGTTATCGCCGCTCTTGCACGCTACGGCCAAGAGCAGTAGGATTATCATTAACACTCGTTTCATCGGCTACAACTTATTGATTACAAATGTTATACTCTTATTCTCAACATCCTTACGCTCAAGATAGATGGTATATAGACCCGATGGCGTAAGCATCGCCGTATCGATAATCATAGCGCCCTTGCGTATAGTCACACCATCCTCGACATAAGCACCAAGCAAGTAGAGCGCCGACTTAACATCGTCGTCGTACTCCACGACCAGAAGGCCACTGCTCTTATCAAAGCTCATCGAGGTGGTATCGCCAATGGGGGCATACTTCATAATAACCTCGGCACAAGCACCCTCGGCCATAGCCTCCATCTTGAACCACTTGTCGCTGCTCTGGCTACGATAGTAGACCCTAAGCCTGTCGCCCACAGCGATATCCTCCGTAACCATAGCACGCATCGAGTCGGTGCTCATTGCATATAGCGACGGCAGCTCAAAGGGATATGCCTCCGTAACCCAGGACTTATGCTGACCATCTGCACCATGTACACCAACACGCACCTCGCCCTTGAATCCAAGCTGCGCATAGTTCACCATCGATATAGGCTCGACATTGAACGCCACACCCTTCTCGAACTCCGTGGTCGCAACCCTTAGGCCTGAAGATGAGAGGTAGAGCCAATTATCGACCTCGCCATCACGCATCGGGTGCATACCCATCACCGCCCAATGCTCCGTGTCGAAGAGGTACTCGTCAAGCATCAGGTTGTCAATAAGGAAAAAGCCGTCGTAAACACCGCCCCAGCCCCAATTAACCAGGAAGTAGTCATTGTCATCGACACCATCGAGCACAAAGGCGTGACCACTGCCTTCAGCCGTATAGCCAGCATAGAACACAGGGCGACCCGCCTCTATCTCAGCGCGCAGCAGCGACTTCCAATAGGCGTCGGAGTGCTGGCGGCGCGTCATAATATTCGACGCAGGGCTATAACCGAAGTTCTCGTAGAGCGACATCATATTTGGCATCGCACCCGTATCTGTTGCGGTATATTCTGCCTGAAAGGCGTGACCGAGGTCGGCCATAATTGTTGCCACGGCAGCGGCCTGCTCTGCGTTATACTCGCCCTCGACATATGTGTAGAGCATACTATCCCAATCGTATGCGTGGTTCAGATCACGCGCAGGGACATTGATACCCTTGAGCGCCGTGGTATATGCCGCCGTTACGCCCTTAGCCCTCTCAGGCCAGCGGTAGTGGTTCATAATGATAGCCATTGCCGTCTGCGTGCAGCCCGTAAGGCTATGCACATCGCCATCGAGCGGACACTGATCATTATATGGTGGGACCTGACTCCAGCGCGCCGTACCGAGCGTGATAGCCCCTACGGGCTGATACTCCTCACTCCAGAGCTGCGCCGTCGCAGCATCTGCCCTGACACCCCTCTCGCGTGCACTGCGCACCGCAGCATCTACATACCTGAGCCAGCCCTCAAAGCAGGGGGCAAGCGCAGCATCAGCAGGAGCACTGAAGGAGGTTGAGTAGGCAAGCACAGGGGTGATGGCGTCGTCGCCCGCAACGATGACAAAGCCTGCGCCCGACTCCGCCGTTACGACATAGAATGTAGGTGCACCCTCATCGGCACGCGTACCGCCGAGACGAGAGCTATCCCACGCCACACGCATAGCACCGCCACGCGTAGCATCGCCCAGCACCGTACCTGCGATGCGCAGCGCCGCCGAAGGCGATACCTCCTTGGCCATAGCGCTACCAAGGGTCGCCACAGCGAGGGTTAAAAGTAGTAATAGTCGTTTCATAACCTTAAAAAATTGGGGTAACTCCTCGGCGGAATCACCCCTAATTATTGATTTTCAATCGGTATGCACTACAAGAATGGTACAACCTCGAGTGAGCGGGTCTGAGCTGCCTCAGCCTTAATCTCCTCAGGGATTGTGCACTTCTCGTAAACGCTTGCCACGCTCACATCCTCCTGGCTATACATCGTAAGCACATCGCCCTCGACGATGAACTTATAGCCACAAGCCCAAGCCGAGCCATCGGTGTAGGTACCTGTTACGATGTCGCCATTCACAGTGTAGTTACCAGCGAACAACTCGTAATCGAGCGACCACACCTGCTGATACATCTCGAAAGTGTTGTCGTCGTTGAAGTCGATATATACATTGAACTCTGGCTGCGCCTCGCTCCACGATGTGAGCACCCACTCACCAACGAGAGCATTACCGCCCTTACCACCGCCTGGGTTATCCTCCTTCTTACAGCCAACAAGTGCCAACGCAAGAAGCATTGCAAGCGAAAATATCTTCAAACTCTTCATATCTCAAAACTTTTTTCTCTATTCTACAATACTACAACCAACCACCAGGGTTATTCGACTCGAGGGTACCCTCGTCAACGGTCACATTAGGACGCGCAATGAAGGCGAACTCCTGCTGAGCCGACATACCACCAGTAATCTGGCCACCACCCTGGTTGTTACCACCTGCGATGTACTTCAAGGTAACAAGAGCGCTACCTGGCTTGGTACAAGTGAGCATAAGCTTGCCACCCAACCACTTGATGTTCTCGATACCGAGGGCGTCGATAGCCTCCTCAGAAAGCTCCGACTCAACCATCTTAATGGTGAGGTTACCATCACCAAGGTATGCGCTGATGTCAACCAAAGTCTCCTCACCCACTGGGAGTGGAATAGCCTTAGTGCCACGCACTGCCATAAGAACACGGTAAGCGTCGATAAGTCCAGTACCCATCTTATTGTTGTAAGATGCAAGGTTAAGTGTACCGCCTGAAACATTGGTCTTGAAGCCGGTGAGCGATGCGTTGAGATCGTTAACCGAGCTTACGAGGATATCCTTAAACTCAGGAAGTGTGAGAACGATGTTGTTATCCAACGCATATGAGAGTGCCAACGCTGCGATACCCGACACGTGAGGGCACGCCATAGATGTACCCTGGCTGTAGCCATACTTATTATTTGGCAATGTCGAGAGCACGCATCCAGGCTCTGCCCAAGTAGTAGGAGCATACTCGCCACCAGGAGCTGCAACATTGCAACCACGGTCGTAGCAAGTGTAGTAGGTTGGAAGACCATCTGGCGCGATAGCTGTAACAGCGATAAGCTCGTTGTATGCAGCAGGATAGCCCGCAACAGCCTTACCATCGTTACCAGCAGCGAAGATAATCACACCACCCTCCAACGCTGGAGAGTTCTGAGTCTCCATAAAGTAGTGGAATGCTTCGAGCTCCACAGATGTCTGACCATTAGCAAAAGCTGCATCGTTAGCAATCTGACCAGCACCGAAGCCCCAAGAGTTCTGCAAGATGCAAGCACCCATATCGGCTGCATACTCCACAGCCTTAGCAGTACCCGCTGGGCCTGCATCCTTACCACCAGAGAGAATCTGGCACGACATAATTCTTACGCCGTCGCCGTTACCTGTACCACCGGCAACGCCCGATACGCCGATGCCGTTGTTGTTAACCGCAGCAACAGTACCTGCAACATGGGTACCGTGGCCTGTGTCGCCAGTGCGAGTCCAAGTAACACGGCCGTTGTGTGCAAAGTTATAGCCGTGAATATCATCCACATAGCCATTCTCGTCGTCATCAACGCCCTCAGCACCGTTAGCCTCAGCCTCGTTAACCCACATATTATCCACAAGGTCAACATGCTCATAGCAAACACCCTCGTCAACAACCGCTACGATGACATCTCTGCGACCTGCGGTAATCTTCCACACTGGGAAGAGGTTAATATCAGCACCCTCCTTAGCCGTAGGATAGGTCTCCTTAAGGCCGAGGTTGCGATAGTGCCACTGCTGTGCGAGCATAGGGTCATCGAAAGGCAGATCCTCGCTACGAGTGGTTGTCAACTCCGAGAGGTCAACAGGCTTAATCTCCTCCTTAGGCATCTCGATCTTGGCTGAGAACTGCACGCGCTCAACATCGCTAATAGCTGCAAGGCACTGCGCCGCAACATTGAGGTCTACTTCCTCAGAGAATGAGATGTTGTACCAGCGGTGCATACCACGAGCACGCTTAACATCTGCATTTACATTCATATTAAATACGGGCTTAAGCTCGTGTGCGCCGAGTGTAGCAACAGCCTCATCGAGGGCAACGATACCTGAGCGTGTAGCCACCTCGGCCAATGCGAGCTGCTCAGCAGCGCTCTCGCTAACATAGATAACGAGCTGACCGTTCTGGGCGTTATCCGCCGTATTTACAAGTTTCTTTGCTGCAACAGCCTCCATTGTTGGAGTCTGTGCCTCATCGACACCGTTTGTCACGCACGATACGGCAACAAGGCCTACCAATGCAAGGAGAAAAAGATGTGTCTTATTCATAGTTTTTTAATGGTTAAAGTTTCCTTTTAACATTTACGAACAACCCCTACCTCATTAATTAGGCGGTGGGCTGCACAACAAAGTGTTGCCACAGCCCTACCACACAAATGAATCTAAGCAATGTTCCAATCCTTAGGTTATCGACTACAAGAATGGCACTACATCCAACGCACGAGTACCATCAGCCTCAGCCTTCACCTCCTCAGGGATTGTGCAAACCTCATAAACTGAGGTGATAGCGTTCTCCTCCTGGCTGGTGAGGGTGAGAGTTGTGCCGCTCACGCCACCCTTATAGCTTGTCTTCCAATCGTTACCATCGAAGTACGAGCCACTGAGCACGCCACCGTCGATGCTATACTGACCACTATATGCCACATAGTCGAGTGAATATACCTGCTGGTACATTGTGAACACGCCACCGTCGAACTTGATATATACTGTAAAGTCGTTAGCCACGCCACCTACCGATACGAGTTTCCACTCGTTCTCGATACCATCGAAACCGCCAGTAGTGCCGCCACCGCCCTGAGTATTCTCCTTGCTGCATGCAACCACTGAAAGAACCATTACTGCTGCCAATGCGAGCATCTTAAAAATCTTCATATTCATCTACTATTTATATGTTACACAATAGATTACAACCACGCACCATTGTCGTTGTTCTCACGAGAGATGATAACGACCTCCTTCTCAATAAGCTTACCGCCGGTGTTTGCGCCACCACCAACATTCTTACCGCCAGCGATATACTTAACGGTAATAACGCCGATACCAGCCTTTGCGCACTCGAGGTAGATAGTGTTGTTGAAGAAGTCAGTAGTAATGCCAAGACGCTCCTTAACATCCTCAGGGATAACGAAATCCTTAACCATAGTTACATTAATGTCGTTAGTACCCATAAAGTCACCAACGCGGAATGCGAACTCCTGACCTACGATTACAGGCACGCAAGTAGCACCACGGAGGTTCATAATTGCGAGTGTAGCATCGAGCTTACCAGTACCCATATTGCCCTTGTATGGCTGGAGGTTGAACTGATACTCGCTACCGTAGTAGTTGTAGCGTGTAACAGAACCTGTGAGGCTGTCGTCGATGTTACGAACCGATGATGCAAGAATATCGTAGAGCTCAGTGTTTGTGAGCGTGATACCGTTATCCAATGCGTATGAGAGAACCAACGCTGCTACACCCGATACATGAGGGCAAGCCATTGATGTACCAGCCATATAACCATAGTCCTTACCATCAGTACCCTCTGTCTCGCTTGGGAGAGTAGAGTAAACATTACCCTTGTATGACCAGTTAGCACCCGCCTTGATGGTCTCACCACCAGGAGCAGCTACATTACAGCCCGCCTTGTAGTTAGTATAGGTTGTAGGATAGCCATCAGGACCTGTTGCGGTTACTGCGATGAACTCATTGTAAGCACCTGGGTAGTCAGCAGCGTCGAGAGCGTTGTTACCAGCTGCGAAGATAATCACATTACCTGTCATAGCTGCGCAGTTGCTCTTGCTAGCAAAGTACTTCATTGCCTGGTACTCAGCTGCACAAGCCTTCATATAAGTCTCGTCGGTGTACTGCTTACCAGAGTCGGTGTAACCCCAAGAGTTCTGCAAAATAGATGCACCCATATCGGCAGCATACTCAACACCCTTAGCGCACTTATCAATGCCTGAGCTACCACCACCGTCGAAGATCTGGATAGACATAATACGCACGCCATTACCTGAGCCGTCGCCACCAGCAACGCCACCTACGCCGATGCCGTTGTTGTTAACAGCTGCGATAGTACCAGCAACATGGGTACCGTGACCGCTATCACCAACATACTCACCCTTAGAGTTGTAGTATGGCACATCCCAAGTGATATCACCGTTCAAATCAACAGCGTTCAAGCCGTAGATATCATCCTTATAGCCGTTGCCGTCGTCATCAACACCTGAAGTACCATTAAGCTCAGCGGTATTTACCCACATATTGTCCTTCAAGTCCTCGTGAGAGTACTTCACACCCTCGTCAACTACGGCTACGACAACATCACGGTTACCTGTGGTGTACTTCCAAGCGCCATATGCACCGATATCCTCACCCTCCTTCGAGCCAGCGAAGATCGACTGCAAGCCCTTGTTGTTGTAGTGCCACTGGAGTGGGAGCTGTGGGTCGTTGAAAGGCTCGTCGTTCTCAGCACGAGTCATAAGGTCCTCATCCGATGCAGGGATAACCTGAACCTTAGGACGCTTAAGCATAGTGTTGTACTGCACTCGCTCGATAGATGAGCTCTCAGCGAACTGCTTAGCCACAGTCTCGAGGTTGAGCTCGTCGCTAAACTTAACCACGAACCAGCGGTGCATATCAAACTGACGCTTAGCATCGCCGTTGATGTCCATATTGAACAAAGGCTCGACAGAGAAGAGCTGAATCTCCGATGCGATAGCATCGAGCTGAGCGTTACCCGAACGAGTAGCGTCAATGGTCCACGCCTCGGCAGTAGCCTCATCTACGAAGAGAAGAAGGCTTCCCTGAGATGCTGACTCAGAGTGGTTGATAATCTTAGTAGCAGGGATCAAATCAGCCTTTGCGCCCTCGCCCTCCATCGCTGGGTCTGCCACGCAGGCTACTGCTGCCATAGCGACCAATGCGAAAAGTGATAATTTAAACTTGCTCATATTCTTAAAAAATTAAAAAAATTCACATTCTCTCAAGATGCAAAGATAGTATACTTTTTTTATTCACAAAAGATTATCTCCAAAAAGTATAGGTCTCAGGCCAAAAGTTCTGCATATTCTCAATACCAATGCAAATATTTTCAAAACTACCCCAGCCACACCTCTCCATCGCCACCTCTGCCACCGCCACAAACAAAAAAGCGACCTGCCCAGAAGGACAGGTCGCAAGTATTGCGAAATCGTAATGATTAACGCTTAAGAGTTGTCATAGTGAAACCTACATTTGCAACTGGAGTAGCCTTGATAACACGCTCAGGCATTACGCTTGCGAAAGCGCTGTGAGCCTCAACGCTCTCCAAAGCGTTAGTCATCGCCTTGAATGAACGGTTTACGCTCTGTGCGCGTGCCTGAAGAGCACCACCTGATACGGCAGCGATCTCAGTTTCAGGAGTGAAGTTGAAGTAAGCACCAAGGGTGTTACCAACAACCTCGTTTACTGGATCGTACTCAATAACCATCATAGCGAAGTAAGTCTGGAGACCTGCGATTGCGTTGTCAGCTACGGTCATAACCATAGGAGCCATTGCAGCGAAGTCAGCAGTTGTAGAGCTGATGTATGAGTAAACCTGAGTTGCATCCTCGTTGAATGCACCGTAGAGTATACCCCACTGTGAGTTGTACTTCTCGTAGCCCAACTCAACACCCTCGTTAGTAAGGGTACCAGCAGTCTCGTCGTAAGAAGCGTACCACATTGAACCATCGATGTAGTTGTGTACGAAGTAGAAATCGTTGTAGCTCTTACCTGCAACGAGCATAAATGCGTTCTGGCTCTGTGTTGTAGCATCAGTGAATGCGTACTCACCGATTGCAAGAGCACCGTCGTATACAGGCATAGTGTACTCGAACTTCTCCTCGATAACAGTACCGTAGATAGTCTCAGCACGGAACAATACAGTGTACTCAGATGCGTAGTTGTTCACATTAACGCGAGCGGTTGCAGAACCAGTCTCAGCCATCTTCTCGATGAAAGAAGACATATCAGCAGCATAGCCATCAAGGATAGCAGCGTCTGTCAAGCCCTGAGAGATAGCTGAAGCGTATGATGCAGTAGTACCCCACCAAGCGCGCATAGCCTTGAGCTGTGTAGGATCACCAGCCACATTGATACCAATCCAGAAGCAAGCAGGAGACTCCTCCTCGATAGCAGCCTTGTTCTCCTCAGCAGCGAATGATGAAGGAACGCCAACGCTTACGCTAAGCTCAACCTCAGGCATCTCGCCTGTACCGTTGAAGTAGAAGTCGAGAGCGTAAGTGTTCTGAAGACGAGCCTCACCCTCAGCAGTGTAAGGAACTGCTACAAGAGTGTAGAGACCCTTAGTAAGCTCAACCTCCCACTTCTTAGTAGCTGCATCAGACTCGAAGATTACGAGCTCCTCGCTACCTGCAACGATAGCCTCAGCAGCTGCAGATGGATCAGCAGTTACATCACCAGGAACGAACGCAAACTTGTAAGTAGCAACATCAGCACCAAGAGCGAAGTTGAAGATAGCCTTAGCAGTGTTACCATCAGCCGATACATACATACCGTCGTAAGTAGCCTGCATATCGTAGTTCACGAACTCAGTACCTGGGAGGAAGAACTGCAAGTAACCTGAAGGGTTAGCCTGAGCGAAGTAACCAGCGTACTGGCCACCATAGAAGGCTGCGAGCTCAACATCGCCGTTAGTTGGGAAGGTGATAATACCATCAGCAAGAACGATAGGAGACTCAGCCCAAGTCCAACCATACAAGTCGTAAACATTACCTGCAGAGTCACCAACTACGCTGATGTTGAGAGGGAATCCGTATGCGGTAGCAACATTACCAGCATCATCCTGCATCTCATATACATCACCTGCGATAACATTGTTAGGATCAGTGATATCGAACTCAACATAAGTATCACCAGTAGCAGTGAAGGTCATCCAAGATGGAACAGCACCCCACATTGCACCGATAGTCTCCTGTGCGTAAACATTCTTAACACGGATACGGTTAGGGTTCTTAGCATTCTGCTCGAACTCTACATAAGCACCCGCACCACGGAATGTGTCAGCCTCCTCCAACAAACCGCAGAGAAGATCGTCGAAGTAGATACCAGTACCCATAGATACCCAAGGCTCTGGGAGCAAAACGGTGAATGAGAACTCAGATACACCGTACTGAGTAGCCTCCTCATCGTCGAGCTTAAGAGTTACGGTATAAGCCTGACCCTCTACGAGCTCAGCACCGTTGAAAGTAACAGCGAGTGTAGACTCAGCAACACCTGCCTCGAAAGATACATACTGTGGGAATGAGAACAAGTCAGAAGTCTCATTGTTAGCGTCCTTAGCCTCAGCACGGAACGACACCTGAGCAGCCTCAGCAGTGTTGATACGAGCAACATCAATGGTGATCACTGAGTCCTCAGCAGTCACAGTGTAGCTTGATGTTGTGCTTGGGAAATAGACACCCATATTCGTCTCCTTAGCACCTGGAGCCCAATCTGCATACTTGTGCTGGCAAGATGCCATTGAAACGACACCTACGACAGCGAGGAGCAGATATATAAACTTAAATCTTTTCATAGTAAATTGCATTTTAATATTTCATTACCACTACTCCATTGGCAAAATTGGATCGAACGCCTGTGATGGGTTAGGGTTAGCACCCTGCTCAGCAGCAGCCTTGTTCAAATCGGTCTCGCCCTTAGGGATACAGTATGACCACCATGGAGCACGACCCTCGATAACAAAGCGAGCATCAGGTGGGTAGTTAGTACCGTTATAAGCTGAGTCGTAGCCCTTGTTCAAACGCTTCATATCGTACATCTTGATACCCTCGCCCCAGAACTCGATACCCTTCTGGAAGATGATCTCGTCCAAAAGATCCTGAGTCTGAACGCGGTATGAAGAATCACGGTTAGACATGAATGATGAGAGCAATGTCAACGCAGCGTCGAAGCCCTGAGTGTGGTAAGCAGCCTCCATCTCGATGAAGTACATCTCCTCGCAACGCATAAGTGGGAGGACAGTAGCACCAGCAGCCTTGTACTCAGTACGGTTACCGCCAGCAGGACGGAACTTGAAGTTTACATAAGGTGCGAATGATGCGAACTCATCAGCAGACAAAGAGGTGTAAGGTGCGAACTCAGCGTAGGTAGTCTCAGGACCCTTGATGAGCTTCTTACGGAAGTCACCGTCACCAAGACGATCGTAATCCTTTGCAGATACACCAAGCTGTGACAATGGAGCGTAACCATAAGATGCCTCAGGAGCCATATGTGCTACGAACTGGAAGAGGTTGTTGATAACAGTATCAACGCTCTGCTGCAAGCCCCACATCCAAGAAGAAGCAACAACATTGAAACCATTAGCAACGCTTGTCCACTCAGCCTCAGACATGATAGCACCACCGTGTGCCTCGATAGCCTTGCGAGCGTACTCACCTGCCTTAGCATATGCATCGTTGCCCTTTGGAAGCTCGCCAGAGTACATATCGTCGAAACCACCCAACCAGAGGTAAGCACGAGCATAAAGACCGTAAACTACTGAAAGGTCTGGGTTAGAGAACATTGTAGGAACATACTCTGCCAACGCCTCCTCAGCAAATGCGAGGTCAGCGAAGATGAAGTTGAAGATCTGCTCACGAGTAGCGCGTGGGTTCTCCTTAGCACCAGCCTCGTCGAGGGTCTCGTCTACGATAGGCACTGTAAGACCTGCAACTGAAAGCTGATCAGCAAAGTAATCAGGGTTGTTGTCGTTAGCAGCTGGAAGACACTCGAACATACGAGCGAGGTCGAGGTACAGCATTGCACGGTAAGTGCGAGCGATACCTGAGTAGTGCTTCAACTGCTCGTTGCCCTCAAGAACCTTGATAAGATCGTTACAAGACTTGATCTGAGGATAGTAGTTATACCAAACATGAGCTGGCATATTACCGTTAGGAGCATAGCTCCAGCTATAAGCAGCGAGGTAGAAACGGTCGTAACCTGCTGGAAGACCTAACAAATGGCCGTTGCTTGTAATAAGACCGCAAGCGTGGTCGTTGTAAATACCTACTGAGTGGTAACCGAAGTCGGTGTGCTCCCAACCAGAGATGTAGGTCAACAAGCCTGATGGGATACCCTTGAGAAGGTTCTCAGCTACTACCTCCATCTGACCAGCCATAAGCTGACCCTGGGTGATCGTGCCCTCCTTAGGGAAGGTCTCACGAATACAGCCACTGAGTGCAACAACGGCACCGAGTGCTACGGCTGTAGTTTTAAATATCTTTGAAAATTTCATAGTCTTATACCTTTATATTAATTAGAATGTCAAGGTTACACCACCAGAGATAGTACGGATTGGTGAGTAGTAGCTGTTAGAGCCACCGCGTGGGTCGTAACCCTTACGCTTAGACCAGTACCATACATTGTCGCAAGCTACATAAACTCGCAAGTTCTGGATGTGACCCTTCCACCACTTAGCTGGGAAGTTGTAACCAACATTGATATTAGAGATATTCAAGTAGTCAGAGCTAATGATGAAACGATCAGAAGTTGATACAGTGTACTGATCACCCAACTGGAATCGTGGAATCTGGCTTGTAGGATTCTCCTTAGTCCAAGCATCCATCAAATCGAGGTGATAGTTCTTACCTGCTGTTGCAGATGTTGGAGAGTCCATATAACCTGCATAAGCACCATCGTAACCATAACCACCAAGCTGATAGTCAAATGCGATAGAGAGGTCGAAACCGTAAGCGTACAACGATGTACCGAAACCACCAAATACCTTAGCCATTGAGCACTGCAAGAGTGACCAAGAATCTGGGTCAGATGATACATTTGAGTAAACAGTTGTAGTTGTCCAGTATGGCTCCTCGAGTGGGTTACCCTGGTCGTCGTTCTTACGATACCAGTTCCAAGAAGACTCACCAGTCTCTGGATCTACGCCTGCGTATGTAGGCATATAGTAAGTATTCAATGGAAGACCCTCAGCAAGGAATGTAGAACCTGAGATGAAACCATGGTAGCCGTTTACCTCACGATCCTTACGAGACTCTGGCAATGACAATACCTTGTTCTTTACCCAAGTAAGGTTAGCGTTGAGTGACCAAACTACATTAGGAGTGCGAACTACATCACCGTTCAAAACAACCTCGATACCGGTGTTAGCCATATCACCAATGTTGTCGTAGTATGAAGAGTAACCCATAGATGGAGTTACAGGTACTGAGAACAACATATCGGTAGTCTTACGGTAGAAGAAATCAACGCTACCGCTCAAGCGATCCTGCCACAAACCGAACTCAGCACCAACATTGAGGTTAGAGTTGGTCTCCCAAGTGATCTTCTCGTTACCCTTACGGCCGAAGATAACTGATACACCACCGTTACCGTCGTTAGTAACTGAGTAGAGGTCGGTGTACATATACATACCGATGTTATCGTTACCCTGTGAACCGATAGATGCCTTAAGCTTCAACATATTGAATACTGGAGCGTTGAACCATGACTCACGGTTGATGATCCAAGCAGCACCCACTGACCAGAAGTTACCCCAACGGTGATCTGGGTGGAAGCGTGAAGAAGCATCGCGACGGTATGATGCAGAAGCGAAGATACGACCATCGTACTCGTACATAGCACGGAAGAAGTAACCCTCGTTAACATACTCACCGAATGATGAGCTTGCACCTGCCATATCAACAACAGCGCCGTTAAGCTCGAGGTTGTCGGTAGAGAAGATGTTTGACTTAGAGCCGCTCAAAGAGTAAGAACGGAGGTTGTAAGTCTCGTGACCGAGCAAGAGCTGCAAAGTGTGCTCCTCGTTAGCACCGAATGACTTATCGTAGGTCAACAACTGCTGCAAGTTGTGGTTGTATGAACGACCGTGTGACTTAGTAAGCACACCCTTGTTAGCAACGAACTGACCGTAGTATGGGTTACGCATTGATGTAGAACGAGTCTCATCGATAGTAACCGAACCGTTTACAGTAAGCTTAAGACCATCGTAGAGGATGAAATCAGCGAAACCGCTTACAGAAACTGCGTTACCCTCTGAGTTAGCCTCATCGAGCCAGATGTTCTGCAATGGGTTAGACTGTGAACCAGAGAAACGAGTAAGACCCCAAACTGAACCATCACCAGAGTCATACATATTCCAACCATACTGGTCCTTCATAATGTTACCCTCGCCATCACGGATGAAGACAGGATAGATAGGAGCGGTGTCAGCAACAGCTGAGAATACATCGGCAGTATCGCCAGAACCCTCAGAGTTAGAAGAAGCACCATTCCAGTTGAAGTTGGTGTAGCTGAAGTTACCACCGACCTTCAACCACTTCTTAGCCTGGTAGTCAGCACGCAAACGAGCAGTCCAACGGTACATATCAGAACCATCGGTAATACCCTTGTTGTTCAAGTAACCGAACGAAGCGAAGAAGTTAGACTTCTCAGAAGCCGCTGCGATAGAGAGGTTGTACTCCTGACGGAATGATGGATCGTAGAGCTCATCGTACCAGTCGTCTGGACGAACGGTGTACTCCTGACCGTTGTAAGTGAACTTACGGCCGAGGGTTGCGTTAGGGTTGAGCTTACCATTTGCACCGATAAGAGTCTGACCAGCAGGAACGGTGTAAACATTGTAACCAAGACCACCAGAAGCGTTAGAAGTGAGGTTGTTAGCTGCCAACACGTGTGCATCAGCATCCTCCAAACCGCTGCTCTTGTAGAAGTTCTTCATAGCGGTGTAGTGCATCTCGTAGTACTGACCTGGGTCACGAGTGTAGTCATAGAGCTGACGAGCAGCCATATTCACACCCCACTTAGCGTCGAAATTGATACGAGCGTCACCAGCCTTAGCACGCTTAGTAGTAACCATGATAACACCGTTAGCACCACGAGCACCATAAAGTGCGTTAGATGCAGCATCCTTCAAGACGGTCATAGTCTCGATATCAGCCATATTAAGGTTGTTAAGGTCACCCTCATAAGGTACACCATCGACTACCCACAATGGATCGTTACCAGCGTTGATAGAACCGATACCACGGATACGGATGGTAGGCTCTGAACCGAGCGAACCTGAACCCTGTGTAGTCTGAAGACCTGCTACCTTACCTGAAAGGGCATTAGCAACAGATGATGACTGAGTCTTAACAAGCTCGTCCGACTTGATAGTCGTAGCAGAACCTGTGAAGGCCTCCTTCTTTGCAGTACCGAACGCCTGAACAACGACCTCCTCGAGCTGCTTTGAATCAGCAACAAGGACTACATCGATAGCAGTACGACCTGCAACAGCAACTTCCTGAGTCTGCAAACCAAGGTAAGAGAATTCCAAGGTTGCATTCGCATCAGCTGCAATCTCATAAAAACCGGCAACGTCAGTAGATGTTCCTCGGGTAGTACCCTTCACAACAACCGCTGCTCCGATGACTGGAGTACCAGTCTCATCGGTCACTGTACCGGTAACACGCTGACCTTGTGCAAATGCGCCGAAGCAGCCCAAGACCAGAGTTGCGACCATTGATAGTACAACTTTTCTAACCATAAGCATTAGTTTTAAGTAAAAAAAATTTGTATAAAGTTTAAAGTTTTTCCATTGACTCAACGCTGGTTACCGCATCCAAACACCACCATATCGGCGCATATGGCAACAAAACGGACGCACTTCCTGCGTAAAGTTAATGCACAAAGATAGTCCAATTAATTGAAATAGCAAAAAATCACCCCTCTTTTTTCGACCTTTACATATAAATATTAGTGATATCGCTTTATAGACCCCTCATCGCACACCCCCTTTCACCCACAAAATACCCATAAAAAGAGCGATTTTATCAACCAACAAGGGCTCGCAAACGAGGCGAACACATAATTATCGAATATGCTGATTTTTTAGCATTAGAGGGCAAATAAAATTTTTGTGTGAAAAAAATAACAAGGCTATTGCAAAGAAAAAATTTTTGCTATATTTGCATCCGATTTGTGCCGCGCGGCACATACTATTTTCTAACCTGACACATAAATAGTGTCCCTAAATCAAACCTTATGAAGCGACTGCTTTTAACTGTCGCACTGCTCCTTGTCGTGGCAGTGTCGACAGCTCAGGTTACGACATCATCTATCAAGGGTCGAGTAACCGCTAACGACAACCCTCTTGCTGGTGCTACAATCGTAGCAATTCACACCCCATCGGGCACGCAGTATGGCACCATTGCCAACGCCGACGGATACTACCATATCAATGGTATGCGCGTGGGTGGACCATACCGAATCGAATTCAACTTCATCGGCTACAATAGCCTAACATACAACGATATAGAACTACACCTTGGTACAACGAAAACTATCGACGCAGCACTTGAGGAGACCTCTGTTGTTGTGGATGACATCACCGTTTTGGCAAGCGCGAATGAGAGCGGCGCACACACCTTTTTCGACCGCCAGACGATGGAGGCAATACCCTCTATCGACCGCTCGATTTACGACCTTACGGCGCTTATGTCGACGGCTGTAAGCCCCGCCTCTGGAGGCATCGTCTTGGGTGGTCAAAGTACCCGTTACAACGCCTTCACAATAGACGGAACATCGTCGGCCGACATCTATGGTCTGGGTACCACGGGTATGACGGGTTCGCTCACCAACGCCAACCCTATTCCACTCGACGCGTTGCAGGCCGTAACACTCTCTACATCGACCATCGACATTCGTGAGAGCGGCTTTACGGGAGGCGCTATCAACGCCATCACCCGTTCGGGCGACAACGAGTTCAAGGGCTCGGCCTATACCTATTATAACAATGAGCACTTCTGGGGCACGACACCTGGCAAGGGCGTCAAGGATCGCACACGCCTTCAGGAGCAGGTGACCAACATCGTTGGCGTCACACTCGGAGGTCCCATCATCAAGGATAAACTCTTCTTCTTCGTAGCTGGTGAGTTCAACCGCAACAGCACGCCTGTGACCAACCTTCCAGGCAGCACCTATGGCGCAATCTCAGTGGACGATGCTCAAAAAATATCGAACCGCTACAAGGAGCTTACGGGTTACGATGGCGGTGGCTACGGTCCGAACAATGTCCTCGCCCTCACTGGCTCAGCGATAGCACGCATCGACTGGAACATCAACCGCAACAACCACCTCGCACTGCGCTACAATATGCTGCACGCCGATGCCGACGCCTCGTCGAACACGGCACAGGCCTTCTACTTCTCTGGCGCAGAGTACACCAACATCAACCGCACGCACTCGGTCGTTGCAGAGCTTAACTCGACCTGGGGCGAGCTCTCGAACCAGCTTCGTGTGGGCTACACTCGTCTCGAGGATGGTCGACTTACGGATGAGAGCCTTCCAGCGGTGATTATCAACGGCTTGGGCGAGAAGCAGAATGGCTCTGCAACCATCGGTACAAGCCCTTATTCGGGTAAGAATATGCTCAAGCAGGATGTCTTTATCATCGCCGATGACATCACCCTCACACGCCGCAACCATAGGATTACCGTCGGCACCAACAACGAGATTTACCGTGCCGATAACCTCTACCTCGCCAACGCACGAGGCACCTACACATACGCCTCGATGGACGACTTCCTCGCCGACAACGCTACGCAGTATGCCTACGGCTACTTCGCCAGCGGCGAGAAGAATCCACCGATGACCACGGGTCAGTTTGCCCTCTATGCCGAGGATGAGGTTACACTCGCAGCGGGTCGCCTAAAGCTCAACTATGGCCTTCGTGCCGATATCCCCGTGATGTTTGACACCCCAGGCGTAAATGCCGAGTTCAACAGCAGCGAGTTCGCCACAAAGTATGGCACTAAAACGGGCGATATCCCTCGTGCTCAGATACTTCTATCGCCTCGCATCGGTATTGAATGGCAGGCAACAAACTCTCTCACACTCCGTGCCAGCGCAGGTATCTACACCGGCCGCATACCATTCGTATGGCTCGCAAACTGCTACCAGAATAACGGTCTCCGCTCCGTAGGCGTGACGGTTAATGGAGTGGATAACACCCCGGACTTTAGCCTCAACCCTGAGTCTGTCGGCATAGCGAGCAACCCTTCGATAGATATCGTTGCCAGCAACTTCCGCTACCCACAGGTGTTCCGTAGCGCTATCGGCGCAGAGTGGCGCAAGGGTGGCCTCCGCATCAACCTCGATGCCGACTACACAAAAGGTCTCAATAACATCTTTGTCGAGAACCTCGTTGCCGAGGATAACGGCCAGCGACTCTATGTTGGTGGCGAGGGCAACACCACCTCTGCGACATACTACAACTCGACAACAAACGACTACTCTGCCGTCTACCGCCTTAGCAACACGCAGAAGGGCTACTCTTGGTCGGCAACAGCGCGCGTCGAGTACGACTTCGGAGCTTTGGCCAATGGTCTCAAGGTAAACGCCGCATACACCTACTCGCAGTCTAAGAGCATCAACGACGGCGTGTCGGCACAGTCGTCGTCAAACTGGGGTCGCACCTACGCCGTGGATAGCAACTCTCCAGCCCTCAGCAACTCGGTCTACGAGTTCCCACACAAGGTGGTGGCGTCGATTAGCTACACCCGCCGCTATGGCCTCTTTGGCACCAATGTAATGCTACTCTACAACGGCTATTCTGGCGAGCACTACTCGCTCACCTACGCCAAGGGCAAGGTCGATGAGAATGGCGACACCAATCGTGGTAACTCGCTGATTTACATCCCCACCGAGGCAGAAATGAGCACTATGCTCTGGGCCGACGAGACCTCGCAAGCGGCGTTCAACGACTACATCAATGGCGACAAATACTTGCGTGCAAATCGTGGTAAGTTTGCTGAGCGTAACTCACACTCTCTGCCATTTGTTCACCGCCTCGACCTCCACATCGCACAGTCGTTCTACTTCAATAAGGTGTCGCAGCGTCGCGTGGAGCTCTCGCTCGACATCCTAAACCTCTCGAACCTCATCTCACGCTCGTGGGGTCTTGTACACCGCACCTCAAGCTGGGCACTCTCGCCCGTAACGGTGACAGACCTTGAGCAGGTCGAGGGTGGCTACCGCCCCGTTTACAAGTTCAACGGCGCAACTCACACGGTCGACGACATCGCCTCACGCTGGCATATGCAGATTGGCGTACGCATCGTATTCTAAACGAC
The DNA here is from genome assembly GCA_017631255.1 of Alistipes sp. Taxonomy (GTDB): domain Bacteria; phylum Bacteroidota; class Bacteroidia; order Bacteroidales; family Rikenellaceae; genus Alistipes. The sequence goes on from JAGBTP010000032.1 coordinate 20,274, forward strand.
TACCCCCCAGGGGCGAACAGCTCCGAAATATTTTAAGAAAGGAAAAATGTGGGTTCGCGCCCACATTTTTTTTGCGGTTAAGTGATACAACGGCACGATTTTTTTTGTATATTTGTCACACAGAATGTATTGGTGTTACGGGCTTTGACGCAGTGTTTTACTTCGTAATCGCCTCGCAATAGGCTGAGGGATGAGTAGTTATACTATCATCATCCTTCGGCACTTTAGCTACATACACTCCAAAAGTGACCATAAAATTGCAGACATAAAACAACTATATTTTTTACAAACTAAATTCAATTCATTATGAAAGCGAGATTTTTAGCTCTTGCGGCATTGGTGCTCGGTTTGGCATCGTGCCAGAATGACTTTGACGGCAACGCTGTTGCTGGTGGCGAAGTCAACTTCCAGCTCGCAGTCACCACAGGCGGTGTTGAGACCCGTGCAGGTGAGCGTGGCGAGGCTGACTCACAGAACGCGAAGGATAGTGCCTTTGGTGCTGTTGACTACTTCCAGGCTACAGACTGGAAAGATGTTGACCTTCGTTACATCCTCGAGGTTTACGACAAGGCAGACAGCTACGAGAATGCTGAGCCAGTCAAGGACCGTATGGTGAAGATTGTTGACGCTTACGAGCCTGTAACATTCGACCTTCGCCTTATCCCTAACCGCGACTACCACTTCGTAGTATTTGCGGATTTCGTTGCTAACGGCAGCCACGCATTGAACGCTGACGATCAGCTTACAGTTGAGGGCTTGCATCACGATGCAACCAACCTCCAGGCTATCAAGATTTTGGGTGACGCTATCAACGAGGAGTGCACAGACGCATACTTCGCTACTGCTGACATCAAGATCGAGAACTCAGCAGCTCAGGGTATCGTTCTTAAGCGCCCTTATGGTAAGGTTCGCGTTGTTGCTACCGACCTTGCAGAGCTCAACCTCAATGTTAATCCTAAGGCAGTTAAGGTTGCTTACACAACTACTCAGCCTGACACTTTCAACGCCGTAAACGGTAAGGTTAGCGAGGTTAAGGAGGGTACTCAGGAGTTCACACGCGTTTATGGCGATATCTCTATGACTGACCTCTCACAGCACACCTACACTGCTGGCTACGATGCTATGGTTAAGAACGGCCGTCATACTCATATGACCCTCTTCACCGACTACATCTTGGCTACTGAGGAGCAGCGTGACATCCAGTTCGACCTCTATGTGTACGACAACGCTGCTATGCAGCCTGAGAACGAGATCAAGCACACTGAGTTCAGCACAATGATCCCTGTACAGCGTAACTACCTCACTACCATCATTGGTAATGTGCTTACAACCGCTACTGAGATCGATGTAACTATCGACGACAACTTCGCAAACAAGGACAATCAGTACTATGTTTTCGAGGCATTCGTTAACGGTGGCGAGGTGACCCTCACTGAGGACTATGTTATCGGCCGTCCACTCTTC
>JAGBTP010000033.1 GCA_017631255.1 Alistipes sp.
AGGACTGGGTGAATATCGTGCTGGCGATGTGGCGGTAGAGATTGTCGAGGGTACTACATATTCTACACTCTCATCGCTTGAAAATCAACTTCTTATTGCGTCCGATGGCAAGCAATATCGTCTCGGTGATGTGGCCACTGTTGAGTACCGCTACCATACGCCTCGCTCGGTTATTATGCGTGTCGGGGGTCTTGATGCCATTGGTGTTGCCGTTGCGAGCGACCCCCAGCGGGATATCGTTAAGGTGGGCGAGGAGGTGCGCCAGGTTATAGAGTCTATGCGACGAGAGCTACCCGCAGGTCTCGATGTCGTCTCGTTATATCCCGAGGACGCCATTGCTCGCGAGGCAAACAACGCCTTTGCCCTTAATCTTGTGGAGTCTGTGCTTATCGTGATACTCCTCGTAATGCTGGTAATGGGCTGGCGCTCAGGTGTTATAGTGGGCTCGTCGCTTATATTCTCTATCGCTGCTACGCTGCTTGCGATGCTCTTTATTGGCGAGGGTATCAACCGTACCTCGCTTGCAGGATTTATCATCGCTATGGGTATGCTGGTCGATAATGCTATCGTTGTCGTAGATAATACAGCGCTGCTCGTGCGGCGAGGTATCCCGCTGCGTGTGGCTGCTGTTGATGGCGCCACATCGCCCCGCATTGCACTCCTTGTCGCCACCTTTGTGGCTATAATATCATTCCTGCCACTTATGCTCGCACCCTCCGCCGTTGCTGAGATTGTGGCGCCACTCTTCGTCGTTGTGGCGGTGTCGCTGCTGATGAGTTGGCTCTTTGCCCTCGTTGAGGTGCCCGTCGCTACGGTGTGGCTACTGGGTGGTGTGTCGGCTGAGCGTGAGTCGCGTATGGCGTGGTTTGGCAGGGTTGTCGAGTTCTTGGTGGCGCATCGCTGGCTTACGGTGTCGGCTGTGGTGATGCTCTTTGTGCTCTCGCTGTGGGGTATGGGGCGTATGCCGCAAAACTTCTTTCCGCAGCTCTCGAAACCATATTTTCGTGCCGATGTGATTATGGCAGACGGCTACGATATCGAGGCTACTGACGATAGGTTGCGGAGTATGACTGCGTGGCTGATGTCGCAACACGATGTGGTGCGAGTATCGACTACTGCGGGCGGCACACCACCACGCTACTACCTGGCAAGCAGTAGCTACGCCTCACGACCTAACTATGGTAATATCCTCGTCGAGACCACGACGGCCGCTGCTGCCGAGGATCTCGAGGCGAGGTTCGATGAGTGGGTGGTCGAGAATATTCCCGATGTGTGGCTACGCTCCTCACTCTTTAGACTCTCGCCTGTGCCTGAGGCTACTATCGAGATAGGTTTTGTGGGTGATAATGTAGATACGCTCAGCCGCCTCACGCGCGATGCTATGGCCATTATGTCCGAGCGCAGCGATACGCGCAATGTCCGCAATAGCTGGGGTAACCGCGTGGCTGTGTGGCAACCACAATATTCGCAAATCAAAGCGCAGCGACTTGGCGTTGAGCGCAGTGCGATGATATCGTCATTGGAGATTGCAACTTCGGGACTTCGTGTTGCCACCTTTCGTGATGGCGATACGGAGATGCCTATCTTGCTGCGCACACAACCCTCTGGCGATGCGTCGCTTAGCGCATTGACAACGATGCCCGTATTCTCTGCACGCGGTCGTGCCTTTACCCTTGAACAGGCCGCCTCGTCATTCGATTTCGACTTTTGTCGATCTATGCTTCGGCGCATAAACTCCGAACGCGTGATGAAGGCGCAGTGCGACGCGGCAAGGGGTGTAAATGCCATTGCGCTGCTTGAGAGTATAGCTGCGGAGGTGGGGGAGCGTGTCGATATTCCTGCGGGCTATCGTATGGCGATATATGGAGAGCAGGAGAGTCGTGAGGAGTCGAACAAGGCCCTCGCTGGCGAGCTGCCACTCACACTGCTGCTGATATTCCTTGCCCTCGTCCTACTCTTTGGCAACCTGCGCGATGCGATGGTGGTAATCGTGACGCTACCCCTCATCTTCATAGGCGTTGTCCTTGGTCTGCTTGTTGCGGGCAAGATGTTCGACTTCTTTTCGCTCCTCGGACTGCTTGGCCTGGTGGGTATGAATGTCAAAAATGGTGTTATTCTTATCTCGCGCATCGGCCAGTTGCGTAGGTCGGGTATGGCGACACGGGCTGCCGTCGTTGCTGCTTCGCGCGATAGATTTATCCCCGTCGTTGCTGCCTCGATGACTACGGTACTCGGTATGTCTCCACTGCTCTTTGACTCGATGTTTGGCAGTATGGCTGCCACTATTATGGGCGGCCTTGTGGTGGCAACGCTTATGGTGCTGATGATATTACCTGTTGTATATTCACTCTTTTATCCCTCGAAATAATGATTCATAAATTACTTATAACCATAGTTTTAACTATGACAACAGTAGCAGCGTATGCTCAGATTTCGGTTGCAGAATATACCGCTGCGGTTGTAGATTATAGCCACGCGGTCGATGCCGCTCACGCTCGTAGCGATGGCGCCGATGCTGATATGCGCGTGGCAAAGAAGGGCTATCTTCCTTCGCTTGGTGTAGGTGTCGATGCCTCTTACCCCTTTCGTGCGCGCAGTGAGGTGCGGGAGTTGGATTGGGCGGTGCGTGCCGATATATCTCAGCCGATATATTCGGGTGGTGGCGTGCGTGCTGCGGTGCGCAGGGCTGAGATGAATAGCTCGGTGGCGCAATATGACGAGCAGAGTGTGACGCTGGGCGTGGTCTACGATGCTGAGGTGGCATATTGGGGGCTCTCCGAGGCGGAGATATATCGCAAGGCGATAACGGATTACTATAATATTGTTGGCTCGCTCCGTGAGGTCGTCTCTCGCAGATATAGTGAGGGATATGTGGCTAAGGGCGACCTGCTGCAGGTGGAGTCTCGCCTTAGCGATGCGGAGTACCAACTATCAATGGCTGAGCAACATTGGCTGAGTCGCCTTCATCAATTTAATACCCTCAGAGGGTGTGCACCAGCCCTCGAGGTATTGCTTACTGAGAGCATACTTGATACCATCATTATGCCTGCGCGGAGGCAAGTCGATAAGGTCGTTCAGTGCCACCCCGACTATATTGCCAAGGTGGCGGCAATGGAGGCTGCGGAGTGGGGCGTTAAGGTCGTAAATTCGGGGTATATGCCTCGCCTCGGTGCCAATATCTATGGTGCGTGGCAACCCAATATGCCAAATGTGCGTGGTGCTGGCACGCGTCTCGATGGCGGTGTGATGCTCTCGTTCAGCGCGCCGCTGTTTCATTTTGGTGAGAGGCGTGAGGCACTGCGTTCGGCACGCAGTGAGTTTGCGCGAGCGGAGCTCTCGGTGGCGGCAGTTGTTGACGATATAACCCTCAATGAGAGTGATGCTTGGACCAATATGGTGGCTACGCGTGAGCGTGTCGATGCTGTCAAGCACAACCTCGACCTCGCTGCTGAAAACCTTGAGATAAGCACCTACTCCTACAACGAGGGCCTAACGACAATTCTCGATGTGTTGCAGGCGCAGATTAGCTGGTTGCAGAACTATCAAAATGCCATTGCAGCGTTCTACGACTACGCCTTGGCGGTATCGGCATATCGCTATGTTGTAGCCGAGGTGCGGTGGTGATGTGTAAAATAACGGGGGCTGTCAGCATATCGTGCCGGCAGCCCCTTTGGAGTATATTTTATGGCCTTTACGCCTCGTCGTCGATGCCTGTGGTCACGATGGATGTCTCGTGCGAGATAGGTGCTATCTTACGGAGCATCAGTAGTAAACCGCAGTAGGTATCGTGCGTGAGGTTTATGGCTCGACTTATTATAGTCTGGTCTTTGAGCATACGGCACTCGGCTCGATATACGATGTGGAAATTCGTGTAGCAGCTCTCTGCAGCAAGTGTCGGTGTGGAGAGTGTGCCCTCGAGGGTAATAATAAGCGAACTAAGGTGCGAGATATGCTCCTTGAGTAGGCTTACGATGGTTCGTCCGGCGCAGTCGGCGGCGGCATAGAGGAGCATCTCCTTGGGGTTTAACTCCTCAAGTTGACGCCCGTCATCGAGGGCAAAGTGGTTCTTGGGAGTCATACGAATAGCGATTTTCTGTATCATATAAGTGAACTTTTTGGTTTATATGCTGCATTGAGGCAATAATCGTTCCTCGGAGTAGTTACTATTGCAGAAAAATGTGTATCTTTGCCATATATTATATATATCGTATCGTATGCGTAAAACTATTATAACAATCGCTGCAATGTTGCTCCTGCTGTCGTTGCCTGCTGAGCTTGCGGCGCAGATTCCCGATAAGGAGTCACAGATGTCGCAGGCGGAGAGTCTGCTTGAGCGCCGCCGTTGGGGACAGGCTCGTGTAGCTCTCGATAGGCTCGTCGATGAGCTTGACCCTGTGAAGGATAAACAGGAGGTGGAATGGGCTGAGTATCAGAAGGTACGCTGTGCTGTGGAGCTTGGTCTCGACAATGCAGTAGAGGTTATGGAGAGCTATATTAAGAGCTATCCATCGAGCCTTCATCGCAATAGTGTGGCCTTTATGATTGCCTGCTATGAGTGCGACAAGGGCGATATTTTTGCGTCGGGCGAGCTCTTCGATAGGGTAGACTATAAGGCGCTGAGCAATTCGGAGCGTGAGCGCTACAATATCCGCATTGGCTACCTCAATTTCCTTAAGGGCGATTACAGCGTTGCGCACCACCATTTTCAGCAGGTGTCGCCTGTGTCGGAGTACTACCCACACGCCATCTACTACATCTCATACATCGCATATCAGGAGGGTAATAATGTGCTTGCTGAGCGAGGATTCAAGGAGCTTACCAAGTACGCGATGTATAGCGAGCTTGTTCCATACTACTTGCTTCAACTCGAGTACCGCAAGGCTAACTACGACTATGTCATAACAGAGGGTGAGAAGCTCATCAACAGCGCCTCGTCGGAGACATATGCCGACCTTGTGCGCATCATAGCTGAGAGCTACTTCGTCAAGAGCGACTATGCAAACGCTATTCGATATATGGCTAACTATCCGGAGGAGCGAATGGATCGTCAGGATAACTATATCAAGGGCTACTCGCTATACCGCCTTGCCCGCTACCACGATGCTATTGCACCACTCTCGAAGGTGTGTGGTGCCGATGATGCCTTGACGCAGAACGCCTCGTACCACTTGGGTGACTGCTACCTTAAGGTGGGCGACAAGCCTCACGCTGCCGATGCCTTTGCTATGGCGGCGGCCGATGGCTTCGATGGCGAGATTGCCGAAGATGCACTCCTGAACTATGGCCGCCTGAAGTACGAGCTTGGTGGTGGACTATTCAATGAGGCTATCAATGTGTTGCAGAGCTACTTGGAGCGCTATCCTCAGTCGGCTTATGTCGCTGAGGTGAAGCGACTTCTCGTTGCGGCCTTCTATAATTCGGCGGACTACGATGCTGCCTATGCGGCTATCAAGAACCTCAAGAATCCCGATAACGACCTGCGTGCCGTATTGCAGCGCGTTGCTGTATTCCGTGCTGTGGCCGCTATCGGACGAGGTGAGTGGAGTGTTGCCGAGGAACTGCTCAAGGAGTCGGAGAGTATCGGCCTTGTATCGAAGTACAACGCCTTGACGCTCTATTGGCAGGGCGAGGTGGCGTATCATAACGGCGATATGGCCAAGGCGTTGCAGTGCTACGAGGACTATATCCGTCGAGCACCAAGGGGTGAGATGGAGTACAACTATGCCCACTACGGTGCTGGCTATGCCTACCTCAATTCGGGTAGATTTGTCGAGGCGCAGAGTGCCTTCCAGACCTTCGTGCGTAACTATAATATGCGTGACGACTACCTCTACGATGCCCATAACCGCTTGGGCGATGCCTACTTCGCTGCGCGTGAGTTTAAGGATGCCCGCAAGGCCTATAATGTGGTCGGCAATGCTGCCGTCGAGCAGCGCCACTATGCCCGCTACCAGATGGCTATTGTCGATGGTATCGAGGATAAGCAGTCGAGCAAGATTGACCGTTTGAAGGGTATTGTGTCGGATGGCGTAGGCGACTATGTCGATGATGCGTGGTACGAGCTTGGTCGTACCTACATCGCGGCGCAGCGCTATCGTGAGGGTGCAGAGACGCTCAAGGAGTTCGTTACGAAGGATAGCCTCTCGCCATACCATACAAGTGCTCTCTCGGATCTCGCACTTGCATACTACAACCTCGGTCGTAAGGGTGATGCCCGCCTATGTTATGAGCGCGTCGTGAGCTACGACCCGCAGTCGCCTGAAGCAATGGAGGCAATTCGTGGTATTCGTGAGATTTACCTCTCGCAGGGTAAGGTTGACGAGTATTTCGCATATGCCGAGCGCAATGGCTTGCAGAGCGATATGAGTGCTGCGGCGCGTGACTCGCTCACCTTCGCAGCGGCGAAGAATATCTACCTCAATGGTGATATGAAGGAGGCGTCGCACAAACTGAAGAACTATATCGAGAGCTTTGCCAACGGCTATAACAAGACCGAGGCACTGTTCCTCCTTAGCGATTGCTATGTTGCTGAGGAGCAGAACGAGGAGGCGTTGGTGACTATGAAGCAGCTCCTCGACCACGGTACTACGCAGTACACCGAGCGCGTGCTCGATCTCTATGCGCGTATGAACTACGATATGGCTCGTTACAATGCTGCGGCTGAGGCCTACCGCTCATTGTACGACCTCTCGCACGACTCTAAGAGGCGTGCAGTGGCGGCGGAGAGCTATGTAGATGCTACGCTTAGGTATGCCGATGGCGATGCGGTGAAGCGTATGGCCGACGATGTGCTCTCTATGGCCGACGCTACCGATTGGGCTGTGCGCCAGTCGAGCCTCGCTAAGGCGAATGTGTTGCTCAAGGAGGGTCGTCGTCAGGATGCGCTCGATATATATGTGGTTCTGGCAGAGAATCGAAAGATGGTCGAGGGTGCCGAGGCATACTTCCGCATCGTCGAGAATGACTACCTTGTAGGTAATTACGACCTTGCCGAGCAGCGTGTCTACGAGCTTGGTGAGTGTGGCTCGATGTATTGGCAGGCTAAGATATTCCTCGTTCTTGGTGATGTGCTTGTCAAGCGAGGTAATACCTTCCAGGCGCGTGCCACATACCAGAGTATCGTTGATGGCTATACCCCTGCCGATGATGGCATCGTCGACGAGGCGAAAGAGCGTATTGCTTCGCTTGCTAAGTAGTTGAGTTGTAATTGAAAAAAGTAGAATTATGAGATATATAAGTTTTGCATTGTTGCTTCTCCTTACGCTCTGCATAGAGCTCCCTCAGAGGGCAGTGGCTCAGGAGCATAAGCGCGTGGAGGTGACAACGATCTATACCCCAGAGGTGGCTCAGGCCTCGAAAATATTACCTCCAGCGTCTATTGCAGATAGCTCGGATATGGATCCCGATATCCACTATAACATTCACCCAGATACCTGGCAGATTGAACTCGAGGACCACAACTTCAAGCCTGCAACTGCGGGCTATTGGGACTTTAGCCGTGCGCGCCGTTTCCATACGCGCATCGCTGGCGGTGCACCTATGGCCTCGGATTTTGCCTTCAACTTCCTCTCGCAGAATGTCCGCGTGGGATATATCGGCGTTAGCCTCGACCATAAGGGTAACTTCTCGAAAAATAGCAATAGCGAGGGCGTGGAGCGCAGTCGAGCACATAGCTACGACACACAAAACAACCTCTCTGTCATCGGTGGCTTGGCCTCGGGTCGTCAGACCTTTGAGGCGAGCCTCGACTACAACTTTAGTATCTATAATCGCTATGCCGAGCTAACATTCCCTAATCGTCTCTATTTCCACGATACGGAGGCGAAGCTGCGCTATGGCGATAGCTTTACCGATCTCTCGCGCCTGAACTTCGGCGTGGAGCTTCACGGTGGCTTCTGGACTCATTCACCTGCGCCACTTACCGACGAGTATGAGGCAGCGCCGCAATTCGATGCTGGGGCGTTGGTGCGCCTTGCGCGTGACTTCAAGGGTAATGTGGTGGGCCTGAGCGCTGAGTACGATATGTGGCAGGCTACGAAGAGTCCCTATCGCGATATCCGCTTTGGCGTAGGAGTGGAGTATGCCCGTGAGTTTCACTTTATGAGCCTCGAGGCGTCACTTGGCTACCTCTACGACCGTGTGCGAGAGCGAAGCAGTGCCTCACACTTCATAATGCCTAAGCTGCGCCTTATGTTCGATGTGGGCTACGATGCCCTACGACCCTATGTCGATGTCAGCACCACGGTGTCGCAGAATGGTGTGGCAGAGCTCTACAAGGAGAATCCTTATATCGACTACAATGCCGCTTACGATGCGCTTATGTCGATGCCTAACACCCGAAGCTATAACCTCGTTGTAGGCCTTTCGGGCATAGTGGGCACATCGAAGTTTGCGTATAATGTATCGCTTGGTGCAAACCTTATGCGCGATCAGAGGCTCTGGTATATAAATAAGGTGGGTACCTTTGGTGTTGCGGCAGCGAATAATAATAGGCTCTTCATATCGGCAGATGTGGAGTATCGCCCTGTTGGTGGTCTTGTGCTGTCGGCAAAGTTTACGGCTCACGCCGATAACTCGGAGGGTGAGTATATCGTCGATGATCCTCGTATGGAGGGTGCGATAAATGTCAAGTATGGTATCAAGCGCTGGAACTTCTACCTCGGTGGTGAGCTTATGGGCAAGCGTCGCTGGTCGGCCGATGATGCTGCTGCGGGCATCGTGTACGAGGCCTTTACCTCTCCCGTAACCTTCGACCTGCGTGCTGGTATCGCCTTCAAGGCATCGTCAACCGTCGAGATTTATGTCGATGGCTATAACCTGCTCAACGATCAGCGCATATACGACTATGCCTACTACTATCGTAATGGCATCGGCTGTATGGCGGGCGTGAAGATTGATTTTTAATGGGTCGGTATGTCGCAAATGAGAGAGAATAGAGGCGTAGCGCTGCCATCGTTCAGTGCGTTGCTTGGTAGCCTTATGCGCCGCCCTGAGACTAATAGTACCAAAAATGCCCTGCTGTGGGGTGTGGCGTGGCTGATAGTGTCAGCACTCTGGGGCTGGCACCTCCATATGGCACCAGTGTCGGCCGTAGGGTATGACCTCTATGGCTACCTGCCGCTGCTCTGGCACATCGTCGTAAATGTAGCGCTTGGCGCAACCTTCGTGGTGCCATTTATCATTGCGGCGGCATTTGTTAACCGTAAGGTGAGCGTCGCTGAGGCCTTTGCGCGTATGCTTTTTGCTCATTGGCCAGCGGTGTTGTTGCTCCTTCCAGCTGCCTTTGTCGACCCTGTGAAGTATTCGATGCTCAATAACGACCTCGTTGCGGCCTTCGGTGCAAATGCTGTGATGGCTATATCTTTTACCGTGCTGCTCGTCGTTGTTGTGGTGTGGATGGTGCGCTGGTGCTATATCGCATTTCGCAAAGTGGTGCAGCGTGGTGGCGCTGAGGTGTTGATGGCGTTCGGAGCGGCATTATGTATCTCGGCACTTGCTACGAGCAAGATTCTCGAGGTGCTCTACAGAGCGTTGCTAAATGGGTGGATTTGGAGTTAGAGTAGGGTAGAATAAAAAAAGGGTAAGCTACTTATATCGCACCGCTACAACCGCATACCCTTGCTCGATTCCTCGCCTGGGGGGGTTCTGCAGGAGCTGGTCGTATAAGACTTACCCGGGCACAAAAGTACAAAAAAAATGTATCTTTGCAAATAAAAATTGCAAAAATGAAGAATAAAATAGTAGTCGTTATTATTGTTCTCGCTGTGTTAGTGGGAGTTATGGGTGCTTGGGCATACCATATGTTTTGTAATTCAGCCGTTGAAAATCGCTTCACCGTGCACCTTAGAGCCGACGAAAGCTACGATGAGATGGTTGCAAAGGTTAAGTCTTCGCTGGCCTATCCATTGGCTTTTGACCTATACGCCAAGCGCATCAACCTCGATAGGGGCATCGAGCCTGGTAAGTACACCTTCGACGAGGGTATGACCGTCATCGAGGTGGCCCGCACGCTTAAGTTTGGCGTCGATAATGCGGTGCGCCTTGTCATCAACAATGCCCGCACACCTGAGATTCTTGCTGGCAAGATTTCGAGGCAGATAGCCGCTGACTCCCTGTCGATCATCACAGCGCTGCGCGACAAGAGCCTTATCGAGGAGATGGGCTTTGACTCAGCAGAGGCTATGTTCTCGATATTCCTGCCTAATACATATGAGGTATATGCCGACATCGCCCCCGACGCCCTTGTGCGCCGCCTCAAGCGTGAGTCGGACAACTTCTGGGCAAGCGCATCGCGTCAGGCAAAGCTTGAGAGGGTGGGCCTCTCACCATATGAGGTTATGGTGCTGGCGTCGATAGTGCACGAGGAGACTAATGCGAAGGATGAGATGGCGCGTGTAGCTGGTGTGTATATCAATCGTTTGAGGATAGGTATGGCTTTGCAGGCTGACCCTACGCTTAAGTACGCCGCTGGTGACTTTACAATTAAGAGAGTGCTTGAGATACATAAGGGTATCGAGTCGCCATACAACACCTACCTCCACGCCGGTCTGCCTCCGACGCCTATCGCTATGCCCGATATGGCGGCTATTGAGGGTGTGCTCAACTACGAGGAGCACGACTACCTCTACTTCTGTGCCCGACCTGAGATGGACGGCCGTCACAACTTTGCCCGCAATCTTATGGAGCACAATAGGAACGCTGCGGCATACCATAAGGCTCTTGATAGGTTGAAGATTAGATAATTAGCGTATTGTAAACGGATAAACTAAGGGATTATGATTAATAGAGAATATTGGCACGATGTGCTGCGCTCAGGTGCAATCTTGGGCTTGGTGATGGCTTTGTCATCGATTTTCGAGCGCTACCTGCTTCTTGCAAGCAACCTCACGCTCGGCACAGCTACGATGTTGTACCTCGGTGAGGCGGTTGTGGCTTGTGTGGTATTTATATGGCTTATCGTGCGCTTCACGCGCCGTCGTCGTGATGCTGGTGACCCACGCTTCGGCTTTAACTACTCGACAGCGTTGTCCTACATTCTGCTTATCTCGATGCTTGCGGGCGTCATCGTAGGCGTTGCGGGCACAATCTTTACCTCGGCTATTGGCTACGATGCCTATATCGCTGGTAACATCTCACGCCTCGAGGAGGCAAAGACTCTCTACGAGGGTTTGGGTGTAGGTGCTAACGACCTTGTGTTGTTCGACGAGATGGTGCACCGTATTCGCACAGCGCCACAGCCTACAATGCTCCAGAATGTGCTGGCATCATTTAGCAACTACATACTCTTCGGTGGTATCCCTGGCCTTATCATCGCTGGCGTGCTTAGCCGCAATCCTCAGGCGCCAATCGAGGAGAACTAACCTAACATTTGTACTATGGATAAAAAACTCGATATATCGGTTGTTGTGCCGCTCTACAACGAGGCAGAGTCGCTCCCAGAACTCGTCGCGTGGATTAAGAGGGTGGCTACCGAGAATAAGTTATCGTACGAGATAATCTTCGTCGACGACGGCTCTACCGACGAGTCGTGGAGCGTTGTCGAAAGGCTTAAGGCCGAAACCCCAGAGATTCGTGCTATCAGCTTTATGCGCAACTACGGTAAGTCAGCAGCCCTCTACTGCGGCTTCGATTTGGCTCAAGGCGAGGTGGTGTTTACGATGGATGCCGACTTGCAAGATTCACCCGACGAGATACCAGAGATGCGTCGTAAGGTGCTCGAGGAGGGCTACGACCTCGTTTCGGGCTGGAAGCGTAAGCGCTACGACCCTATCAGCAAGCGCTGGCCAAGTAAGTTCTTCAACCTTACGGCACGCATTATGTCGGGTATCAAACTTCACGACTTCAACTGCGGCCTTAAGGCCTATCGCCGTAAGGTGGTCAAGAGCATTGAGGTGTACGGCGAGATGCACCGCTATATCCCTATCCTCGCCAAGCACGCCGGCTTCAGCCGCATCGGCGAGAAGGTCGTAGAGCACCACGAGCGTAAGTATGGCAAGTCGAAGTTCGGTATCGAGCGTATGGTCAAGGGTTACCTCGATCTTATCTCGGTGTCATTTATGTCGCGCTTTGGTCGCTCGCCGATGTACCTCTTCGGCAGCCTCGGCACGCTGATGTTCCTATTTGGTGGCATCACAGCGCTGTGGATCATCATCGACAAGCTATATTCGCAGTTCAACGGCCTTATGTGGCGAGGCGTTACCGAGCAACCTATGTTCTACCTTGCGTTGCTGGCTATCGTTCTTGGCGTGCAACTCTTCCTCGCTGGCTTCCTCGGCGAGATGATTAATCGCCGCTCAACGGACCGCAATCATTACCTTATTGACAAGACAATAGATAGATAAATTTAACAGTAAATAACTATGATTCAGCGAATTCAAACACTCTATCTGCTCCTCGCAGCAGCACTTATGACAACGGCGCTCTTCGCGCCAATCGCATCGTTTACCGTCGATAGCGGCGATGTGTATAATCTTAACGCCTTTGCGCTCTCGTCAGCTACGGAGTCGCAGAGCACCATATGGATGGGCATCCTTATGGTCGTAGCGGCGGTGTTGCCATTTGTGACCATCTTCCTATTTAAGAATCGTATGCTTCAGGTGCGTTTGTGCGCTGTGGAGATTGTCCTTTTGCTTGGTTGCATCGCCTTTGTGGCTATCTACTTCTGGCTCGCAGGCGCTAATGCGTTGGAGGATATGGGCGTTGCACATCGCCACTTTGGCTGGGCAGCAATTATGCCCGTTGTGGCCCTTATTCTTACCTCACTTGCTGCACGCGCAACATTCAAGGATGAGGTACTCGTTCGCTCACTCGACCGTATTCGATAATCTAAAGGTGTGACTATGAAGAGTTTTGATACAAAGATACGCGTTGAGTATCACCATACCGACCAGATGGGCATTGTCCACCACTCGAACTATATCAAGTTCTTCGAGGTGGCGCGTACCGAGTGGCTTCGTGCCGCAGGTCTCACCTATGCGGAGATGGAGCGTCGTGGCGTTATGATGCCTATCGTTGATGTACAGGTCAAGTATCGCACACCGTCATACTACGACGAGCTAATCACCGTGCGTGCCTCTGTCGAGGAGTTGCCTATGGCGCGAATGACCTTCCACTATGAGATATTTGGTGAGGATGGTCGTGATGTCGCTTCGGGTCTTACGACACTTGGCTTTATCGACAAGGAGACGCGTCGCCCTCAGCGCGCACCTCAGTGGCTTATGGATGTGCTCAATCGTGAGTTTGCAAAGGAGTAGCTATGGGTAAGATTGTCGACTATCTTCGTCTCGTTAAGTTCTCGCATACCATCTTTGCGATGCCCTTTGCGCTGCTCTCGTTCACCAGCGCGTGGGTGCTAAGGGGCGCAGAGCATAACTCGTTGTGGTTGCTTCTGTTGCAGGTGGTTGGATGTATGGTCTTTGCCCGCAATGTGGCTATGGGCTTTAACCGCTGGGCCGATAGGTTTATCGATGCGGAGAACCCTCGTACCGCAGAGCGTGAGATTCCTGCGGGAAAGGTGTCTCCCCGTGGTGCGGTGGTGTTTATCGTGGTCAATGCGGTGCTTTTCATTGCACTCGCTGCGACTATCAACCCGCTATGTGGCTACCTCTCGCCCGTCGCCCTCGCTGTGGTGATGTTTTATAGCTACTGCAAGCGCTTCACGGCGCTCGCTCACCTCGTGCTTGGCATCTCGCTTGGCATCGCACCTGTGGGCGCAAATATCGCCGTTACGGGTGCTATCTCACTCGAGTCGATAGTCCTTGCCCTCGTCGTTATGTCGTGGTGCGCAGGCTTCGATATCATCTATGCGTTGCAGGATGCCGACTATGACCGTAAACGAGGCTTGCATTCCATCCCTTCGCACTTCTCTGCCCGCACATCACTTATTATCAGTGCACTTTTGCACGCTGCGAGCATCGCATTTTTGGTGTGGTACGCATCGTACCAGCCACAGTCCTGGCTCTTGTTCCTCGGCTGTGCATCCTTCTCGCTTATCGTGGCGTCGGAACACTATATCGTCACCCCTACACGCCAGCGCAACATTGGCATTGCCTTCGGTACATTTAATGCCTTGGCGAGTATGTCGCTTGCGGTATGTTTGATTGCTAATCTTGTAATCTACGCATAGTTATGTGGGTAGTGGCGGCATTCATATCGGCCTTTCTGTTGGGACTCTACGATGTCGCCAAGAAGCGCTCGCTATCGGCCAATGCCGTTATTCCGGTACTGCTGCTAAATACGCTATTTGCGTCGCTACTATTCCTGCCCGTCATCCTCGATGCTGAGCTGTCGCTCGGATGGTTCGAGGGTAGTGTTTTAGAGTCGACGCAAGGCGATGTCGGGGCGCATCTGCTTGTTGCGCTCAAGGCTCTCATAACACTATCGTCGTGGTTGTGTGGCTACTACGCCATTAAGCACCTGCCACTTACCATCGTAGGACCCGTAAATGCTACGCGTCCTGTCGTGGTGCTTATGGGTGCTATGTTGTTCTTTGGCGAGAGATTGAACCTCTGGCAGTGGGGTGGTGTGCTGCTCACGATAGTGTCGCTGTATCTACTTAGCCGTTCGAGTAAGCGCGAGAGTATCGACTTTCGTCGTAGTAGGTATGTGTGGGCACTCTTTGCTGCTATGCTACTTGGTGCAGTGAGTGGTCTATATGACAAGTATATCATTACCGCACACTCGCTCTCGCCACTATTTGTGCAGAGCTGGTTTGGCATCTATCAGTTTGCTATGATGAGCCTTGTGGCCCTTCTCCTGTGGATGCCCCGCAGGGCTACGGAGCGCTTTGAGTGGCGGTGGACCATACCTCTAATCACGCTCTTTGTGTCGGCAGCAGACTTCTTCTACTATCACGCACTGGATGTCGATGGTGCTATGATTGCTGTCGTGTCGATGATACGCCGCTCGTCGGTCATCGTCACCTTCGTGTGCGGCGTAATGCTCTTTGGCGAGCGAAATATACGAGCTAAGCTCATTGACCTCATACTGATACTCATCGGTATGGTTATGCTGGCTGTCGGCAGCCTATAAGGCGCACAGCCTATCTACTATCAATTCCCCACCTCGGTGTTTATTCTTTGCTCCCTTATGCGGCGTAGCTTGCCGGGTGTGGTGTTGTAATATCGCTTAAATACGGTTATGAAGTGCGAAGTGTTGGTGAAGCAGCATATGCGCGCCAACTCGTTTGTAGATATCTCCATCTCGTCTATGATGCGCTGCGCAAGTTTCATTCGCTGCTCGATGAACCACTCGTGTGGCGAGGTGTCGAGCCTCTCTCGAAAACGGCGTTTGAATGTCGATAGCGACAAGCAGCACATATCGGCTAACTCAATGAGCGTAGCCTGATGCTCTATGCCGTAGCGCAGGGCTGCACTGAAGCGCTCCTCCTCACGCTCGTCAATGATGCGTAGCTTGCCGCTACGACGAGTAATATAACGCACGACGAATGCTCGCTTGCTCACCATTATGTTCGATTCCAAGGCCTTGTCTCTGCCCTCGGATGTCTCCACCTCTATGCTCGCCTCGCGCCACATCTCACCATCATTGAGCTGCTCATCTTTCTTTGTTTTCATTGTATGAACTTTATTATGAGTGTAATTCTCGCAAACTTAGCGAGGCAAAAAACCATATTCTACCTCTCTGTTTGCAATGACAAAGGTATTTATAATCACCGAAAATCCAAATAAATTCTAATATAAAATATATTTTTGAACTGAAATTTATATCCTTTGGGACCATTTCAAATACTTCTCCTATCTCACAATACTAATATTATAAAAATATTGGATTATTTGAGCGGCGCTATACCTATATTTATAGTTATATCGACTCGGTAAAATTTATCTTTTCTGTGGTGATAGAAATTTGCCTCGAGCTCCCTCATACCTTTTGTGATGCGTGCTTTGCAGCGTATCTACAAGATTCTTTATACATAAAACCGTTGTCATAAGCTTACTAATTCCTATTACATTTGCAATGTGATTCGGGTCAGTGTGTAAAGAGTAGAAGTGTGTATTAGAGTAAAAATATAGAGACTATGGGACGAGTTTTAAGAAAGAGAGCAACTGTTGTTGAGTGCAAGAGTAATGATTTTAATTGGGAGCCAGCAGCCATTAATAACGACGAGGAGCTTACGCTGCTCAGTGCTATTTGTCAGATTATTAGCGTAGTGCGCAATTCGCGCTACGATTCGCGCATCTTCGAGGTTGCTGAGCGACCCATCGCCTATATCTGTGATATCTTGGGCTTTAGCAAGTCGCAAGCCGTAGTCTATGCCATTGTTATGGAGATATACTACGACCGACAGATTTCTACCTGCGACATAGGCCGCTGCCTCGATATGCCGCCCCTCAAGGCTATGATGTTTCACAAGGAGCTGGAGGAGCTCTGTCAGATGAAGTATATCGTTCGCCACTACGATGAGGAGGAGCTCGATAGCATTTATAGTGTCACCTCTGAGGCCATTGCGTCGTTGCAGAATAACCGTGCTATCGAGCGTGAGGAGATTGTCATCGAGAGTGTCGAGGATTGGTTCGTGGCGTTCGATGGCCTTGTGGTCTCGCGTTGCAACGAGAGGATTAACTACGAGGAGTTTTGTACGCGAGCAAATGCTCTTATCGAGGAGAATGATCACCTGCCTTTCGTGAAGAAATATCAGACCAAGACCGAGGAGATGGACGAGGATGATAAAATGCTACTACTCTGGGTCTGCAATATGGTCGTTAGCGATGGCTTCGATACCGTCGAGTCGGGCCACTTTAAGAAGTTGTATAGCAATATGCTCATCTATCGCAACCAGCGCAAGTCGCTCGCAAATGGCTCGAATGCCCTCATTCGTGGTGGACTGCTTCAGGTGGCAACGATGACCGAGACAAGATCGCGTGACACCTACGAACTTAGCCGCTGGGTGGTTGATGAGATGCTTGTGGGGCTGAATGTTGACCTTGGCACAACAAGGCAGAAGGATATCCTCGCGCATAGCTCCATCACGCCCAAGGAGCTCTTTTATAACGATAGGGAGCGCGTCGCCATTGACCGCCTCGCCTCGCTATTGCAGCCCGCCAGCTTCCACGAGGTGCGTGAGACACTTCAGCGCAAGGGCTTCCGTA
This sequence comes from Alistipes sp., assembly GCA_017631255.1. Classification (GTDB taxonomy): domain Bacteria; phylum Bacteroidota; class Bacteroidia; order Bacteroidales; family Rikenellaceae; genus Alistipes. The sequence goes on from JAGBTP010000033.1 coordinate 17,109, forward strand.
GCGGCTTTGCCTGTCTCTTCCACGGCGCTCCAGGTACGGGTAAGACCGAGACGGCGTTGCAACTCGCACGCCTTACGGGTAGAGATATTATGCAGGTCAACATCTCGGAGATTAAGGGTATGTGGGTAGGCGAGAGCGAGAAGAACATCAAGGCTGTATTCTCGCGCTACCGCAAGCTGGTCGAGGAGTCGGAGGTGGCGCCTATCCTCCTTTTTAACGAGGCAGATGCCCTTATCGGCAAGCGCCTCGAGAGCGTCACACGCTCGGTAGACAAGATGGAGAATGCTATGCAGAACATCATCCTCGAGGAGATGGAGCAGCTCGACGGTATCCTCATTGCCACTACCAACCTCACCTGCAATATGGACACTGCCTTCGAGCGCCGCTTCCTCTATAAGATTGAGTTTGAGAAACCTACGGTGGTGGTTAAGAGCGCCATATGGCAGATGATGATTGAGGAACTTACGGACGACGACGCGCGCCAGCTCGCCTCGAAGTACGACTTTAGCGGTGGCCAGATTGAGAATATCGCCCGCAAGAGTATCGTTGATAAAATCCTACTCGGCACTGATCTTTCGCTCGATACCCTCTATGGTCATTGCGACTCGGAGCTCTTGGGACGCGACAGCAGCACTCGCAAAATAGGCTACTAACGCGGGGGTATGTGATTGTAAAAATAGCGTTGTCTGCGCGCTAACTCGATGCTAATTTCCCGGAGATTAGTGCTTGGATATGGTAATAATTTGTAACTTTGCAGTAGAGGTTAGGCTATCGTCATCAGATGATGCGCACCTTGAGAGCTTAACAAGAGATTAAAAACATAACATACTACGATGAAAGAACTTAAATGTCCAAAGTGCGGAACAGCAATCACCATCGACGAGGCCGACTATGCCGCAATCCTTAGCCAGGTGCGCAGCAGTGAGTTCGAGGCCGAAATTAGGCGTCGTGAGGCGGAGATGGAGGCTATGTATAAGGCCAGGAGCGAGGCAGAGATGGCACGCCGCCTCTCGGAGCAGTGTGGTGAGATGGGCAAGCGTGATGCCGAGATTGCTAAGCTACGCGAGCAGCTGGCGAGCATCGCTGTGGCCAAGGATCTTGAGATGCAGCGTGCCGTTGCGGAGCGCGATGCCCGCATCGTGGAGCTTAATGCTGGCATTGCCAATGTCGACAACGCCATCAAGATGGCAGTTATGCAGGAGCAGGCGCGCATACTCGAGGAGCAGTCACGCACTATGGAGCAGCTTCGTGCTAAGGATATGGAGATTGAGCGTCTCAGGGGCGAGATTAAGAACGAGAAGAACGAGGCTATCATTCGCGAGAATAGTATGCGCGAGACACACAAAAGCCAGCTGCAAGCCAAGCAGCAGGAGGTGGAGTTCTACCGCGATCTCAAGAGTCGTCTATCGACCAAAATGATTGGCGAAACGCTCGAGGAACACTGCTATACCGAGTTTGAGCGCCTGCTGCGTCCGCATATGCCTTACGCCTACTTCGAGAAGGATAACACGGTTGTGGACGGCACTAAGGGTGACTTCGTGTATAGAGATTTCGATGGCGACTTGGAGTATATCTCGATTATGTTCGAGATGAAGAATGAGGCAGATGATACGGCTAAGAAGCATAAGAATGCCGACTTCTTTAAGAAGCTCGACGAGGACCGCAAGAAGAAGAGTTGTGAGTACGCTATCCTTGTATCGATGCTCGAGCCTGAGAGTGAGCTATATAACGCAGGCATCGTCGATGTGTCGCACCTATACGATAAGATGTATGTCATCCGCCCTCAGTTCTTCGTGCCCATCATCACGCTGCTCACGCAGGCAGCAAAGCGTAGTATCGAGTATCAGCGCGAGCTTGCCCTATCGCGTAACCAGACTGTTGATATCACCAACTTTGAGGCGAAACTTGCCGATTTCCAGTCCGATTTCAATAGGAATGTGACACTTGCACATAGCCAGTACGAGGCAGCAATCAAGGCTATCGAGGCATCTATTAAGGACTTGGAGAAGGTGCGTGATAACCTCAAGAGTTCGGGTCGTAACCTCCGTATCGCCAACGACAAGGCTATGGACCTCACTATCCGCAGCCTCACCTATATGAATCCTACGATGCAGCAGATGTTTGCCGAGGAGCGTAAGGCGCGCAAGGAGCGAGAGAAGGAGTAGATCTATGAGCGGCAATATCGGGCGCTTGTCGTAACACGATATCCGCATCGGGTAGGCTGATGTAACTTTATAACTCCTCATAGGTAACAATGGGGTCGTACTCTTCAGGGATGTACGACCCCCATCTATTTCGTCTGACGCGACTTATGCTGTCGTGGTGAAGTCGCAAGTATGCCTCGTTGCTATTTGGTGCGGCTGTTCCAAACTGCGGCGCACGCATAAACTCCGTAACCGAGAAACTATCGGACAGCTCATATCTCTCACCCTGCTTGCTGCGCCGTACTGCCACAATCGAGCCAAATGTATAGGCACATATATCGCCCGTAGTGAGCTCCTTACCTACCATAAACCAATCGCTCTCGAACTGCTTGATAAAGTATGGTGCCACCTTAACTATCTGTAACTCATTCCTATCCCTGTCATTGATACGCAGCTCGACAACAGCACCCTCCTCCATAGCCTCTATTAGTGGCTTATAGTATCGAAACGATAGGTAGCCGTCGAGCGATATGCGTCCCGCCAGCCGAGGGTTGGCAAAGAGGGCATTGCTTATCTGAATGTGCGACAAGAGCGACTCTTGCATATTTCGTAGGTCGATATTACCCGACCACTTGATGCGATATTTGTAGCCGCTGCTGCTGCCGATATCTATACCGAATAACTCGCCTATCTTGTTGATATGGTTGCAGAATGTGCGCCTCGATAGGGGTGCCCCCGTATCATTTATTCGCGATTGCTGCCAGGCACTACTTATCTCCTTGAAGGTGATGCCGTCGTGACGCGCTATCAGGTCGAGCAGCCACACATATTGATTGTAAACATTTCCTGCCATAACTCCACATTTTTTTTCGATACTGCAAAGATAATATAAAGTTGCGAAATGTTTTGGCACAGCTTTACTCTATTTTTGTCCTTGTAACAAAAAATAGGGTATTATGAGAGAATTGAAATCAGTAGGCGAGAGCCGTAGAAACGAAGATGCGTGGACACGCGTGATGACCGTAGTAGATGGCGAGGTGGTATGTGGTGAGATGCTCGTTGAGCGACGAGTTACCGTGCGCTTGGAGTCACCTGTGTGCGAGACGATGACCATCGAGTCGGTGGTGCCTGATGGCGAGGTTTTGGAGTTTACACGCTACGCCGAGGAGGTGTTGCGCCTGCACTACCAGCGTTGCGAGCAGAGGCGTATGGCCTTCATTCGTAAGAACATCGACACGATACGCGATAAGATTTTGCCGCTATGGTTCGAGCGCGAGGCGCTTTCGGCATTGTACTATGCTGAGATAGAGGATGTGCACAAGTCGCTACGACGCAAGCTGCGAAATGGAGACAAGACGCAACGCGAGTACAACGAACTCTACAGTGGTGTAAAGAGGTATAGTAGTGACGAGTATCACAGCGGTTTGAGGTGGTACGACAACGAGCTAAATCGTGAGCTTATGGCGTTGCGCGTGGAGGATGGCTTTCATATCGATATATTAGATGCACGCGAAATTTTCGGTCATAGCGTCTGGGAGGATTGCTTGCAAGTTCGCCATCTGAAAGGCGATGCTCGTCAAACCATTATTATGCAGATTGCACGAGGCTTTCGCTGTTTTAATAGGCTCTATAATATTGAACCAGAAAGCTTTAATGTCGATGATATCCTCGCAAACTACGACACTATTTCGGTCATTGGCTTTGGTGATATAGTGCTTGCTGCGGCGTTGCATAAGGGTGACGATGTGGTGGCCGTTATGGCACGCGACAATGTTCAGGGACGCCTTGCTCTGCGCCACCTTGTGGGCGATGAACTGCTCGCACTACTGCTTCCCAAACGCGTCTATAATGCTGTAACGCGTAAGGAGCAGAACCCTATCGCCGAGGTTCGATTTAGCCGTCCAAGACGCTATTTCCATTGCGTGCAATAAAGCTACGATATGGCAAAGCCGATGTTAACCCGCAAGCAGTTGCAGTTCCTGAAGCGAGGTATGCAGCTGCGCTATTGGGTGGAGGTTAGCGGCGCTGTGGAGCGCTATTTCGATAGACATAGCCTCTATCGCGTACCTAATATGTTGGCGAGTGAGATATTGCAAGTCGATGACGACGAAGTATGGCCTCTGCAAGACGGATTTCACTACAATAGGTCGGTGGGTGATAATGGCGAGATGTTTACGAAGATAATATTGGGATTAACAAGCGATGCCGCCTATCATAAGGTGGTGTCAAATATCGAACTCAGCTATGCAAAATTTCTCAGTGACTACCGACCCCTTACTGCCGCCTCTCCCTGCACCATCAAGCAAGCGATAGATATCATCGATAGGAGCTGTCGAGCTAATAATGATGATGGCTTTAACGAACTAACACAATCGTGGCATCGCTCTCTGCGCAGTAGCCTGGCACGCCTCAAGATGGCCGCTCACCCCAACCAAACCATTCTCGAGCATATCGACAATGCCGACTATCTTCTGGGTGATGTCGTACCCCTGTGCCTACATATGTTGTAGGCAAGACCTCCTTAAAACAAACGAGCAACAGAGATTGACTCTGTTGCTCGTTCATAGTTTGGTGAATCCGCCGGGGCTTTAATCCTTTTCTATTACTCTCAATTACTCAAAAAGTTGTGTTTGCTTTGAGATTTACACTCACACGACACTCACTACACTTACTGCCTCATCTTGCCAAATTTCATCTCGTCTTTGAAAAGTTCATATACATAGGCGGAGCTTTCTATATAGAGTCCACTCTCTTCATTTCAGAGCTTAGCAAATGTTTCCGAGTTGTGGAATTGGGTAACTGCTGTTACCAAATCAACACCATTATTCCATTTATTCTGATCAATTCATTGCGACATTACACGCATCAATAGATTGATTAAGCATCTCTATCCAATTGGTGGGTAATGGGTCGTTTTCACCGTCGGCGATAGCCTGCTCAAGTAGTCGCTTTACTTCACTA
>JAGBTP010000002.1 GCA_017631255.1 Alistipes sp.
AGCAAAGTTGCATAGCGGAGCTATCTATTTTATTGACACTCCCGCCTATGCGGGCGTGATACGTGATGTCTATATTGATGGAGATAAGATGACACTCCATGCGCGTAATCCTAAATATGGAGATATCGTACTCAACTTAGCTACAGACCAATTTAGTGCTGCTAATATCATTGGTATCTTCCGCAAGAATTTCACCTCGTCGTACTCACAGATGGAGGCAGTGCGCCAAAAGAAGGATGAACAGATTGATCAGTTTCTGGTAACTAACTCCAAGCTTATAGAGGAGATACAGCGACGTGGTGAAAGAGTCGATAGACTCATCGACAAGCTAATGGAGGATAAATAAGAGTGCGAGAGAGTATTATAATAGAACATCTTAACCGCCTGATTATAGCTCTTTAATGCACAGCTTGAGTTTTTTTTTCAGTTAAGATGTTTCGCCTTTTCCTTCTTCGCACCTTGGTGTAGCCTGCAAGTAGTCTCTGCATTTGGTTTGTCGTCGGCTTCAGCACACGTTGAGAAGATGGGCTTCTTGGGTATGGGTAACAACCCAATGGTAGGTGCAACTGTTGCTATTGCAGTAGCTATCCAGCAGGCAATGAACTAATTTAGTGTGATAGCGGCGCATCAGCGACGCTTCAATCAAAACCCCGAATGAGAAATACGCCAAGTATGTCCCATCCGGTTTTTTATGTCATCGCCACTGCTACACCACTCTGACACTAAATAAACTGATTGGTTTATAATATATTGAAAGGAGCAGACCTGCGGGTTTGCTCCTTTTTGTATGCGGTTGTGTAGTCGATATAGTTAGAGGATGTTGTAGCGCGATTTGAAACTTTGAAATATTCTAAAAACAAAACAACTTGTGAATTATTGATTATTTTGTAGTAAATCGTTAACTTGTGCGTCTAATGTGTAAAACCAAAGAAAGAAGAGGATGGAAAATGAATTTGCACAAACCGTAAGGGAGCATAAAGGTACGATATATACTATCTGTTATATGTTCTCTAAAAACCCCGAAGAGGTGGCAGATCTCTTTCAAGAGATTCTGATAAACCTATGGAATGGCTTCCCAAAATTCCGTGGTGATAGCAATGTCAGAACTTGGATATACCGTGTCAGCTTAAATACCTGTATATCCTCCGAAAGGAAAAAGAGTCGCAACAGAGATACTCTTCCTTTGAAGATGGATATAAACCTTTTCAATGATTTAGACGAGGATACAAAGCAGGTTCAAATGCTGAGAAATCGTATCAACAAGCTTGGTCCATTCAATCGAGCTATAGTGCTACTGTGGTTGGAGAACCTAAGTTACGATGAGATTGGCGCTATTGTCGGAATCTCTGCAAAGAATGTGTCTGTCCGTCTTGTGAGAATCAAGGAGCAGCTTAAGAAAATGTCTAACGAATAAATCGCATAGAAGATGGGAAATATAGATTTACAGGAACTAGAGCAGATGCGCTCGCAGGTTGATATACTGAAAAGGAAACTCGAAAAACAGGCTATAATCAGTGATACGCACATCCGCAACTCTATGAAATCGAAGCAGTCTGAAATGACTAAAATAATCGCTTGTACGATTTTCATAGGAGCTTTGTCATTGCCATATTGTATTTGGATATTCTACAAGTTTGGATTCTCGTTGCTCTTTATCGTAGCTACAGGCCTAATGTTGGCGGTCTGTCTTGGAATAACCATTAAGCAGAGATTTTCATTGAAGAGTTTTGACTTTACCCAGGACAACCTTGTTGATGTGGCAACGAAACTGAATAAAGTGAAAACACACTACCAAGAGTGGATAAAGATTGCGCTTCCGATGATTTTGCTTTGGACCAGCTGGCTGGTATATGAGGTAATAACTCGAATGGAACCCAGTCCAATTCAGATGGGAGTTCTAACAGGTATAGTTGTGGGAGGTATATTGGGAGGCATTGTTGGCTATCGCATAAATCGCAAGATTGTCAGTAAGTCAACGGAGATTCTTGAACATATCAAAGAGCTGCAGGGTAATATGTAATATAAACCACTTAGGGCAGCCCCCAAAGGACAGCCCTAAGCATTTAGTTAGCACAAGTTAGTCCGCACAAGGCACCTCAAAGTGCGATAATACGCGACAGGGCGTGACAGGACGCTACAAGACGATTACAGCGCCGTTCTTGTTTGCGCGGTTCCAGAAGTCGAATGGCTCCGACATATTGTAGCCCTCGCCGGGGGTGCGTGTTGGCGGGAACTCGATATAGTTCCACTCGCCGAACTTACCCTCTGCATCCTCAGCAAACCACGACATTGAGTAGGTGGTATCGAAGACGCAACCGCTACAACGGCCCCACGACTGGTCGACAAGGCCAACAAGCTCGAGAATGATTGGACTGCGGGTACTGACAATGGCAAGCCCATCAAGGTATCATTCACCCTTCCTCTCAACTTCGCACTCCGATAGTTCGAGGTAAGCATATATAATTATAGTCCGTTGCAGGCGTTGCAACGGACTATTTTGTTTCTCACTACCCCACTCTTATGCCAGCATAGAGCTTATCACGCCAGAGGCCACAAGCGTCGTAACGAGATAAGCACCAAAGGCATAGCCGAGTTTCTTCTTAAATATCTCCCAACTACTATTTACCCAGAAGTCACGCGGTGCGAGCGACATCTCAACGCTAATCGAGTATGCGATATAGAACGCCACCATTCCTATGATGCCACCCAAGCCATAGGCCACACTCTCGCCAAAGAGGATGATATCGATGAGCACCATAAATGCCACGACAAGCACCATTACCAAAAACGATATTACCTTCATAACCCTCTATTTTATAGTTATATGATTCATCTAACACCGCACGACTACGCCCCGATAATAGCGAGCAGATCACCAAAATCGTCAATCACATAGTCCGCACCGGCAGCCTCGAGCTCCTCGCGTGTAGCATTGCCATATGTCACCGCCACGGTGCGCACCGCAGCACCACGACCCATAGCCACATCGAGTGGCATATCGCCCACAACAAGGGCATCGTCCGCCTCCACGCCAAGCGCCTCAAGCGTGATAAGCACAGGCTCAGGATGAGGCTTATGATGCGTGACACTATCAGCACCCACCACATAACTAAAGAGGTGGTCGATGCCGTGTTCGCGCGCAAAGAGCATTATCGAGTCACGCAGACGCGATGAGGCGATAGTGAGCGTATAGCCCTGCTCGTGTAGCCTCGTCAGCACCTCGTGCACACGAGGGAAGAGTGGCGGTATTAGCTCCTGACGGCGTTCGGCAAATATCTCGCGATAGGTATCCACCGCCGTTGCCGCCTCGGCGTCGCTCATATCGGGATACATAGCCTTAAAGCCGTCGTGCAGCGTGAGGCCTATCGTCGCAGCGCAGGTAGCCTCGTCACGCATCTCCAGGCCGAGGCGTTGCATCGTAGCACGAAAGGCGATGATTATATTATGGCGCGTGTCGCACAGCGTGCCATCGAAGTCGAAGATTATAACTTTTGCGTTCATACCACAAAGTTAATAAAAAGTGCGAAACTTCTGCATAAAACAAGGGCTGCCCGCATAATTTGCAGGCAGCCCATACCTATTGAAGCCATATTCGAGGCAAGCGACCTAACGCCACCCCGCCATAGGCCATAGTCGTTAGTAGATAAGCTCAAGGTCGTCGATGAGCATAAGGCTATGCGTCGAGCCGGTGAAGTAGTCGCCAAAGCGCGAACCGGTGCAGACGATAATCATATGCGTAGGTACCTCGTCGGTCGAGCGGTAGTCGAGTGGCAGCGTGAACTCCACCCAGCCGTTTGTCGACTCGGTGAGAATCATCTCGCCAGCGCCGATGACATCCTTACCATTCTTGTTGAAGTATGTCGACTCGTCCTTCGTATTCACCACCACAGGGCAGTCGGCACTACCGCCATACTCGGCAGCTGTCCAGTTACCCACGGCTATCATAATCTGACCCTCGTCGCTATCGCCCTTCTTGAGGTCGGGGCGCGCCGAAGGCACACGACCAAGCTCGTCGATAGTACCACAGTTATACTTCACCCAGCCGTGGAGCGCCACAGGGCGTGCCGTAACAGGGCGGCCGAAGTTAACCAAGCCATCGAGGCCCACAAGGCCACCGAACTCACCAAGGAAGATGTTACCCGCAGCGAACTTACCGACACCCATAAGTGCCGCCTTCTTCGACTGGAGCGATGCAGCGTGACTACCCTCGCTACCTGGGCGTACATCCGATGTAGGCTCGGTGAGGGTGGTACTTGCCATTGCAGCACCGTCGTTACCCGTACCCCAGAATGGCGCATCGCCTTCGAGGTATGGACATACGATACTATTTATCACGGACCACTCCTCCATATCGCCATTAGGGAGTTCGAAGGTATCCTCCGTAGTTACGGTAACCACACCTGTGTAGCTCTCGCCCGAATATGCCACAACCTCGTACTGCGTGAGGGTCTCAAGGTCGGCGATGCACGCTGAGAAGCTACCGCCATCTGCGGTGACATTCTCCACCTTGATCCACTCCTGGCTACCCACCTTACGGTAGTTGAAGCCGAGGTCGGCACCGCTACGGCCATTAGCATAGAGCCAAATGCGCTTAGCCCACGCATCTACGGCCGTAAACTCCACCTCCACATCGGTAGCCACAACGGCGAGCGTCCACATCTCCTCGATGTCACCGTGGTACGACACAGTAACATTGCGCACCGTATCGTCGAAGTCGGTGAGCGTGAGCGGGTCAACCGAGTAGGTAGTAATATCCTTTGGACCCAACTTCGCCGATGTCACAACCACATTCTTAAGATCGTGGTCCATAGGCACATACGCCGTAGCAATATGGTGCTCAGCATCAATGGCCGTCTCACCAATCTGACCCTCTACGGTGAAGTAGCGCTCGATACTCTGCTCTGCGCTGATGGTCCACTCAAACTCCTGATACATCGAGAGCGTAACATAGAGTGGCAAACGCAAGTCGAAGACACCAGGGAAGGCAACGCTCGACTCCGCACCCTCGGTAAGTGTCACAGAGGTGATGTTTACCTTGCGGATATCGGTTGTCTCCTCCAGGCGAAGGGCTACGGTATGCTCGTTGCTGTTAATCTCGGCAGGGGCGAGAAGGCCATCGGCCTCCAAGGCTACGATATCGAGTTTAACGACAGGGTATGGCACATCGTTGACGATACATCCCACCGCCGCAAGGAGCGACAGAGCACCCGCCACCATATATCTCTTTATCCTATTCATAGTTAGTTATTCTTTTTGTTCCACAAATGGGCAACCACACCAATCTGAATATCGGCAATGTTGAGCTTGAACTTAAGCGCCGAGTGGTCACGACGACCCGTCATAACACCCGCAGCGTCGTACTGCCTGATATTGTTGTATGCAAGGCCACCGATACCTACGGTTACCGTAACGCACACCTGAGGGAATACATATACCGCAAGGCCTGGGTTGAAGTTGAGCTTAGCGGCGAAGTTCTTGCTCTCCGAGTAGTTGCGTGCATCACCCGAACCGGTGTACATCGATGTCGTGCCAGTCTTAACCATAAGCTCGGTCTCTAGGATAGCACCAACGATACCACGACGGTCAAGACCTATGTAGTTACGGTGGAATATTGACCAGAGGAAGTTCTCGTTCTTAACACCAATGTCAGCAAGCGAGAACGATAGGTCTGCACCCGAACCAAGGTCGAGCGAGATGTTACCAAGGTCGCCCTGCAACAACTCGTAACCTACGCGCACACCCACTGAGCGGTTATCGCGATAGGCGTATGCGATGTATGGCATCACCACGGCACGACGAACGCCAAAGTTGACATCATCGACAAGGAGCATAAGCTCGCTATCTGCCACATCGAGCTTACCGTACGACGCAGCAAGACCAAGCATCCACTCGTTCTTGTAGACAAACTTATTAAGATCGATGTTTCTGTCGATTCGGCGTGTAGTAGGCAAGAAGCGAGTGCTTACAGTGCTCTCCTCAGAGGCAACAACCGTCTCCTCAGTAGCAACCACATCAGCAACAAGTTCAACCTCAGCAACCGCCGCCTCAGCAGCAACAGGCTCCACCTCAGAAGCAGCCGCCTCTACGGTCTCAACAACCGCAGCTATCTCAGCTACAACAGCATCTGCCGCCTCCTCAACAGTCTCCTCAGATGCCATAACAGCAGTTTCAACGACCTCCGCAGTCTCAACGACCGCAGTAGCAACCTCAGCCTCAACAGCCTCCTCAGCCGCCATAACAGCAGTTTCAACGACCTCCGCAGTCTCAACGACCGCAGCCTCAACTGCCTCAGTAGCCTCAGTAGTTGCAGCAGGCACCTCGGCCTTAGCAACGGCAGCCTTCTGCTTTACAGGCTCCTCTGCTGGAGTCATAACCTCCTCAGCAGGCGCAGCCATACCGTCGAGAATTGCAGCTATGTCGACATCGACAACGGCACCCTCCTCCTCGTCAGCCTCAGCCTCCGCAGTTACGGGTGTGCCCTCGATTATAGCCTTGAGGGTATCGGCATCGTTATATACATCGCTCTCAGTACTCACCGACGCACAAGCGCCAAGGAGTGCCACCGCAACAAACGCAGCAGCTAAAAGTAGTATTGATCTCTTCATAATGCTGGTCTATTAAAGGTAGAACGATACACCAAAGCCAATCGAAAGGAGGTTGACCTTGAAATTCATATTTGTCGACTTAATATCGCCCTGCTCAACCTGATTCTTGAGCTGCGTAGTCTTCTCATAGCCGATGCCAAAGACACCAATCGAGAGCTCGAGGGCGATATCGTTGGTCACAAAAGCTGTAATACCTGGCTGGAGCGCGATAGAGCCGCCCAGCGACTTAGAGTATGTACCCTTATAGTCCTGGTATCCATCCACAACGCCATTTTCGGCCACCAGCTTCGACTGCGAACCCGTGAAGTTGAGCTGCACCTCCGCAAAGATAGCAAAGCGGTTGCTTGTGCCCAGCGGGATATATGGTCGCCAGAAGAGCGTACCCGTGTACGAGTGCTTGATCTGGTGGTAGAAGTCCACATTTAGCTCCACGCCCGCCAATGCAAGCGCCGCATTGTCAATACCGAGCATCGAGCGGCCATAACCGAAGCGCACACCTACAGCCATATTCTTCCAAGGAGCATAGGCAATCATTGGGCTAACATTTACGGTATAGCCATCCGAATCGATATCGTTGATGATAAGCAGCTTATAGTTTTTATTTGTGTGGGTTGAGTATGAAGCCGTACCACCGAATATCCACTGACCCTTAGGCACGAAGTTTGTGTCGGAGGTAAAGCCCCTGAGCTTACGCGCCTCGTTAGGCGTGAGCTGCACCACACTACTTCCCGCCTCGGGCTGCTGCTCGAGACCATCCATCTGTTGCGCCACAGCACTAACAGCCGTAGCCAACAGCAGGAATAAAGTGTATAATTTCTTCATCGATAAAAGGTTGCGAGGGGGTGACAACACTATGTCGCCACCACCTCGTAAGTTACTAATAGTTTAATACAATATCATCGACATACATCCACGAGTTGGTCGAACCGCAGAAGTAGTCACCATAGCCCGAAGGTGTGAACGATACCACAATCTTCTTAGGCTTAGCCGTAGCCATATCCTCACGATATGTGATGTTGATGGTCTCCTCGGTCCACTCGCTGCGTGAGTCGGTGCCAGAGATGTAACCGTAGCCGATAATACCTGGCAGCGTATCGAGCTTATCGAGCTTGAGGAAGCTGCTCTCATCCTTAGTATTTACCGAGAAGGTAGTACCGTCGGTGATGAGCACCATAATGGTGTAGATATCGGTACCCGAAGCGTGTGAGCCCTGGTTAATGGTACCCTCGTTGTTCTTCATCCAGAACGACAAGCTCTTAGGCTTTGCTGTGTATGCGAAGTCACGACCGAAGGTTACGATACCATCCATACCGTTGAGCATAAAGGTACCTGTGAAGAGGTTACCCGCAGCGAACTTACCGATACCAAGCAACGACGCAAACTGCGACTTGAGCTGTGCCGAATACATACCCGCAGAGCCTGGGCGAACATCGGTTGATGACTGCGTAAGCGTAGCACCTACCATATTACCACCCTCGTTACCTGTGAGCCAGAAAGGAGCATCGCCCTCGCCATAAGGGAGTACCCACGATGCGGTATGCCAACGCTCCATATCGCCGTTAGGAAGCTGAGTACCAGCAGCCGTAGCAATCGTGAGCGACTTACCAGCATCGGCGCTATCTACCACGAGTTTGTACTCGTAGTTCTGCGCTGCTGCGAAGGTAGTGAGCGTAGCGGTGTAGATACCATTCTCGCCAGCCGTAGCCTCCACCTCGTTCCACTCAGTGCCATCGGTTGTGTAAGCAACCTTCACAGATGCCGCCTCGCTGAGCACCATAGCCTTGAACGACGCTGTTGCAAACCAGAGGTCGTAGTCGCCCGCTGTGAGAGGCATAACACCCTGCACCTTGTAGGCAACCTCCTTCGACATCTTACCGCCGTCAACATCCTCGATATGGAATGTTACGCCCTGCTCGCCACCAGATACGCTGTTGAAGAACTCTGGCGCAAGGATGAGCTGGTAGCTCATATCGTCGCTCTTGTTGAGCGTAACGCCCGCAGGCACCGATGTCAAGAGGTCGTAATCGACGCCATCAACCGACATAGTCATAAGATTGATAGCTGCAAGCGATGCGATGTTGTATGTGCGTGCTACGGTCGAAAGCTGAGTCTCCGCAACATCGAAGCCGTCACCCATAATCGTTGGGTCTGGGCTGAAGATGATAACATCATCGAACTCCTCGATGCTCTCGTCGACGATAGCCTCGAATACGAGGTTACCTGGGGCATCCTTCGAGTACTTAAGCGTGATGGTGTACTTAGCCGCTGGCTTGATATTCTCAATAAGACCCTCCTTTACGATGTCGCCCTCAGCAGGGTGAGTACCCTCGAAGTGCCAATAGAGTGATGTCTCGCCCTCGGGCATAATAACATAACCCTCCTTAGTCTCCTCGTAGATGAGTGAGAGCACATCGCCGGTAGCGATAGCCGATGAATCGTAGGCATCGTCGATAGCAACGGTGGTGAAGTAGCCCTCGCTAAGTTTCTCTACCACAGTAGCGTCATAGTTAACCACAACGATGGTAGACTGAAGCTTGCAATCGACCGTAACAGGGGTTACGATACCACTCTCCACAGCGAAGGTCTGCTCGCCGTAGTAGTACTTCGTGTCGAACGACATAGCGCGCTTCTCGCCCACCTGCACCTTAGCTACATAGTCACCCTCGAGCAATGCCAAGTACTCAGGCACATCGGCAATGGACTCGTAGCGACGGATGAGCTTCTGCTCCTCGTTCTCGACCTTGTAGACCTTGATAACTACACTATCCTCAGCAGTGAGGTCGGCAGGCATAGCCATACCGAGGCGCATAGCACCCTCGCCCGCTGCCATCTCCATCGATGGCTCTATATCCTTTGAGCAAGATGCCACTACAAGCACCGCACTCAATAACATAAACAACTTTTTCATAATAGACATAATCGTTTAGTGTTAATTATGCTACTCGAAGCGCATCATTACGGTCTTTGTCGTAGCGTTGCCCTCCATATCGGTTACGGTCATCACGAAGTCGTGGTCGCCAGCACCGAGCATAGCGAGGATACCCAAGAAGTTGGTGATGTTGAGCTGATCCTCCGAGATGAGTGTCTGGTTGTAAACCTGGTCACCAACAGGGAAGCCAAGACCTGAGAGCGATGTGAACATCTCAGTCGAGTTCACAAGGCTGAACTTAGCAGCAAGGCCTACCGCCTCGAGCTCCTGAGCGTTGAGCGTGAGCGACTCGATCTCAATCTCGAAGTCCTGAATTGCCAATGGTGCCACAACACGAATCATACAAGTGTCGCCTGACTTGATAACCTGACGCTTGTCGATATCGTAGCCCACCCATATGATCTGAGGTGCAACATTCTGGCCATACTTAATAGTAAGTGTTGTGGTAGTGTGAGCATTGTTCTCATCCACTACGCTGATCTCGTAGGTGTGAGTACCCTCGTATGTCTTGAGCAACTCTGCCTGAGCAGCAAACTTAAGGCGTGCAACATTAGCACCCTTAACATCTGTTGGGTAACCCATCATCTTGAGGATTGCGTTCGAGGTTGTAGGGGCGCACAAATCCTCCTCAACAGACATAATCTGCGAGTATGCGTTCACGAAGTCGGCATTATCCGACGCAGCCTTAACCACGAGTGACTTGATAGGAGCCTTAGCCGTAACATCGAGGTTGATGCTGCGAGTGAAGTTACCCTCAGCGTCGAACATCTCGTCGGTAAGCTCGAAGGCCTCTGCAAGGTCGTGACCCTCCCATACGATTACTGGAGCATCGGTGTCATCTGGGATAATCTCCTCCATAAGTGCTACCGAGGTATCGAAGGTAATCTCCTCGTCGTATGTCCAAGTGTCGCAAACGATGCCGATGGTAGCTGTACCATCTGCTGCGTGCTGAACAACGACATTAATCTTACGCCACTGCGCAGCCTTAACGCCCTTAATCTCGCTGGTCATAGCGATATCCTTATCCTCACCAGCATAGCGGCAGTTGAAGTTGAGCTTGAGGGTATTCTCCGCAGCCACAGGAGCGAAGTAACCGGCACGAGTCTCAGTAGCAGCATATACAAGCTCACTTGACTCGAGTGCCACGGTCATTGATGTATTCTCGAGGTCGATCTGCTCATAGATATCGGCAGCATACTCCACCGACACCTTGATGTTAGCGAGCTTACATACCAAGTCGTTGACATCGGTTGTCTGCTTACGGGTGATGATAACCTCCTTCTGACCTGCGTATACAGGAGCCTCCCACGCAGCGTTCTGCATAGCTGCCGACACCATCTTAATGGTATATACGCCACCCTCGAGGGCAATAGGCTCTGTTGGGCGCTCGCCATACTTGAACGATGCCACCTGCTCGCCCTGAGCGTTAAGGATTACTACATCGAAGGCGTTGATGTCAACACCCTCGGCACGGGTTGTGTTCTCGATATTCTCGGTATCCTCCAACACAGAAGCCACCATATCGCCAAGCATAAGGTAGCCGATGTTCTGCTGTGGGTCCTCTGTGCCACCACTATATGATACCTTATCCTTGCTACAAGCACCAAGTGTGAGTGCTACAATAAAGGCAATGCCTAATATTTTTACTACTGATTTCATACTATTGATCTCTTTTACTGTGCATAATCGTTTAACTCCTGCTCGATATCAACCGACTCGACGAGAGTATCGTTGAGGGTTATGTTGAGCGTTGCGCTACCTGCGTTCTCAACATCGAACTTAACGGTGTAGAGGGTCTGTGCCTGCGCCGCCTCGTTCTTATACTCTGGGAGCATCACCTTAACGCCCTCGCTACCCGACTGGTTAGGCTGCTTAACAGCGGTACCCGATACGGTGAAGACACCAGGTGCGATGAAGAGTGGTGCGCTCTGCGCTGTGACATCGAACTTGTTACCCGCAGCAGTGGTAAGCTCAAGGGCATAGCCACCAGCGAAATAGTTTGCGAAGTTCTCTGTTGCCTCAACAACAACCAAGGCGTTGGCGATGGTCGCCGTAATCTCGACATCGGTTGACTGACGCGCCTCGACAGCGAACTGCTTGCTACCCACGAAGGTAGCCTTGTCGTAGCCCTCCTCTGCGAGGTCGCCCGCAACTACCGTAGCCACATAGTTACCGTGGTGGAGGTAGTTATCCTCGTTAAACTGAGCGATTGTGGCATACTCGGCCGCAAAATCGCTACCCACACCGACGATGCTAAGAGTAAAGTCCTCTGCACTTGGGGTTGTGCAGCTAACATTGGCGCGTGTGGTGCTAACCTCGGTCATAGCTACGCAGCTAACATTCACACGACCGTTACCCTCTGCCTCGTTCATAGCACCATCCTTCGAGCAGGCCGTAAGAGCCAGCGCAAGGAGCGATGCCATAGTGAAAAACTTTTTCATAACAGATTGGTTTTAATTATTTTAATTTTACTTGTTTACTACTTAACAATAGACACCTTGATGTTATCGAGGTAGACATTCACCTCAGTGTTACCCGTACCCGACGCAGTGCTGAGCGTAGGATAGAAGCAGATACGCGTGTCGCTGCTTACGGGCAACTCCGTAGAGTATGTGGGGAAACTCTGACCGAAGGCATTGTCGCTTGCGTTGTCCGCCAAGGTCTGGTTAAAGAATGTCGTACCGAAGTCGGCAAGTGTAGTGTCGTACGATGATGAGATACCTGTCGAACCCGTTGGAATACCATTGATTGGGTTGCTGTGGTTGGTATGCGTTGCAACATTTATCGCACCCGATTTAAGGCTCAGCGAGCTGCTCTTATGTTTATAGAGCGCCGCATCGAAGTGCAACTTCACATTCACACTCTTACCCGCCTTAAGACCACGCGTGCCGTTGCCCAGCGGTGGTGTATCTACACGACCGTGGTGGCTCGATGCAAAGGACACAAAAATCTTAACAGACTGGTAGCGCGAGTTTACGCGAATAGCACCTGGCTTCAACCAGAAACGAGCTGCGTTCCAGCCATTTGTAGGCATAGCGCCATCGAGCGACACACCTGGCTGCTCACGCTCACTCGACGAGTATGAGTTGTTACCGTAGCTCTCCTTCTCGGTTGCGCTATCGAAGTTCTCGAAGAGGAGGTATGGCACATCCACCGGTGCGATGTTCTGCTGGAAGTATGGTTTAAGCGTACCCAAGTTCACCTTGTTCTCAACAACGGCGTTCTCGGTATCGAATACCAGCGTCCAGTTGGTGTTATTGTATGCCGCAGCATCGAACTCGCCGAAGAACTCAACGGCATAGCGGTTCTCGCTATTGCGGTTGAAGGTACCTCTATTTACGCCGTTATTGTCGTAGAGCGTGAAGTAGTTAAAATCCTCACCGAGGTAGTTAGCGCCGATAGAGAAGTTTAGAACGGTGTACTTATCGAATGGAGGCATAGCCATACGGATAGGTGTGATATGACCCGCCGCAAAGGTGCGCTCGAGCTGATATGTCGCAACCTCGGAGCGCTGCTCAAGGCCCTTAACCTTATAGCTCACATCGCCCGACACGGTACCAGGGAGCACGAATACCCATATATCGCTACCAACAGCAAAGCCCTCGTTGCTATTCACAACGATGGTATTCGAGGTGTTGGCATATGTAGGCTCGGCATTAGGATTTGCCACATCGACGATGATATCGCCCACAACGGGGTTAGGGAATGTGACCTCAAGGCTGTACACCCTATCGGAGAAGTTGCTACTCTTCTCAGGCACAACAATCTTGAGCGCGTGCATCTGGTGACGCATAACGGTATTAAGCTCCACCTTGCTCTCAGCGGTAAGAGCACCCGCCACCACAGGCTCTGCGATCATAATATCGTGAACGCCGTCGTACTTACCCGACTGCACCGCCGCAACGCTATATGTTGCGAGCGTACCCTCCACCGCCTTAGGCTGTGGGTAGCTAAGCAGATAGGTGTAGTCACCCTCGCCCATCGCTGCTATGCCCGATGTGAAGTAGGCCTTGTCCCACTCAGTCGAGAAGTAGCGGAGCGTGAAGATAGCGTTCTCGAAGGCGTAGCTGCCGTCGCCACTCTTGGCCCACACTGCGAGCTTATCGCCCTCCACCCAGCGGGTAGTGCGGCCATCAGCGGGGTCGATCGATGTACGCGTAGCATCCATCGGGAGCGAGAATCCCACCTCGGTATCGGGCACTATCGATGCCGTTGGGGTCGATGCCTCCTTGTCGGCACACGCCGCCACAACGAGAGCGAGGAGTGCAAAAGAGGCTACTTTCAGAAGATTCTTCATAAATTAACTATACTATTTATAATAATAATCGCGACAAATATAGGTTAAACTTTTTCATTGAAAAAATAAATTCAACGAACAGCCCCATTTGTAGCATCAAAAGTCATATTCCACCATCGACACACAACAAATAGCCCCGGGGTTTTGCAACCTCGGGGCTATATCATAATTATATTAATATCATCTTTTGAGGCTATCGACTCTCGAAGCGCACAGCCATACTATTTGCCGATTTTCGCTCCATTGGGCTCTTCTCAGCGCACTCCTTGCGCACAGCCTCTACGGTCGTTACCTCGCAGGCATCACGCTTAATTACCAAGCTGTTAAGCGATGCTGACACGCCCGAAAGTCCACCCATATAGTAGTCCACAAAGTCCTGAGCATCGCCCGCACCGTCGCGTGTGCAGATGAAGCGCTCACGATATACAGGACTTGGATTATCGTCACGATCGAAGGCCACAGCGGCAATCATCATCTCCACATCCCACTGACCACGGAAGTAGGCTGGCGACCAATAAGCGCCCACATTATAGAGGTTGTCGATGAGCATATCGTCGCTAAACTGTTCAGGATCCTCGAGGCCCTCCTGATAAGCAAAGATAGTATAGAGGTAGCCGCTAAAGTCTCCCTCAATCTCTACGGACATAGGGATGATAACCTGACCCTGATAGTTACTAAAATACTCTGGCTCAATAGCATAGACTTCGTCGCCATCGTAGTAGGCATCGAAGCCCGCCCTGATGGTGATATCGGCAATAATAGCCACCTCGGTTCTAAACTCGCCACCCGTACGCATCGAGCCTGTGTACTCGAAACGGTCAGGGTTCATAGGCAAGATGACGATATGGTACTCGGTGTCGGGCTTAAGCTGCGATAGGCGGCTTGTAACCTTACCCTGTGCCAACTCGTAGTAGCTAAACTCCCAATAATCACCATAGTAGGCACGATTATAGGTATCAGCAATGTAGGCCTTAATCTCCTCCTCTGTCGTAGAGGTCTCAAAGACATTCCAATAGTACCAGATGCTGTAATCCGAAGGCGTGATTGAGACGCGTGCCTCACGGTCGTCAATCTCCGTAATCTCGATATTGTACTGACACGCCTCGATGTCGCCAGCTGCGGCGGTGGCGATATCCTCACGCACGAGCTTTGTGGTGAGCACTCCCGCCTCGTAGCCAAACAGAAGCACGGCATAGTTTGTTTCAGCCTCAAGACCCGAGAAGGTTCCCTCAATATCGCCCTCGAAGATATAGTTATAGAGGAACGATGTGCCGTACTTGGTAAGAATATGGTTAAATATCTCGTCGTCGGTCGTTAGCTTAGCAATCTCCTTCGATGGGATGGCGAAGATGGCATAAGGGTCGTTTGTCGTGGTCGTTACCTTGACATAGAATGTCGACTGCGTGATATCCGAAATCTCCATAGCGAGCTGATTCTCAGAGGCTGGGATGCTACCCACCTCTAAGAACTCGTACGACACCTCGCTCAGACGCTCACACGCCTCGTTCCACTTGAAGGCAAAGGCCACATACTTCGTGTTGGCCATACCCTCGAACTCGTATGCCGTAGCCAAGTAGTCGGTGTTGTACTCGAAGATCTCAGCAAGGGTGTAGTCCCACGCAGCGTAGTCCTCAATCATATTGAGGATTACGGCATCGGCTGCAACATTGATATCTTTGCCATACATCTGCTCGAAGTCCTCATAGGTGATGAGGTTGTTGTAGTAGGCAACACCCTCGTGCGATGGTGTAATCTCGATGTGGGCAATGGCACGATTTACCGTAATGTCGAAGTCGAAGGTTACATCGTTACCAGCGTATGGTGCCGTAGTTGTGAATGTCTCCGAGTAGAGGGATGTAGTCTTTTCGCCTGAGGTGTTCATACCATATACATATACCACATACTCCCACTCTGGGTCGAGACCATTCATCCTGATGCCAGAATGTGAGCCCGTGCTGAGGATTGTTGCGAGGTAGTCGCTAAGCGCAACATCGGCCTCGTCAGCCATTGCGTTATAGTAACGCATATCCTCGGCAAAGATATCCTCCTCGCTCATCTGCTCGAACCACACCTTGTCGACAATCTGACCAACCCAAGTGGTCGCATCGCTCGCCGCTGTAACTGAAAATGTTACAGCCGTAGCCTCAACGCTATCCACCTTAACGCCCAGTGGCTCCACATACGCCTCCTGCGAGAGAGCGAGGGTCAACGCGGTGGTGCCATAACTAAGCTCGAGTGTTGTGGTACGCGCCGCACCCGAATCGTTCTTAGCCACATCGAACCTCACAAGCGTTGCCGCAACAAGAGGCTCCGACACCCAGTCGGCATTGCACTTAACGCTGAGCGTCTCACCCTCGATAGGGCTCAAAATGGCATAGTTAAATTGTAGGGTCTCGCCCTCAGCCTTAGCTGTGAGCTCCTCGGCATAGACCTTAATGCGGTCAGGCTCGATGGTAGCGCCCTCCTTCTGGCACGAGAGCGTCATCGCAAGCAGTGCCGTCATCGCAAAAAAGAGCGAAGAGAGTAGTCGTTTGTTCATAAAAAAGTTATTTGATTGTTTGTTAAATGTGTTTGTTTCACAATATTTATGACAAAAGTAATCTAAATTTTTTTTTCGCAATTTTTTTTGCGTACTTTTGCACAAATATTTCAGCTATGGCCATTACGATTAAAGCAAAATTTAAGTGCAGTTCGGAGCGCATTTCGCAGGTTCCGAAGGACAACCTTAAGGATATCGCCTTTATCGGGCGCAGTAATGTCGGCAAGTCGTCGCTGGTGAATATGCTCACCGGCATCAAGGGCTTGGCAAAGGTGTCGGGCACACCCGGCAAGACACGCCTCATAAACCACTTCCTCATCAACGACAGCTGGTATCTGGTCGACCTGCCAGGCTATGGTTATGCTCGTGTGTCGAAGAGTACGCTCGGTGAGTTTTCGAAACTCATCACCGACTATGTACTCAAGTGTGAGAAGATGCACTTCCTCTTCGTGCTCGTCGATTCGCGTCTCGAGCCCCAGAAAATCGACCTTAACTTCATCAACCTCCTTGGCGAGAATGGCGTGCCCTTTGGCATCATCTTCACCAAGGCCGACAAACTCTCTCAGGCTCAGCTCAATCGCAATGTCACGACCTACAAGAAGACCCTTGGCGAGCAGTGGGAGGAGCTGCCACCGATGTTCATCTCATCGAGCGAGAAGGGTCGTGGACGCGAGGAGATACTCGCCTTCATCGAGGAGTGCCTATCGCAGTCATAGTGTGGCGGTTATGAGGGCGATAAAAAAATAAGGTCAAAAAAAGTTGTTTATTCAGATTGTTTACCCTAACTTTGTCAAGTTAAGTTAACCTAACCAATGTTCAATTATGGCTATCCATAAAATTAAATTCTTTGCAGGCCGAGGTTCACGCTACCTCGCTGAGAAGATTGCTGCCGAGTATGGCATCAAGCTCGGTGACTCTGATGTGGTACAGTTTAGCGACGGAGAGTTTCAGCCTTGCTTCAACGAGTCAATCCGTGGCTGTACCGTATTTATCATTCAATCTACTTTCCCACCTTCAGACAATCTGATGGAGTTGTTGATGATGGCAGATGCTGCGCGTCGCGCTTCGGCACACCAGGTTATCGCCGTTATCCCCTACTTCGGTTGGGCTCGTCAGGATCGTAAGGACCGTCCACGCGTGCCTATCACCGCTCGCCTCGTAGCTAATATGCTCATCGCAGCGGGTGTTCAGCGCGTGATGACTATGGACCTCCACGCCGACCAGATTCAGGGCTTCTTCGACCTTCCAATGGATGCGCTCTACGCGTCGGGCATCTTCGTGCCTTACATCCAGAAGTTGCAGATTCCTGACCTCTCTATTGCTTCGCCTGATATGGGTGGTGCAAAGCGTGCTTCGTCGTATGCTAAGCACTTCCAGGCACCTATCATCATCTCGCACAAGGAGCGCGCTAAGGCCAATGTCGTTGGCTCGATGACCGCTATCGGCGATGTTGAGGGTCGCAATGTTATCATCGTTGACGATATGATCGACACAGCAGGTACCATCTGTATGGCAGCTAATATGCTTATGGATAAGGGTGCTAAGAGTGTTCGTGCAGCGGTTACCCACCCTGTGCTCTCTGGCAAGGCTTACGATCGTATCAACGAGAGTGCTATTCAGGAGGTTATCACCACCGACACCATTCCTCTCAAGGAGGGTGAGGACTTGTCTAAGTTCACCGTGCTCAGCGTAGCTCCTATCTTTGCGGAGGTTATCGAGCGCGTTCACAACTACAAGTCTATCTCGTCTATCTTCTACCGATAGGTCGACTAAAACGCAATATTGCAAGAGGCTGTTCAACATTTCGTTGACAGCCTCTTTTTCGTGAAGTGGTAAGACAAGCTGGCAAATATTGGCTCTACGGAGAGTAAATTATGTGATGTACTTCGTTTTGTTAGAAAAAATTTATAAATTTGCCTAAATTAAAGCATCATTATAGGAGCAATGGAGAACCACAACATCGACAACAACGCCCTCAGAGCAAAATACAACCCCGACGGCTCAGCGATGCGCCGCAACCAACTCGAGATACTCGAGATACTTAAGGTGGTGGCCGATATATGCGACAAGAACGACATCAAGTGGTGGCTCTGCTCAGGCACGCTCCTCGGCTCAGCGCGTCACGGTGGCTTCATACCCTGGGACGACGACATCGACATCGTGATGCTCAAGGAGGACTTCAAACGCTTCAACCGCCTGATGCGCGAGATGAAGTCCGACGAGTATGTCTACCAATCTATGGCTACCGATATCGACTATGTCTATCGCTTCTCGAAGTTCCGCAAGCGTAAGGGCGAGATTGACGAGGGACATAGGCGTAGCCACTACTACAAATACAAGGGTCCATTCATCGACATCTTCGCTATCGAACGCACAAGCCGCTTCGCAGCGCGCGCCTCGAGCATCATCTACAACAACCTCCAGCACCTTACATCCTACATCCGCTGGTCGTGGTTGCGTAGGCCGCTCATCGCGCTTATCAACCTACTCTGCTACGGCATCATCATCCCTCTCTTGCGCCTCGTGGGCCTTATCAACCCTACGGGCGAGTACCACTACCTCCTCGGCTCTGGCTGGGCACGCAACACCTTCTTCGTCGAGGAGATATTTCCATTGAGCTGTGCTAAGTTCGAGGGCGTGGAGTTCCCCGTACCGAAGGATACGAATGCCTACCTTACGCACCTCTATGGCGACTGGCGCAAGCTACCTACCGACGCACAGATACGCTCGGCAATACACTGCCCCGCCTACATCGAGGAGATATACGGCAAGCAGGAGTAACGAGCAACTAACCTAAAGTAAATCAGAGACCTATGAGCTATCCACGAATATCGGTCATTGCGCCAATGTATGGTGTCGAGCCCTACATCGTCAACTTTGCCCAGAGCCTGCTCTCGCAATCATACCCCTTCATCGAGTTCATCTTCGTGAACGACGGCACCAAGGACCGCTCTGTTGAGCTCCTCGAGGAGCTTATCGACAGCGATTTCCCGCACCTTAAGCGGCGCATTAAGATTGTACACAAGGCCAATGGTGGTCTCCCCGCCGCACGCCGTACGGGTCTTGACCACGCTACGGGCGAATATATCTACCACGCCGACTCGGACGACTGGATAGCACGCGATGCCATCGAGAAGATAGCCCAGAAGATAATGCAGACCGATGCCGACATCGTCTACTTCAACTTCTTCAAGGAGTACCCCGAAAAGACGAAGCCAAAGCGTGAGCGTGAGTACGGCACAAATCAGCAGACCGAGTATGTGCGCAATATGTACAACCACCGCTCCTATGCCTGCGTGTGGAACAAGTGTGTGCGCCACAAACTATATGCTGAGCACACAATTTATACGCCGAAGTATGGCTATGCCG
Organism: Alistipes sp.; assembly: GCA_017631255.1. Lineage (GTDB taxonomy): Bacteria > Bacteroidota > Bacteroidia > Bacteroidales > Rikenellaceae > Alistipes. Next base: position 19,740 of record JAGBTP010000002.1, read on the forward strand.
AGGATTGCTACCTGATGTCGCAGCTTGTGGGCTACTCGACAAGCATCGCCCACCTCGACGAGTACCTCTACCACTACCGCAAGGGCAACCCCAACGCCCTTACGGGCCAGCAGCGCAAGAAGCGCAAGAGGGAGTACGCGCTCAACTTCCTCGACCTCTACGAGAAGTACAAGGATGTGCCAGCGGAGCAGAACCCCGTAGCGATACTCTTCGACGACATCATCCTTCAGGCTGGCTGGTACTCCATCTTCTACGGCCTCGGCCTCTTCAAAGAGTATAAGTGGCTATCGGGTGCGGTGCGCAAGGCCAAGATGCGCCGAGGCACCGATGTATGGCTACCATTGCAGCTCATAACCAAGCTCTACGCCCTATTCAAATAGTGCGATGCAATAGTAAGGCATAAGGTAACTAACACCCTCCCCAAATAGAAATAGGCTGTCCCACAGATGCGGACAGCCTATTCTACTTATAGTATATATACACGCGCAAGGATACCCCCCCCTCTGCTGCGCGACACCCCAATTTACACACCTACGCCTTCTCGAAACGCGAAGGGGTTGGGAACACCTTATTGAATGCGGTGTGTATCTCGCTGCGCATCTTCTCGTAGCGCTCCTCGCTGAGCTTCACATCGTTGATACACATCAACCTACGGTCGGGGTTGGTGATGCACTGCGCAATCTTTTCGGGCGACGCTATACCCACCGAAAAGTGGCGGCGAGGCTGGCGGCGCGCTATGATGCGACCCTTAAGGTATAGATAGTCGGTAAAGAGGTACTGCGTGATGTTATGCTCCGAACGCAATGCTGTTAGCGAGCCAAGAATCTCCTTCTCGAGGATGGTATATACCTCCTTGCTCTCACTACGAAGCATCGGTGCGCAGATATGTTGTGGGCGGAGGAAGTACCACGCAGGCCTCATTCCGAGGGCCTTACGCGCAGCACGGTCCGAGTTACGACATATGCGCTTGAACATATCCATCGCCAGGATGTGACGGCTCATACCGATTATACCCTTGCCATCGACAAAGAAGTCGGTAGGCTTGCACGGCATAAGCGGGAAGATATCGTCGTTGAAGTATAGAAACTCCTCGTCAAGGTCGGCTATGCGGTGCATATGCAACTCAATGGTGTTGCTGCAAAATGTTGGGAGGTGCTCCGCAGGGATGATATCGCTATGCAGCACCACATTAACCTCATCACGGTTCACCCACTCTGGCACCTGCGACTCACCCGACACCACAAGGTGTACCTTGCGGATGAATGGCATATTCTTCTCAATACCACGAAACAGATACCTCAGCGTACCCCAATCACGAAAGCGCTTCTCCAAAATGGGGGTATTGGTAAACTGCTCATACGACTTCTGCCATACGGGATCCAGACCATCAACATAGGTTATAACGATATCCATACTCTACTTTTTTCTTCTTTAGTTAGGGCCCACCACACTGTACCAGTGGCTACTGCACCTGCATCTATTGCTACTACTGCAATACCACACTTCTTACTACTGCGGCACCACGCTTCTTACTGCGGCGGCGACTGCGGCACCACGCTTTTTACTGCTACGCCTGCGCGTCGTCGGTCGATGCTCCGTACCACTCGCGTTGCTTCTCAGGGGTATGCTTCCACCTATTGTGCGACCACATCCACAGCTCTGGCTGGCGGCGCACCATCGCCTCCAACGCCTCGGCATAGCGACGCGTAATCTCCTTAGGCTCAACCTGTTCCACACCATCGTATATCTGCTTGAAGCGCGCACGATAGCGCCCCGGCTTCAGGCGCTCAGCCTCAACAAAATATATCGGAATGGAGAATTTCAATGCAAGGCGCTCGCTACCCTCGATGAAGGCCGTTTTCTGGTTCAGGAAGTCGAACCATACGGTGTCGGCACGCAGCGCAGGACTCTGGTCCGATATCAGGCCAAGCACCGTGGTGCGCTCCTTCGAGCGGTGACGCATATAGAATCGCAGCGTGTCGGCCATAGCCACCTGATGAATATTTGGCGCAAGGTTACGCAGACGGCGGTACAGGTGCTCAAAAACGGGACTTCGGAGCGGATGATATACACCCATAAATAGCGCATCTTTATCCAACCACGACCACAACGGGTAGTACTCCCAGAAGCCATAGTGCGATGCCATAGCTATCCAGTCACGACCACGGTTTGCCTCGATATGTTCCTGATAGTTCTCCCACTCGAGCAGCACGCCATCGCGCTCAGGCGTAGCACCCGCCAAACAGAGGGTGTCGACAATAACCTCAGCAAGAGTATCGTAATAGGCAAGCATAATGGAGCGAATCTCCGCTTCATTTTTCTCGGGAAATGAGCATCTTAGATTCTTAAGTATCACCTTACGGCGATAGCGCAGAAGGCGCAGAACGAGCCTTATGAACGACTGCAATAGGCCAAAACGCAACCACTCTGGCGTGCGACTGAACAGCAAGCATATACCCCATAGCAGCTCGAGCGCAATGCGCTGATGCCACCTAAGTTCACCCTTGTTATCTCTCTTGTCTGCCATTTATGCCCGTTTCTACGCTCGGTAGTAGTGCTCCGCAGCACCGACCCACCAATAAAATTAATATACAAAGGTATGAAAAATATAACTATCATCCAAATTAGGCCACATATTTATTCTCCCGACGAACATAAAAGGCTGCGCACGAGCGATAGTTTTGCAAATCGTGCGGCAAAGCGATTGCTATTTGTCGAATGTTTATTAAATTTGCCCGATATTATGTCACGACTCCGATGAAACAGAACTCTACAATACACCGCCTCGCCCTTGTGCTACTCAGCGTAGCACTCCTCTCTTCGGGCTGGCTCGGCATCACGGGACTTACAAGCCTCGTTGCCCTCATTCCGCTTATGGTCATAAGCGAAAACCTCAGCGACACTAAGCGCGACTGGTGGCGTATGCTACTATGGGCCTCGCTCACCTTCCTGCTATGGAACGCCGCTACGATATGGTGGGTGTGGATTGCTGCGCCGATAGGCCCCATCACAGCGGGCATCGTGGGCACCTTCTACAACCTCTGCGCCTTTATGACATACCACTATACCGCTAAGCGCGCACCTCGAGCTCTGGCCTATACACTACTGGTTACCATATGGATAGCTACCGAGTGGGCCTACACCTCAGCAGATGTTATGACCTTCCCCTGGTTGCTCCTCGGTCACGGTTTTTCGGGCGACATCTGGGCAGTGCAGTGGTACGAGTACACAGGCATCTTCGGTGGCACCCTCTGGGCACTATGCTCCAATATTGCGATATTCGAGTGTCTACGCTCACGCAGCCGCAGCGCTATCGTCCGTGCAGCGCTAATCGTGCTTATCCCCGTAGCACTATCAGTGGGTCTACGCTTTGCCTATACCCCTTCGGAGGAGACAACACGCATCAGCGTCATACAGCCCAACATCCCCTGCTACGAGGAGGAGCGCATCGCCGCAAGCAAGCTCGACCCTCGCAACGAAATAGAGGCACTGATGGAGCGCGTGCCTGCCGACGCCGATTTTGTACTTATGCCCGAATCGGCCCTCACCTACATACCTACCATCGGTCAGGTCGACGAGGCACACTTCGGCTATATAGCGCCACAGCTTCGCGCACTTATGCAGGCCTGCCCCGCAACCACCAAGCTCATAACAGGAGCATCGACCATCGTGCGCTATGGCGAGACTCAGGCCACCGACACCGCCCACTACTACCCTAACTACGGCTGGTACGACCAATACAACAGCGCACTCCTCGTCGAGGGCGACGGCAGCGTTGCGGACATCTACCACAAGGGCCGCCTTGTCATTGGCGTCGAGGCAGTCCCTATGAAGAGCCTTTTCGACCTCTTTGAGGTTGACCTTGGCGGCGTATCGGGACAACTCGGCTGGGGCAAGGAGCACACCCTCTTCCATAATAACGGCGTAGACATAGGCCCATCAATCTGCTACGAGGGCCTCTATGGCAAGTATTTCTCGGGCTTCGCGCGCGAGGGCGCTGAGGTTATGGCTCTCGTCTCGAACGACGGCTGGTGGGGCAACACCCCTGGTCATCGCCGTCTCTTCGACTTCTGCCGCCTGCGCGCCATTGAGACACGACGCGCCATAGCTCGCTCGGCGAATACGGGCATCTCGGGCTTCATATCGCCTACGGGTGAGGTCATCGGCGAGCGCCTCGAGTGGGATACTGAGGGCATCCTCACCGCAGAACTTGAGCTACGCAGCGAGCGCACGCTCTACACCCTTTATGGCGACTGGATAGCTCGCACAGCAACCTTCGTGGCACTGCTGGCACTACTCTATTACAGTGCCTACCGCACGCGTAAGCGTAACCACCTGGTAGACTAACACCTCGGATAACAAAATGATAATCAACATATAACCACATCAACAATGAATTACACACAGACACTCGAGTTTCTCTATACGGCGATGCCATCATTCCAGCGCGTTGGTGGCGACGCTTATAAGCCAGGCTTGGAGCGCATAGCATCCTTCTGCCAACACTTGGGTAACCCACAGCGTAACTACTACACCATCCACATTGCGGGCACCAACGGCAAGGGCTCGGTATCACATATGCTCGCCTCTATCCTCCGTGAGGCTGGCTACCGCACAGGTCTCTTCACCTCGCCCCACCTCGTTGACTTCCGTGAGCGCATACGCGTCGACGGCGAGATGATACCTAAGCAGAGGGTGGTAAACTTCGTCGAGAAGCACCGTGAGAAGATGCAGGAGCTCGACCTCTCGTTCTTCGAGATGACGGCAGCTATGGCCTTCGACTACTTCGACCAGAACGATGTGGAGGTGGCAATCATCGAGACGGGCCTCGGTGGCAGACTCGACGCTACGAACCTCATCACCCCCCTCCTTAGCGTCATCACCAACATCTCGATGGAGCACACCGAGTTCCTCGGCAACACCATCGAGGCTATCGCATCGGAGAAGGCGGGCATCATCAAGAAGAGCATCCCTGTGGTCATCGGCCAGAGCAACGAGGCCTACAACGGCGTCTTCGAGCAGCGTGCAGAGAGCCTCAACTCGAAGGTTATCTATGCCGAGCAGGAGTTCCTCCTCCGTGGCATCGAGCACTTCGACAACGAGAACCAACACTTCAGCCTCGAGCGCACACGCGACAACCGCACATTCGAGCTCGACATCGACCTTTTGGGCGACTACCAGCGCCACAACATCATCACAGCGTGCGCCGCTGCCGACTACCTCGCAGAGCTCACGCCACTTACAATCTCACGCCGTGCCTTCCGCGAAGGCTTAGCACGCACCGCAGCCAACACTTCGCTTATGGGCCGCTGGCAGGTGCTCGCCTCAGAACCCTATACCGTGTGCGACACAGGCCATAACGCCGACGGCATCAGCTTTGTAGCCGCACAGCTCGAGAAGTTGGAGGCCGACCGCATCTTCGCCGTTATGGGCTTTGCTAAGGAGAAGAACCTCGAGGCTATTATGGCACTGCTTCCTAAGCACATACACTATATCTTTACTCGCGCCTCTATCGACCGTGCTCGTGCCGTGGAGGATGTCGCAGCCGCTGCCGAGGTTCTTGGCCTCGACTTCGAGTGCTGCACTACCGTCGCTGAGGCCGTAACGCGTGCCCGCGCTCTCGCCACCGCCGCAGACGCCATCTTTATCGGCGGCAGCAACTTCGTCGTTGCCGAGGTCGAGGGCATCGTCCGCACCACCTACGAGGAGTAGACCTATGTAAATATAGTCAGCTACGATTGTAGCCACTTACAACAAAACCCGCCTGATGAAGGCGGGTTTTGCTCTTTTATTGCATATCGTCAAATAAAAAACGAGCACAATATTCAAGCCCCGGGGCTTGGGGAGGAATGTAAATATCGTGGAAGCCAACGGCTCGCGACTGCCGCCCGCCTTCCAGAAACAAATTCTGTAAAACACTTTGCGAAGCACCGCTATCAAACTACTAACTCTCCTTAAGGTTTGAGCAGAGCAAGAGGGGGGGGGCAATGTTTGGTGGCGACGAAGGCGTAGGTTTGGGGTGTTGGGCTATGTGGGCTTGCACACAAATAGTCACAACGACCCAAGCCTAAATGTTGCAACGCAACACACAAAACATTGCACAACTCTCAGACAACTCTGCCACACCGTGGGAGCAGTCATAGTTTTTACAGAAATAAAAAAACGAGCGGGAGTCTCGCGACTGCCGCCCGCCTTCCAGAAACAAATTCTGTAAAAACTACTAACCCAAACTTAAATAAATGAAGAAACCTAACTACGCTGTCTCGTTGCCAGCGCAGCTGTTAGAGTTTATTGCAAAACTCATACCTAAAACGCCTCGCTCACAAAATTTATTGCACGATATCGCAGCATAGCGCACTTTTGACCTCTTATTGCTATTATAGAGCAGTTTCTCCTCATTGCCCCGCCCCACCGCTATAAGCCTAGCCTATGGTGCGATAAGAAAATAATTTGGCGGAATTATTTGCGGGAAATAAAAAATTGCTACCTTTGCAGCCGAAAACAGATGTGGAAGGATTTGGACTGATTGCAACCACAATAAAAAAGTGCTAAAGCGGTATCTCAATAGCCTGGTGCGGTGACGAGCAATTCTGCCAAAAGACCACTTTTTTATCCCAGGCAAAGTGCAAACCTCCATAATATGTTACCTGCCACCAGCGTTTGTTGGTAGCACAGTTTGTATTTAACGATAAAAAAACAATATTATGGCATTCTTATTCACTTCAGAATCAGTATCAGAGGGTCATCCAGATAAGGTGGCCGACCAGGTATCAGACGCTATCCTCGACGAGTTCTTGCGTCGTGACCTCAACTCGAAGGTTGCGTGCGAGACACTCTGCACCACAGGTCTTGTGGTTGTATCGGGCGAGGTGCGCTCGGAGGGTTATGTCGACATTCAAGGTGTGGCGCGTCGCGTGATCGACAAGATTGGCTACAACCGCAGCGAGTATCAGTTCGATGCAGCATCGTGCGGCATCCTGTCGGCTATCCACGAGCAGTCAGCCGACATCAACCAGGGCGTTGACCGCAAGGATGGCGAGGAGCAGGGCGCCGGCGACCAGGGTATTATGTTCGGCTACGCCGTAGAGGAGACTCGTGAGTTTATGCCTGCGACACTCATCCTCTCGCACGTAATCCTCAAGGAGCTCGCCGTAATCCGTCGTGAGGGCGAGGTGATGCGCTACTTGCGTCCCGACTCAAAGAGCCAGGTGACCATCGAGTATGGCGACGACCGCCGTCCTCAGCGTGTACACACCATCGTCGTATCTACGCAGCACGACGAGTTCATCCTCCCAACACACACTCGCAGCGAGGCTGAGGCTGAGCGCGAGATGCAGCGTATCATCGCCGACGATGTGCGCAACATCCTCATCCCACGCGTCAAGGCGCGTCTCGAGCGTGCTAACGACAAGCTTGCGGATCTTATCGGCGACGACTACATCCTCCATGTCAACCCAACAGGTAAGTTCGTAATTGGCGGCCCCCACGGTGACACTGGCCTCACCGGTCGTAAGATTATCGTCGACACCTATGATGGTCGTGGTGCCCACGGTGGTGGTGCCTTCTCTGGCAAGGACTCGTCGAAGGTGGACCGCTCAGCAGCATACGCAGCGCGCCACATCGCTAAGAATATGGTTGCTGCGGGCATCGCACGCGAGGTGCTCGTGCAGGTGAGCTACGCCATCGGTATCGCACAGCCACTCTCGATCTATGTCGACACCTACGGCACAGCAAATGTCAATATGAGCGACGGCGAGATCGCAGCTAAGATTGGCGGCATGTTCGACCTCCGCCCAGCGGCTATCGTCGAGCGCTTCGGTCTTAAGTACCCAATCTTCGAGGCTACGGCGTCATATGGCCACTTTGGTCGCCGTCCATACACCGAGCTCGTGCGTTTCTACGGCGAGGGCAAGGAGTTTGCTAAGGAGGTTGAGTTCTTCTCTTGGGAGAAACTCGACGAGGTTGACCGCCTAAAGCAGGAGTTTGGCTTGTAGTAGGTAAAAATGCCTCCACGCACAATAGGCTCAGTAGCAAGTAGTTAGCTATTGAGCCTATATTTTTCTGAAAAAATTTCTTCAAAAAAATTTGCAGAATTAAAAATTGTTACTACCTTTGCAACCGCAATAGAGCAGAAATGCCCAGGTGGTGAAATTGGTAGACACGCCACTTTGAGGGGGTGGTGGGCGCAAGCCCGTGTGAGTTCGAGTCTCGTCCTGGGCACTGAAACGGAAGATTTAGGTCTTCCGTTTTTTTTGTTTATGTGCGTGTGAGTACGACAATGCTCCGCACAGCAAAGCACACCACTCCTAACAAACCCCTCTCACTCATAGACTACCGAGGCTCGCCCCGAATAAAAAGATAAAAAGAGAGCCCAGATGGATTGTACGCTTGGCACATCCACCTGGGCTTTCTATTGCGGGGTCACAGACAACCCTTATCGCGACCAGACTGCGCTACTCCCAGTCATCAATCTCGCCGTCGATGTTAATCTCGATCTTCTCCTGATCGGGCGAAGTGTTAAGCGTAATGGTGATGGTATGCTGATAGCCTGGTCGGAACGATGTCGAGTATGTCAGCAGATAGGCAATGCCCTCCATCGTCACCTCCACCAGCGGCGTGCGGCGCTCGATATTCTGAGGCACGACAACCGCCGCAAAGGTATCAGCCGAAAGCTGCTTCATCGTGATTGTACCCTTATCGCCATAGGCATAGCGCTGGAGCGAGCCCTTGGTGAGGTCAACCTCTGCCGTTGTCACAGTGTTGTAGAGGTGTACGACGATATCCTCAGGGAGCTCACCCTCATAACTTGGGCCACGCTCAATCTTAACCACCACGCGCGACATCATATGCTTGAACGCCATATTCACCACGCCATCCTCGCGTGCCACGCGCTCAGCCTTGGCCCAGAGGAGGTCGGCAGCCTCATACCCCGATAGTGCCTCGTCGGTGGCGGGGCTATTCTGGTCAAGAGGCAAGTCAAAGAGAAACTCGCTCACGGTCTCTGGGTGCTGGTAAGGGTAAACGGCATAGAAGTCACAAGGCTTCTCGCTCCAGTAAAGCGTGCGGTCACCCACCCAGATGCCATCCATAAGTGTCATAGCCTCGTTATTGAGGTAGTTACCCGACACTTGGAGTTTTGCCACCTCGTCACCCTCGTACTCTACGGCATAGAGGCTCATACGGTCACCCTCCTCGAACTCTGTTGCTGTGGCGCGCGTGCCACCCACCGATGCCTCGATGCGTATCTCGTCGGTGTTGTATGCCACCTGCGGCACACTCTGCTGCTTCTCACAACCCGCCATCAGGAGGGCTGCTCCGGCTAATATAAAAATTGACTTTTTCATCTTTTCTCCTCCTTTGATTATTTGTTAAGCTGAGGCCTATCGCCCATATATCGTGGTGGCAGCTGCTTACCTGCACCCTCGCTGCTTATCACGAGCGAAGGTTCGAATGCTGCGCGTGTCTTGGCATCGCCGTAGATATCGAGCACATCGTTAGCGTAGAACTCCTCGAGCGAGAACTCCTCGCCGGCATAACGCATAATGCGTTCGACCATCTCCTGACGCGAGATTGCCGAGTAGTAAGGTATGTTGTTGTTCATACACGACACTGGCTCGCTGCGGAAGATGCCACGCGAGTGGAAGTAGCCACCCTCGTAGATATCCACGATGTTCGAGTACTTAGGGTGGAAGATAAGGTGCGACCACGCCACCTCGTCCATATCGCCCGTAGTCTCGAGGTTACGATACCAGCCGAGTGCCTTACCTGCATAGAATTCTTTAAGATGGTCACAACAGCGGCAATCACACGACTGAATAAAGGCATTATGGTAGATATACTCATCGGCAAGCTTACCAAAGCCGTGACCACCCGCCTCGTGCTGCACGATACCACGGAAATCGTATGGATAGGCATCCGCCGACATAGGACAGCACGCGATAGCCGAGCCGTCGCCCCACATATAGCATATACCACCATAGTCAGTTGTGTTCTCGATAAGCACCACAAGTGTCTCGCTGAGTTTATCCTCGGTTACACCGTCGGCCTTCATCGCATACTCATAACAAGTTGCGTGGTTAGGAGTAATGCCCTCAAGCGAGTACTGCGAGCCAAACTTAGCATCGCGAATGGTGTTGACCGTACCCATACCCGAGTCGTTCGACATACCGAAGATGGTGTAGACATTGAAGTAGTCGCGATATGTCTTGTATGGCTCAATATCGAAGTAGTAACCTATCGCCTCGGTGACACCTGCAAGGTAGTTACCACGCGCAATATCGCGCGCATCGAAGCAGTCGCCCATAAATACGACATTCACACCACCACCCACGGTAGCTGTCTGATTTACAATCACATCGCCATCGCCATACTCGTAGTCATACTGCTCAACCTTAAGCGTTGCACGATAGTCCTTGTCATTGAGCAAGAATACCACCTCACCCGCACGACCGTTGTTCTTCTCATACTTATGGCTATTGTATGTACCGAGGTCTATCTCAAATGTACCAACCTCCGCATCTGTCATCTCATTAACAGTAACAGTGACCTCAACTTTACCAACGCCCGACGATGGTGTTACAGTCACCCACTCTGGGCAGCTCTCCACGCTCCACGCCTGACCCGATGGTGCACGCAACACCAACTCACGACTATGCTCTGCATTGAGGGTACGCATCAAGCGGCGCGAGATTGTAAAGTCGTGGTGCGCAGCAATGCGCTTAAACTCACTCCAGCCCGAAGCACTCTGGTAGCGATTTACCGCCGACTCAGGCACCTCCACCGCAAAGTTATCCTTCGCCACGCCATTAAACGCTCCCGACTGCACAATAGGCGGCTCTGTCGAGCGGCACACTATCTTACTAAGTCCATAGCAGTTTATAAATGCTCCTGACTTTATAACGCCCAAATCCGAAGGTAACACAACACCCTCTAATGTACTACAACGATAAAATGCACTCGCTCCCAAAGAAACCAATGATTCAGGAAACTCCAACACTCCCGTTAGTCGAGTATTTCCATCGAACGCATGGTCATCAATTGACAACAATCCCTCTGGAAATTCAGCGATAGAAGAGAAGTTACATCCATAAAAACAATTGTTGGGAATTCGTGTCAAATTTGCAGGAAGCTTTAACTCTCCCTGAAAACTACAACCATCAAACGCCGACCCTCCAAAATCCTTCATTTCATCGTGCAGAATAAGCTGACCATTAAGACCTGAACAAAGCCAAAATGCATAATTTCCAATACAAGTCAAACTATTAGGTATAACCAAATCACCACTAAAACCAGCACAAAAACCAAAGGCAGTATCCCCTAACTCAGTTAACCCATCAGGAAGCACCAATGGACCTGTAAAACCACTACATTCGGAAAATGAGCCACCTCCGATTGTCTTAAGCGACGATGGGAGTTCAAGCGTTCCACTAAACGAAGAACAGTTATAAAATGCACTCTCACCAATCTCCTTAAGACCGTAAGGCAGAGAGAGAGATGAATAGTTTGAACAACCGTAGAAAGCTTCTCTCTCTATCACCGTCACATCATCTGGGATAATAAGAGCTCCAGAGAGTAGTGAACAACCATAAAAAGCAGAGCTGCCAATCTTTGTAACTCTCTCAGGAAAAACAAAGGTAGTAAGAGTTGACTTATCTCTTAATGCATCTGCTGGAATCTCGTCAGCATAGCCATATACAACACGACTACCAAAGTATTGAATATTTGGATAACGCTCGCTAACCATCTGACGACACTCCTCCTCACTCTCAGGCATATCGCCCTCAAAATATTCATAGAACCAACCCCTCTCATCACCCATATTAATTTCGTAATACCAAGAGCCAACGATAGTAGACTCCTTGAGGTTTACCGCCTGCAAGATATCCATCTTATCGCGCATAAAGTAGAAATCCGCACCGCAAATCTTACCCGTCACCTTAAGATTCTTAATCTTTGCAGGGTTCTTGCCGTCAGCCTTAATCGTTGCCTCCAAAGTGCCAGCCTCGTCGAGGTGAACGACATAGTACTGCTTCGCCTCGCCGCCATTGCTATCGAGGTCGGCAACCCAGTCAATAATGGTCGTTGAGACCTCCTTAAGTTCGTAGTCGCCAGAGTGCGCCTTCTTGCTCACCTTGATGGTGTACTGCGTCTGCTTGCCAGCCTCGTAGCTCAGCACCGCATCCTTCTTAAAGCGAACAGCGATGCCGTCGACAGTAATAGAGAGCAGCGCCTTGCCCGCAGCAACACTCTGTGGCACAACGATAGCACGGTAGCCATCGCCGCCCGACTTCATAACGATGCCCTCCATAGGCACCTCGCCCGTAGCCGTAGCAACACCCGTAGCCATATCAATAGCGGCAGTGCGGGCGGTATTCATCACGAGCACACTCTTATCCAACGCGTCCCACTCGCCAGCCTCGAAGCCACTGCCCTCGGTGAGTACCACATTGACGCACGACAGGCGGTGCGCAAAGCGCAGCTTCACAGCCTTCTCGCTCGGAGTGATATTCTCGGCCTTAGCCCACAAAAAGTCCGACTGCGCATAGCCGTCAACACCATTTGCGCCCGACTGGTCCTGCGCCACCTCGAAGGCATACTCCGCAACGCTGCCAACAGAGGCGTAGGGATAGTAGGCGTAGAGGTCGATGTTCGTCTCGGCATCCTTGTAGTAGATATTGCCGCTCGAGGTCCAAGTGTGGTTGGCCTCGTCGTAGGTGTAGCGAGCATTGTCGACCTGGTTGCCCTCGTCGACAAGCGTGCCCGCAGCGCTGTTGTTATCGGTGTAGTTAACACCAAAGAGACCAATCTGGTCGCCGTCGCAGAAGCCACCATCGTCGACACGCGTGGTGTAGGTCTGCGTAATACTGCCACTGACATTGATAGCAATGGCACCGTCGGGCTTAGGCTGAGGCACCACGACCTCAACATCCTGCGTACAGCTCGCCGAAAGCGCCGCAAGAGCAATACCCCAAAGAAGTGAAAGTTTAATTTTCATAGTATTATGTTTTTGTTAATAATTGCCTTGTATCCAAAGTGGAGACACATATGTTATATGTACGCGTGTTGCGCACGCCCGCACGCGCTGTGCACGCGCACTATACGCGCGCGCATTATACACGCGCGTGCGAGCGAGAGCAAGGTTATACCTCACCCTCGACCTCCTCGCCGTCCTCCCAGCCACCGACACCGGTACCGATGCCATTGTTTGGAATCTTAACCTTCGCCGTTGCGGTATAGCTCTCGCCAGCAACGAAGTTCACGCCCTCGGCAAAAGTTACGGTCTGCTCGCCGCCATAGAAGCCCGCAATGGTGATGCTATAACCCTGCGCAAGCTCAACGGCAGGCACAGCGATCCAGAACTCCGTTGCCTCAGCGCTCGATGCACCGAGGGTCACCTCCTTGCGGCAGCTGAGCTTGATACCCGCAGCTGCGCCCGTCATCTGGCACTTATGCGCACCGCCGACCATAGGCACGATAGTCGCAGCACCCGACAGCGCCTCGCCACCAGCACCATTCACGGTAACAGACTTGATAGTCTCGTTATCGCCCCAGAGGCGTACACACAAGTATGCGCACACGGGACTAAACTCGAAGTGAGTGGTATGCAAATCGGGGGTCACAGCCACCTGAACATCGCTTGTCTTGGCAATGCCGTCAGCCGAGTAAGTCTGCTCCGCCGCAAGTGTGATACCCAGCTTACCCGTAGCGTTGAGTGTCGCCGACGACGAGTATGGATAGAGGGCATAGTGCGCCGTCATCGCCGTAGCAGCACCCTTAGCCGTAGCAGCAGGCACGAACGACGCGCCGTCGCAAACAAACTTCTGGTTACGGTCGTTACCCGCAAATACCGCAATATTATCACCCCTCTGCCAGCTACCCGCAGCGGTGAAGGCATTAAACACGCCCTGCGAAATTACGAAGTCGGCCGCCAGAGCGCCGTCGGCCAATACAATCTTGACGGTTGCCGAACGCACTGCGAGTGAGGTGTTAGGGCTAACATTTAGCTTTGTACTGTACTCGGTCATCGCTGCACGACCCGCCATAGGCGATATCCAGCTCTGCGCCGCCGCTGGCACCTCTACACGCCAAGACATATTGGTAGCGAACTTAAGCACCACCTCACCACCAAGAGGCGAGATGCTCTGCTCGGCACTATCGACCACCTCCAAGCCACTCTGCTCGAAGCCGATACTCTTCATTATCACCCGCTCGCCATTCGACACGAAGATGATAACCTTGCTATACTCATCAATAGCCGCACCCGTAGTAATCACGATGTTACCACTCTTGCCCGCAGCATCTGCCGCCACAACCTTAGCCCTAATGTCTGCCGACGAGGTCACCTCCACGGTCACACTCTCGGTCACACTTGTCACAGTATAGCCAATCTGGCGAGTTGTGTTTGGCGACATCACCACAAGGTCACTCTCATCGAACGCGATATCGAGCAGTGCTCCCTTTGGCAAGGTAATCTCGACACCATCAGCCAAAACAATGTAGACATACTGAGCATCCTGAGTCACGCTCTCGAAGAAGGCATCGCCATCCTCGCCGTCAACGCCTGGTGCACCCGTAGCACCATCCTTACCATCGTCACCTGTTGCCTTATCAAGTTTGGTCCAGGTAGCACCGTTATCGTATGAGATAAACCAATACTCGTTCTCGATCTTGAGCTGTGGTGTGATGCCCGTTGCACCGGTAGCACCTGTTGCGCCGTCGATACCAACGGCCTTAATCTTATTGCCAGCCTCGTCCAAGAGCCACTCACCGTCCAAAGTCCAATAGTAGATGCCGTCGGTGTGCTGCTTAACGCCAATCTGTGGCGAGTGGCCATCGAGACCGTTCTCACCATTTACTCCATCCTTACCATTCTCGCCGTGGTAGATAGTCACAGAACCACTCTTTGAGAAGTTAATGGTATAGCCTATCGCCTTACCGTCCTCGTAGATAGGAGTAACAGAAGTTACATAGTCGTTGTCCTGCAATGCCTCGACGATATCCTGCAACGATGCGATATTGGTATTCATCTCGTTGCAGAGCTTCTGAAGCTCCTCAAATGCAAACCAAGTTGGGAGCTTAATCACTGTGCCATCAATCAAAGTAAGCACAACATAATTCTTATCCGAGGTATCGACGCTCTCGAAGAAGGCGTCGCCATCCTCGCCATCAACGCCTGGGGCACCCGTAGCACCATCCTTACCATCGTCACCCGTAGCCTTGTCAAGCTTGGTCCAGGTAGCACCGTTATCATATGAGATAAACCAATACTCGTTCTCGATCTTGAGCTGTGGTGTGATGCCCGTAGCACCGGTAGCACCTGTTG
>JAGBTP010000034.1 GCA_017631255.1 Alistipes sp.
GCATACTTCTCTGACTCACAGCGTCAGGCTACTAAGGAGGCGGGTGAGATCGCAGGTCTCAAGGTGCGTCGTATCATCAACGAGCCTACGGCTGCGGCACTTGCATATGGTCTCGACAAGAAGCAGGACGATATGAAGATTGCGGTTTATGACCTTGGTGGTGGTACCTTCGATATCTCTATCCTCGAGCTTGGTGACGGCGTATTCGAGGTTAAGTCTACAAATGGCGATACTCACCTCGGTGGTGACGACTTCGACCACGTGCTCATCGACTATATGGCAGAGGTGTTCAAGGCTGAGCATCAGATCGACCTTCGCCAGGATCCTATGGCGTTGCAGCGCCTCAAGGAGGCGGCTGAGAAGGCTAAGATCGAGCTCTCATCGGCTACAACTACCGACATCAACCTCCCATACATTATGCCTGTAAACGGCATCCCTCAGCACCTTGTAATGTCGCTCACACGCGCTAAGTTTGAGCAGCTCTGCGACCACCTCGTGCAGAAGACCATCGAGCCTTGCCGCACAGCATTGCGTGACGCAGGCCTCCAGGCAAGCCAGATCGACGAGGTTATCCTCGTAGGTGGTTCTACCCGTATCCCAGCTATCCAGCGCGTAGTTGAGGAGTTCTTCGGTAAGGCTCCTAACCGCTCGGTAAATCCTGATGAGGTTGTGGCTGTGGGTGCTGCAATTCAGGGTGGTGTCCTCACAGGTGAGGTTAAGGATGTCCTCCTCTTGGATGTGACTCCACTCTCACTCGGTATCGAGACTCTTGGTGGCGTGATGACTCGCCTTATCGAGGCTAACACCACTATCCCTACTCGCAAGAGCCAGGTGTTCTCTACCGCTGCTGATAACCAGCCTACTGTGACTATCAATGTATGTCAGGGTGAGCGTGCTATGGCGGCTGATAACAAGTCAATCGGTCAGTTTAACCTCGACGGCATCCCAGCAGCACCACGCGGTGTGCCACAGATTGAGGTTACTTTCGATATCGACGCTAACGGTATCCTCAATGTATCGGCTAAGGATCTCGGTACAGGCAAGGAGCAGAAGATTCGCATCGAGGCATCGAGCGGTCTCACCGACGCAGAGATTCAGCGTATGCGCGACGAGGCGAAGGCTAACGAGGCGAAGGATAAGGCAGAGAAGGAGCGTATCGAGAAGATTAACACTGCCGACTCAAACATCTTCGCTACTGAGAAGAACCTCAAGGAGTATGGCGACAAGCTCCCAGCTGAGAAGAAGGCGGCTATCGAGGATGCACTCGCTAAGCTCAAGGAGGCACATAAGGCTCAGGACCTTGCAGCTATCGACTCATCTATCGAGGCTCTCAACGCCGCTTGGCAGGCAGCATCGCAGGATATCTATGCTCAGCAGCAGGCGCAGCAGGCTCAGCAGCAGCAGGGTGGTGCAAACACCGCTGGCGAGCAGCAGGCACAGCCTGAGGATGTAGAGTTCGAGGAGGTTAAGTAACACCTTAGGCGATAGGCCGCAACGGGCGGCACATCCATAATAATAGACCATTCGGGGTGAAGTACGATGTACAGACCCGAGTGGTCTTTTTTTGTGCGGGTGTCAGTTAGGTGTGTCGCTATTTGGGTGGTTTTGCAATTTTGGCTTTTTTTTACTACCTTTGCAACGGCATATGCGCTCCATCGCTGACACCTATGGTGGAAGAGGAAAGTCCGAGCAATATAGAGCACCACGCAAGTTAATGGCTTGATATCCGTGAGGGTATAGTAGCGTAGAAGAAAATAACCGCCCGCAAGGGTAAGGGTGAGAAGGCGGGGTAAGAGCCCACCGCGAGGGTAGCAATACTCCTCGGCTGTGCGTCTCGTGGGTTGCAAGACCGTGTATACCGACAATTAAGGGTTGCTCGCTCGATGTCGGGGGGTAGGTTGCTAGAGGCGGCAAGTGATTGTCGTCGTAGATAAATGATGGGGGCTCGCTCATCTGAGCGAGAACAGAACTCGGCTTATAGCGTATGCAAAACAAGAGAGGTTGGTTACTTTGGTGGCCGACCTCTCATTTTATTACCTATGTCGTGTCGTGGTTCGAAAAAAAATAGGGCCATCCACGCGGGACAGCCCTTATCAATTTAGCACCGAGGAAGACTACTGCAAGCGAGCCTTGAGAGCCTTTGACTCCTCCTCGTAGCCTGGCTTGTCGAGCAAAGCAAACATATTCTTCTTGTATGCCTCTACACCTGGCTGGTCGAATGGGTTGACGCCGAGGATGTAGCCGCTGATGCCGCAGCCCTTCTCGAAGAAGTAGAGCAACTGACCAATGGTGCGCTCGTCGATGCGCTCAATCTCGATAACGAGGTTAGGCACGCCGCCGTCGATGTGTGCAAGGCGTACACCAAGCTCAGCCATCTTGTTAATCTGAGAGAGACGCTTGCCGGTGAGGAAGTTAAGACCGTCGAGGTTAGCCTCGTCAGCCTCCACCTTAACCTCATACTTCGAGTTCTTTACCGAGATGATGGTCTCGAAGAGTGTGCGCTCGCCCTCCTGGATGTACTGACCCATAGAGTGAAGGTCGGCGGTGAGGGTTACACTTGCTGGGAAGATACCCTTAAGCTCCTTACCCTCTGACTCGCCATAGAGCTGCTTCCACCACTCAGCGATGTACTGCAACTTAGGTTCGTACGAGCCGAGAATCTCAATCTTCTTGCCCGCCTTATAGAGCTCGTTACGCACGATAGCGTACTGCGCAGCAGGGTTTTCCTCGATAGGCGTAGCCTCGCCTGTGAGCCTCTCCATATCGCGTGCACCCTCAACAAAGGCGTTGACATCGACACCTGCGACAGCAAGTGGAAGTAAACCTACGGGTGAGAGTACCGAGTAGCG
This sequence comes from Alistipes sp., assembly GCA_017631255.1. Lineage (GTDB taxonomy): Bacteria > Bacteroidota > Bacteroidia > Bacteroidales > Rikenellaceae > Alistipes. The sequence continues at coordinate 2,850 of JAGBTP010000034.1, forward strand.
ACCTCCGACATTGTCCTCAATAATAAAGGTATCGTAGCCCTCCTGTGTTGCGAGGGTCTTGAGAGCACCACGCGCCTTGTCGGTGATGGCAACGATACGCTCAGCAGCCTCAGCCTTGCCATAACGCTTCTCGATTTCGGCCTTGATAAGGCGGAAGGCGATAGCTGGCTCGGTAGTGGTACCCGACTTTGAGATTACGATAGCGGCGATAGAGTAATCCTTGAGTGCCTCCATAAGCTCGTGGGTGTAGTCCTCCGAAATGTTCTCGCCAGCGAATACAACGGTAGGGTTGTCGTGACGCTTCTTGAGCGACTCGAACGAGTTGGTCATAGCCTCCAATACAGCCTTAGCACCGAGGTACGAACCACCGATGCCGATACATACTACGACCTCAGCCTTCGAGCGCAGACGGTTAGCCACGCGCTGAATCTCAGCCATATGCTCGTCGGTGATTGACGATGGGAGGTTTACCCAGCCGAGGAAGTCGTTGCCGGCGCCCTCACCTGTGTGCAAAAGTCGGTTGGCACGAGCGGCCTCGGCCTGCATATCGGGGGTGATGTTAATGCCACTGTGGCGTGCATCAAAAGAGATTAGTTTCATAGCGTATAGTGTTTTAGTTTATGGTGTATCGTTGTGAGTGTTAGGTTGTTAGCGGAGAATCTGGGTGAGTGCTAACATCGCTTCGCGCGCAGATGCCTTGTTATAGAGAACCTCCCAGACCATATCGGCGATTGGCATCTCAATGTTGCGACGCATAGAGCTACGGCGGATGCACTCAGCGGCATAATAACCCTCAGCCACCATAGTCATCTCGTTGAGCGCGCTCTTCACCGAGCAGCCCTTGCCAAGAAGCGTGCCAAGACGGCGGTTGCGGCTTAGTGGCGAGTAGCAGGTGACGAGCAGGTCGCCCATATATGCTGCGGTGTTGATGTTGCGGTCGGCCATAGGTACCGCCTCGTCGATAAAGTGCTTCATCTCAGCAGCGCAGCACGAGATAAGTACGGCGAGGAGGTTGTCACCATAGCGTAGACCTACGGCGATGCCCACTGCCAAGGCGTAGACATTCTTCATAATGGCTGCCGCCTCAACACCGAGGACATCGGTAGAGAGGCTACAACGGAAGAACTCGTTGGCCAGCACGCTGCTAACCTTCTCGGCGGTGGTCATATCCTCTGCCGCCACGGTGAGGTACGATAGTTGACACTGGCCCACCTCCTCGGCGTGTGACGGTCCTGTCACCACCGCAAGGTTCTTCATCGGTACATCGTAGTAGCGGTTCATATGCTCGACGATGGTCAGGTAGTCACCAGGGATGATACCCTTGACTGCCGATACGACAATCTTATCCTTGAGGCTTACGGTCAGCGGCTCGAGGAACTTCTTGAGGAAGGCCGATGGCATCGCCAAAATCACGATGTCGGCATCGCGCACCACCTCGTTAATGTCGGCTGAGGCTGTGAAGTACTCACGATCGAGATAGCACCAGGGGAGGTACTTGATGTTGCGGCTTCGTGTCTCGAGTGATTCGCGTATATCGTCGTTAAGAACCAACCAATTTATCTGATGGTGGTTCACGGTAAGTGTCTTTACAATGGCTGTTGCCCAGCTGCCGTAACCAAGTACGGCACATTTGGGAGTACTCTTTGAGTTCATAGGTAAAAAATTATTGACAAATTTAGCAAAAAAATATGAAAACTCTTGCAAATTGTCCATATCTTTTTCCTATCTTTGCAAAGGAGTAAGGCGGCGTTTTGCTCGTTGAGGGGTTAAAATGTTGATTTACTTTGAGTTCCGACCTATGGCGTAGCTACGCGCCACAAGTCGCTTTTTTTGTCTATGCCCCCAGCCACATAGCAAAAAGTGCGAGTTGTAAGAGGGTCGAATGTTGAACGAAAATTAAAAAAATACAGATATGGGTATCTTTTCACTAACACAAGAGTTGGCGATTGACCTTGGAACGGCCAATACGCTCATTATGCACAACGGTAAGGTGGTCGTTGACGAGCCATCTATCGTGGCACTAAGTATCAAGACTGGTGACTTGATGGCTATCGGCCACAAGGCACGACTTATGGATGGTAAGACGCACTCTAACATCCGCACTATCCGCCCACTCAAGGATGGCGTTATCGCCGACTTCGAGGCAACAGAGCTTATGCTTCGTGGCCTTATTAAGAAGGTGGGTGCTACGCGTGGTATGTTCGCACCATCGTTGCGTATGATGATTTGTATCCCTTCGGGCTCTACAAATGTGGAGATTCGTGCGGTGCGTGACTCGGCGCAGCACGCTGGTGGTCGTGAGATTTACCTCATTTTCGAGCCTATGGCGGCAGCTCTTGGTGCTGGCCTCGATGTGGAGGCACCAGAGGGTAACCTCATTATCGACATCGGTGGTGGTACCTCGGAGATCGCTTGTATCTCGCTCGGTGGTATCGTATGCTCGAAGTCAATCAACACCGCAGGTGATGTGTTTACCAACGACATCCAAAACTACATCCGTCAGCAGCACGGCATCCGTATCGGTGAGCGTACCGCTGAGGATATCAAGTGTGCTATCGGTGCTGCGGTGCCTGAGCTTGCTGAGGAGCCAGATGATTACATCTTCACGGGTTCAAATATGCTCACCAACCTGCCACAGACCGTGCGCCTGAATTATAGCGAGATTGCATACGCACTCGATAAGTCACTCGTTAAACTGGACAACGCCCTAATGGAGGTGCTCGAGGAGATGCCACCAGAGTTGTACTCTGATGTGGTGAAGAACGGTATCTACCTCGCTGGTGGTGGTGCGCTTATCAAGGGCTTGGATGAGCGTCTGTCGAAGAAGTCTGGTCTTCCTGTGCACATTGCCGACGATCCACTTCGTGCTATCGCGCGTGGTACCTGCATTGCACTCAACAATGTGGGTAACTTCTCATTCCTTATGGGTGGCGAGAAGTAGTAGTGTGTCATAGCGGCCTTGCGGGTGAGGGGCTGCCTAATGTGGCGGTGCTCGAGCTGGGCAAGGTGACGCAATATGTGATATAAAAACTTCGTTTAGGGGAGGCTGTCAGCAATGGTGTGGGCAGCCTTTCTACGATAAGTAGTGGCAGATTATGCATAGACTCATTGAATTTATTAAGCGCATATATGTCTTGGTGATATTCCTCTTGGTTGAGGGCGTAGCACTGTGGACATACGCCTCGTCGTCGCCATACACCGAGGCTAAGATACTGTCGCGCACCACGGCGGTGGGAGGTGCCATAAGCAATACCATCGGCAGCGTCGAGCACTTCTTCTCGTTGCCTGAGACCAATCGTATGCTTACGGCGCGCGTAGCAGAACTTAGCGAGCAACTCGAGGCTGTGGGTGGCGGTGAGTATAGCAGGGTCGATACCTTGGCGCAGGGTATGAGCGAGCGCACGGGAGGTCACTTCCGCTACCACGAGGCGAGGGTGGTGTCGCTGACGACCAACCGCCTGCGTAACTCGATAATCCTCGACAAGGGTAGTGCCGACGGCATCGCTAAGGATATGGGTGTGGTGACGCCTAAGAACGAACTTGTGGGCTATGTGGTGTTGTGCAGCGACCACTATTGCGTTGTGCAGCCTATGCTGAGCGTTGAGTTCTCGACGGGTGGTCGTCTGGTAGACAATGGCCATGTGTGTATGATCATCTGGTCGGGACAGTCGCAGTATAGGGTCGAGGCGAAGGACTTGTCGGTATATTCGGAGCCGCACGAGGGTATGGTTGTCGAAGTGCGCTCGGAGCGTCTGCCTGAGGGTGTGGTCATTGGTACCATCGAGGAGTATGAACTCAACTCGGCAAAGTCGGCATATAGCGCTGTGGTCAACATTGCTGCCGATATGTCACGCCTTGATAATGTCCTCATCGTCGAGAATACCCACTATGGCGAGCTTCAGGAGTTGCAGACGCAGCTCGAGGTGAACCGTTAATAGGGTAGCCAAACAGAAACCTTTTGAATGAATTACGATGTTTAGAAGTTTACCATACTTGGGAATGACCTTGATGTTGTTGTTCCTCCAGATATTCATCCTCGATGAGCTCTCGATAGCCCTGTGGCTGCGCCCGATGCTATTCCCGCTCATCGTGTTGCTGCTGCCTATGGAGTGGCGCACGATATGGGTTATGCTCATCGCCCTTGCCGTGGGTATGGTGATGGACTTGGCGCAGGGTGGATCGGGACTCTATACCGCTACACTGCTGCCTCTTGCCATTATGCGCTCGTCGATACTCTTCATTACCACACGCCGCAGCGTCGAGGCGGGTGACCAGTCGTCGCTCTTCTCGCGTCTGTCGATGAGGCTGATGATGATATATGTGGGTGCTATGCTGCTCGTGCACCACGCCCTCTTCTTCATTCTCGAGAGGCTGTCGTTCGCAATGCCCGGAATGTTGATCCTGACGATTGTGTGCAGCGCGCTGCTCTCGCTCATCATTGCGTGGCCGATTGTACGCTTTTTGGGCTCGAAGATTCATAATAAGTAATGGGATTGGGAGATGTCGCGATATAAGATATTACAGATATTGGTGGGAGCCATCGGTGTCATAATCCTCATACGGCTCTTCTCGATGCAGATTCTCTCAGATGAGTACGATGTCAAGGCAACGAAGAACATCGTTCGCACCGAGGTGGAGTACCCTATGCGTGGCGAGGTGCTCGATCGTAATGGCGAGTATCTGGTTAAGAGCCGTGTTTGCTACGATGTGATGGTGATTTATAGGGAGATACCTAAGACGGGTTTCGACACTATGCGCCTTGCCACAATCCTTGAGATTACGCCCGAAGCGCTGAAGAAGAAGCTCAAGGCGGCAGCACTGAGCCCACGCGCCCCAACACTCGTTACCAACTACCTCTCGCAGGACAACAAACTCCTCCTCGACGAGGGTGACTTCAAGGGCTTCCATACCCGCTTCCGTACGGCACGCGAGTACCCCCGCAAGATTGGAGGTAATCTCCTTGGCTATGTTAGCGAGGTGCGCGATGAGGATGTTCGCAAGTGGGAGTACTACGAGGTGGGCGACTACATCGGTGTCGGCGGCGTGGAGTCGGCCTACGAGGCTATGCTCCGAGGTGAGAAGGGTGTGAGCTACCGAATATATGACTCATACGGTGCTCTCAAGGGCGAGTACAACGATGGTATGGATAACATCCTGCCTGTCAAGGGCTCGCAGCTCACATCGACCATCGACGCTCGCTTGCAGGAGTTTGCCGAGGAGCTGATGGTGGGTAAGATTGGTGCCGTGGTGGCTATCGAGCCGTCGACGGGTGAGATTCTCATTATGGTGTCGTCGCCAACATACGACCCCGATCTTATGGTGGGTAGGCAGCGAAATAACAACTATGCCGCTATGCTCCACAACCAGCGCCAGCCGCAGTTCAACCGTGCGGTGAAGGCGAAGTACCCTCCAGGCTCTACCTTTAAGTTGGTACAGGGACTCATTGGTTTGCAGGAGGGTGTGCTCAAGGCCAGCGACCGCTACCCTTGTAGTATGGGCTTTAGCTACGGTTCGCGTAAGATGGCCTGCCACGCGCATAGCTCGCCGCTCAATCTGCGTGATGCTGTGGCGCACTCGTGCAACGCCTATTTCTGCTATGTCTTTAGGGATATGATTACCAACTCGAAGTACGGCTCGGTAAAGGAGGGTGTGCGCGTTTGGAACGACTATGTGTATAGCTTCGGATTCGGTCGTAAGCTCGGTACCGACCAGTATGGCGAGGGCACGGGATATGTGCCAACGCCCGAGTACTACGACAAGGGTTACAACAATAGCTGGAACTGGGGTACGGTGATTTCGTGTGCCATTGGTCAGGGTGAGATGGGATGTACGCCGTTGCAGATGGCCAACCTTGCTGCTATCGTGGCAAATCGTGGCTACTACTACATACCTCACATCATCAAGAAGATTGAGGGTCGTGACTCGATAGATAGCCGCTTTTATGAGCGTCAGTACACGCTCGTCGACTCGATACACTTCGTGCCTATTGTCGAGGGTATGTGGCGTGGTGTTAATGTGGCGGGTACTTCGGGAAAGGCGCGCCTCGAGGGCTGGGATGTGTGTGGTAAGACGGGTACGGCGCAGAACCCTAATGGTGCCGACCACTCGACATTCCTATCCTTCGCACCGAAGGACAACCCGAAGATTGCCATCTCGGTATATGTCGAGCACGGTGGCTTTGGTGCCTCGATTGCGCTGCCTATCGCAAGCCTTATCGAGGAGTTGTACTTGACCGATACCATCACGCGTCCTAAGATGGTGGAGGATGTGCTCAACTTTAGACCCAACTACACGCGTAACTACGACGCCAAGCAGCAGAGGTACGACCAGAAGCGCCAGCAGAGTAAAAAGTGATAAGCATAAATAGCAAAGAGTGATGATTTCGGAGTATAATATGTCGAGCCGAGGGGCTAATACCTCGCTCTTTGGCGCAGTGGATAAGCTGGCGCTGGGACTCTATATCGCCATCGTGCTTATCGGTGTGATGTGCATCACCTCGGCATCGTACGAGCCTGAGAGTGCTAATATATTCTCGCTGAGCCACAACTATATGAAGCAGATTATGTGGCTCGCAATATCATCGGTGGTGGCTACCGTGGTGCTGCTGCTCGATAGGCGCCTGTTTCATATGTTTGCCTACCCAGTCTATATCGCCGGCATCCTGATGCTGCTCGGTGCGCTCTTCTTCGGTCGTGAGGTTAACGGCGCTAAGGCCTGGTTTGAGTTTGGTAGCGTCCGCATCCAGCCCGTTGAGTTCGTGAAGATTGCTACGGCGCTGATGATGGCACGCATAATGAGCGACTATGCCTTCAATATCAAGCGCTTGCCCGACCTTATCAAGGTGGCGGCGGTGATTATCCTGCCATTCGGTATCATCGTGTTGCAGAACGATACGGGTTCGGGATTGGTGCTCGGTGCGTTCCTCTTTGTGCTCTATCGTGAGGGCCTTACCAAGTATATCTACTTCCCGATTATCTTTACAGTGGTACTCTTTGTGGCGGCGCTTATTTTCGACCCTGTGGTAATATTTATCACCCTGCTGGTGATGTTCACGCTGTATAATATGTTCAAGACGCGTGAGCTCTTTGGCCACATACGATTCTTCTGCCTTGTGGTCCTGCTGTCGCTGCTCCTTACGCTGACTACGCCCTTGAGTGGCTACGCTTCGCTGATGGTGGTGTGTGGCGTTGCGGCGGTGGTGCTGGCGGTGCTGGCGCTCAAGACGCGTACGCTGATGCTCCTATGGCCGATAGCGATGTTTGTCTATGCGATGCTCTTTGTGCCGCTGGCCGATAGCCTCTTCTCGCACCTCGAGCCGCATCAGAAGAACCGAATACTTACCTTCGTGGGCCTTGTGGATGACCCTCGCAATGTGGGATATAATGTCAACCAGTCGAAGATTGCCATCGGCTCTGGCGGTATGTGGGGCAAGGGCTTTATGGAGGGCACGCAGATTAAGTACGACTATGTTCCTGAGAAGCATACCGACTTCATCTTCTGCATCGTAGGCGAGGAGTGGGGCTTCGTGGGTTCGTTCATCGTGGTGGCGTTGTATGCCGCCCTCATCTTGCGCCTTATGCGTATGGGTGAGCGAATAAAGGAGCCGTTCGGCAGAGTGTATTGCTACTCGGTGGCGGCGATATTGCTGCTGCATGTGCTGGTGAATGTGGGTATGACCATCGGCCTGATGCCGGTGATGGGTATCCCGCTGCCGCTGATGAGCTACGGTGGCTCGTCGCTGATGGCCTTTACCATACTTATTATGATTGCCATAAGGCTTGACGCCTCGACATCGGAGAAGGATATATATAGCAGCTTATAACACCCCCCCCCAATAAATTTAAGTAACTGAAGAACTATGAGTAAAGATAGATTGATTTTCGTGGCCAACGACGATGGTTATATGTCGAAGGGCTTTCGTGCTGCGGTGAACCTCGCAAGAGAATTTGGTGAGGTCATCGCCATCGCCCCGGAGCGTGTGCAGAGCGGTATGAGCCAGGCTATTACCATCAACTCACCCCTCTTCCTCCGCCTTACCGAGGAGTCTGAAGGTTTGAAGATATACGCCCTTTCGGGTACGCCTGTCGACTGCTCGAAGATTGCCTTCGACCACCTCTTCAAGGAGCGCAAGGTAGACCTCGTAATATCGGGTATCAACCACGGCTCGAATGCGGCGATTAATGTTATGTATTCGGGTACTATGGGTGCCGCCATTGAGGGCAGCTTCTACGGCGTGCCTGCCATTGGCCTCTCGCTCGATGACCACGATGCCGATGCCGACTTCGAGGGTGCGGTGAAGTATGGTCGTGAGATTATAGCGTCTATACTCGGCGCTGCGGAGCATCTGCCACGACCTTTGTGTCTCAATGTTAACTTCCCACGCTGCGCTGCCGACGAGATTCAGGGTGTGCGCCTTGCGCGCCAGACGCGTGGCTTCTGGAAGGAGGAGTTCTACGAGAGAACGGACCCTCACGGTCGTAACTACTTCTGGCTTACGGGTGCGTTCCAGAACGCTGAGCCTATGGCCGAGGATAGCGACGAGTGGGCACTCAAGCACCGCTATGTGTCGGTGGTGCCGGTGCAGACCGATATGACTGACTACGGTATGCTCAGGAGCCTCGATGGCGTGTTGTAGCGGGGTAACTAAATAGCGTAGCTGGGTATGAGAGCGGTTGAGATACTGATGATTGTGTCGATTGTGATGCAGGTGGTGGCTATGGGCATAGCGCTGCTGCTGGTCAATCGCACGAAGTTCAAGGCGCTGTGGATATGTTGCATCATAGCCCTCGTGCTGCTGAGTGTCGAGCGCTTCTTCCAGTTGCAGGAGTTTGCAGGCAGGGAGGTTGCCGACCTGGTATTTGCGTGGGTGGGTATCATCGTATCGCTTAGTTTTTCGATATGCGTTGTCTGCGCGCGCTTCCTTGTGCGCCATGTGGAGAGTGTTACGCTCCAGCGCCGCATCTTGGAGAATAGGCTTATGACGGCAGTGCTGCGCACCGAGGAGCGCTCGCGTGCCTCATTCTCGCGTGAGTTGCACGACGGCTTAGGTCCGCTCCTTAGCTCAGCGAAGATGTCGCTATCGGCATTGCAGCGCGCTAACCTGAGCGATAACGATAGGGCAGTGTTGCAGAACAGCGCTGCGGTGATTGACGAGGCGATACGCTCGCTACGAGAGATCTCGAATAACCTGTCGCCCCACATCCTTAGCAACTTTGGCCTTGCGCGTGGCATCAAGCAGTTTGTCGACAGACTCGGCACCACGCGCGATACGAATATACTCTTTACCACGACCATTGGCGGGGAGCGCTTCGACTCGAACATAGAGGTTATCCTCTATCGCGTTGTCTGCGAGCTGGTTAATAACTCGCTCAAGCACGCCAAGTGTACCGATATAAGCATCACGCTTAGGCGTGACGGCAAGTATTTGGTGGTGGAGTATCGCGATAACGGCGTTGGCTTCCTGCTGCGCGATGTGGAGAATCGTGGTATGGGACTGTCTAATATCCGCTCGCGTATATCGTCGCTAAACGGAAAGATAAAGATAACATCGCGCCCTAATGAGGGTATGTTAGCGAGGGTGTCAGTGGCCACCGATGGCTCGATGGAGGGGCTTGCTGATGTTGATATAGAAGAACTTAACGAAGTGAAGAAGAATGGAAAAAGAAGGCGTAAGAATAGCTCTCGTTGACGACCACACGCTCTTTCGCACAGGTCTCAAGGGTCTGCTTATGCAGCGTGAGGGCTTCGAGGTGGTGGCAGATGTGGGTAGTGGCGAGGAGTTCCTCGCACAGCTTCCTGCGCTCGATGTCGATGTAGTATTTATGGATATATCTATGCCTGGCATCGATGGCTCGGAGACTACGCGCAGGGCGTTGCAGCTGCGCCCCAACCTCAAGGTCATAACCCTCTCGATGTATGGCGACGACCACTACTATACCCTTATGGTCAAGTGCGGCGCCTCAGGCTTTCTGCTCAAGGACTCCGACATCGAGGAGGTCTACGCCTCTGTCAATGCCGTAGTGGCTGGCGATAGCTACTTCAGTAGTGCCCTGCTCGGTATGCTTACGCGCAATATGAGCCGCCTAACCACCGAGCCTAAGTGCGAGGAGGATGCACTCTCCGATCGTGAGGTCGAGATTCTTGTTGAGGTATGTCGTGGCCTCTCCAATCAGGAGATTGCCGATAAGCTCTTCATCTCCAAGCGCACCGTAGACAAGCATCGCGCCAATATTCTCGAGAAGACCGGGTGCAAGAATACCGCCAACCTTGTGGTGTATGCTATTAAGAATCATCTCGTCGACCTGTAATTATTTCTTGTGATAGCGGCGCATCTGCGTCCCATCCCCAAAGTAAGACCCCGCGGGCTGTACATATTGTACTATCCCGTGGGGTCTTCTTTCGCGTGATGCAGTACCTTCAAACATAAATTGGTTGTACCTCGCGTACAACCAATTTTAGACTTTTGCGGAGTGTGCTACTCGCGCCACATCTGGAGCGTTGACTTGATGTTGCCGTTGACATCGTAGATAATTTCGCCTCGCTCGTCGACCTCGTAGAGCTGGATGATGTAGACATCGCGCAAGTTAATCTGGAACACCCCCTTAGGTACGAGGATGCCGCCATAGCGCTGGCCGTCGCTAAACTCCATACTCACGATGCCGTCCGACATCGCGTCGGCAGGGGTGAAGGTGTAGCTAAACTCACGACGCACAATCTCGTTGGCGCGCTCAGGTGTGTCGTAGCCAATCATAGCGCCGTCGGCAGCGTTGTAGATGACATCGTAGTAGATGATGTTGAGGCTGTCGCCATTGTCGAGGCTATACCACAGCGTGCCGTCGAGGCTATCCAACACGGGAAATATATTTTCGGTTTGTGACGGCTTGGTGCACGCACTGAGCATAAGTGCTATGCTTGCGGCGATAATGGTAAATACTCTTCTCATTGCATCAAAGGTTTGAAATTTATAAAACTGCGTCAAATATACAAAATGATGTTGAAAATAAGTGTCATAAAATTAGGATATTTTAGAAAAAAAACATATATTTGTACATCTTCTCAGCACTAAGCGAGAAAAACAAACAATCGTATATATGAGACTAAAAAGTTATGTGTATCGCCTAATGGGTGCGGTATGCGCATTTGCAGCAGTCGCTTGTGTCGATAGGTCGTTTAACCTCGACGATGTATCGACCGAGGTTACGCTTGGCAGCGGCACAACAACCCTGCCGCTTGGCTACTTGGGTAAGAAGACGCTGGGCGAGCTGCTTGGCGATCGTGAGATTGACGGCCTTGTGAAGGACGAGGAGGGCAACTACTCGTTCGTATATGCGGGCGAGAATAGCGTGGTGGAGATTGAGGATATCACTGCCGAGTTCGAGATACCTGAGATTGAGACCCTCTTCAAGGCTGACTACCCTCAGTACGAGGTCGATATGGAGAGCATCGAGATATCCGAGGCAGACGACATCGCCGTTGACCTCGGTGTGCTTGAGGAGTTTAGGCAGGTGGGTGCGAGCTTTGCGCAGTTCGACTACCTGATCCCTGAGGGTATGGCGATGCCAACGCTTAGGGGTAGCTACTCGTATAGCATCAGCGACAAGCATATCGAGATGAACCTGCCGGATCAGATTGAGAACCTCGAGAAGATCTACTTCTACGATGTGGAGGCGGGTCACCACGGTGCGCCTATTCACCTAAGTGTTGATTTTAACGATTTTGCTGACATCAACGGCGGTGGTAAGCTAAACTATACGATTGGCGTTAGTGGTGGCACGCTGACGATTCTCGATAAGGAGAATAGGGTGTTGGCAGAGGAGTGCGTGAGCTATCCCGTAGAGTATGATATTGCGGCGGGTACGGAGAGCTTCGACTTTGTTATCTATGTAGAGAGCCTTACCAATACCACTGCGGTGGGTGAGAATCACCACCTCGATATACCACTTGAGATTACATTCGATATGGAGCTTGAGATTGAGACGAGGGCGGGTCTCTTCTCGCTTGAGCAGATGCCTCATATCGAGCTAAATGCCGACTTTGAGTATGGCGATGCCGAGGTGAAGGTTAACCCCGATGTCAACCTTGTGGAGTGTCGTGTTGAGGGTGGTGAGCCTATTATGATTACGGGTCTGCCAGATGCGGTTAAGATGGTGAGCAATGTGACACTTAAGCAGGATGACAACACGCTACTAAGCCTCTATGCTCACGGTCTTGAGTGGCTGGGTGACTATGTCGACGATGTGGAGGTGGTGGTGTCGTTGCCACAATACCTTGTACTTCACCAGATTGCGGGCCAGGGCTATGAGTACGACGCTCAGAAGAACGAGCTTGTGTCGACTATTGCCGCCCTTGAGCGAGGCGTATGCGTGGGTGTTGATGCGCTGGACTTCGGAGAGGAGGGCATCGTGCCCGATGATGGCATTATGGAGATAGCATTCGAGCCATCGGTGGTGGCACACTTCAAGGATGATGCGAATGTGAAGGTGTCGGCGCTCGAGCACGACGGCAGCCTTGTGGTTAGCGTAGGCATCGAGGAGGCGAACCTCGAGATGGAGTCGGTGTGCGGCAAGATTGACTACGCCTACCAGGTAGAGGAGTCGTTCGACCTTGAGGAACTCAAGGATCTTTCGCTCGAGATTGAGGGCGTGGGACTTAAGCCTATCATCGAGGTAAATATCTCGCATCCGCTCACTATGGAGTCGGTACTCAGCGGCTCTGTGGTGCCTGTGGTAGGTGGTGTGGAGTGCGAGGAGAATAGCGTGTCGTTTAGCGATATCAATATAGCTGCTGCGACCTTTGCCGATGGTAATATTGAGCCTATCGCGGTGAGCATCATCATTGCCGACGAGAGCCTGCGTGAACAGTATAGCGATGCTATGTACACCTTCGTGGCGTGCGATGTGACGAAGCTGTTTGTTGGCACTCTGCCCGAGGCGCTCAATGTAAACCTCGACCTTAGCGTCGACAAGTCTAAGGTGCAGACGATACACATTGCCGATGACCTGTCGGTGGAGTATGGCTACAATATCAATGTGCCGCTGAGCATCGACGACAGCCTTGCAATTCGTTATAAGGATAAGGTTGAGGGTCTTAGCTCGACATTTGAGAAACTGATGGACTACAACTTCAAGGTTGGCGACATCACTGTCATTGCCATCGTCGAGAACACTACACCATTGGAGTTTAGTGCCGATGTCAAGTGCAAGGATGTGGAGGGCGAGATGACCGAGGTGCAGGTATATATGGATGACGATAGCAAGATTCTTGGCTCGGTGGATGGTGTGACGCCTAAGACCAGTACGCTGCGCCTAAGCCTCGACCTTGGTGAGGATGGCCGTTTGTCGAACCTTGCGGCGGTGGATATCATCGAGTTTATGCTGTCGGCAACAAGTGCTGCGGAGGGTGGCTCTGTGGCGATAAACGATAGCCAATATGTGAGTGTGATGTTGCAGCTCGAGCTTAAGGGTGGCATCACGGTAGACCTTGATACTTTGTTATAATGAACGGAGCGTGTATGAAAAGGATAGTATCGATTATAGCTTTGGCCCTCCTTCTGGTGGGTATAGATAGCGCCTCGGCGCAGTCGCGTACATCGTACTTTATGGAGGGCTCCTACTTCCGTACGGAGCTAAACCCAGCGCTTGTGCCTACGCGTGGCTACATCATCGTGCCTGGCGTGAGTGCTACGGCGGCGAGCATCAACTCGAACTTTTTGTCGATTGACAACTTCTTCTATAAGCGTGATGGCGGCGTGGTTACGGCGCTCCATAGCTCGGTGTCGGCAGATGAGTATCTGAGCAAGCTACCGTCGGTGGGCAAGGAGACTGTTGATGCGCGAGTGGCGCTCTTTGGCGTGGGATTCTATGCCAAGAAGATGTTTTGGTCGTTTGGTATCGACACGCGTGCGTCGATGGATGCCGCAATGTCGATGGACCTCTTTAAGGCGGTTAAGACTCTGGGCAATGGCACCTACGACCTGAGTGCTACGGCGTGCGAGTTTAATACCTATGCCGATATATACCTCGGCACCTCGTTCCGTGTGCACGAGAATGTGTCGCTCGGTATCAAGGCTAAGTTTTTGGTCGGCATCGCAACGCTCGATATGAGCTTGAACGAGGGCGCTATACGCGTAGCTCCCGACGAGGTAAAGGCCTATATGGGTGGTACTTGGAGGGCTAATGGCGCTATCATCGACGAAGATGCCAAGACGCAGAGCGGTGCTCGTGCCTTGCTCAGCGATATGCTTCTTTTCGACCCTGCCTACATCTTTAAGAACATCAAGAACTACGGCTTTGCCATCGACCTCGGTACCGAGGTGCGACTCTTGGATGACCACCTAAAACTATCGTTGGCGGTTACGGATTTGGGCTTTATCAAGTGGGATGGTAAGAACCGCGTTGGTGGATATATCGGTGGTCACTTTGGCTTTAATGGCGTAAACCTTGAGACCTCGAAGATGGAGACCGACAGCGACTTTAATTTCAATGTCGACGAGGTGCCTAATAGCAATGGCTATACTACGATGCTCAACTGTTCGGTAAATGCAGGCGTGGAGTATAACTTCTTGGGTAACCATATGGCCGTCGGTCTGCTCTCGCACAATAGGTTCTGCAAGACGATGTTCTACTCCGATATTACGGCGTCGCTCAACCTGCGTCCAACGAATTGGCTGTCGGCAACGCTTTCGCATACCTTCCTTAACCACAATAGGTTGGGCGTGTTCGGCTTTGCACTCAACATCCACCCTGCGGTGGTTAATATGTTTGTCGGCGTGGACTTTATCGACACGCGATGGGTTAACTCTTCGGATGCTGACCCAATCTTGGGTATCAAGATGAATGCTGTGCCTCGCTACCAGAGCTCGTTCAACATCTATATGGGTATTGGCTTTAACTTTGGTCGCCCTGAGCACCTCCGTAAGAGTAAGAAGATGAAGAAGGAGAATGATGCTATGGTTGTTGCAGCGCCTTATGAGTCGGCGCTTGCCACTATCACCCCTGAGCGCGCAGCGGTGGTGATGCCGTTGCAGGAGGAGGCTCCATACACTGAGGTGGTGGAGAGCGTCGTTGAGGTAGAACCAGAGGTAGAGCCAGAGAGCGTCGTTGAGGTTGAGACCGAAATCGCAGTGGAAACTGAGGTTGAACCTGAGACCGTGATTGAGACTGTAGCAGAGGTTGAGCCTGAGACTGTGACGGAGGTCGAGGTAAATTCTGAGACCGAGGTCGCAGTGGAGGCCGCAGCTGAGATTGAGGTAGAGGCTGAAATGGAGATTGAGTCGGCGGCGTAGTTGCTACCATATATAATATATAATATATTAAGTTAGGGTTGTGCCGAGGGTGCGACCCTAATTTTTTGTTGATTTAATCGATACTCGCTAAAACCTAACGCCTAAGCCATACATAAGGTTGTGGGTGTACTGCGTAGTGTCGAAGCGGTAGCCGATGTGCAGAAAGAGGGTGCGTGTGACGAAGGCCTTGAGCGAGAAGGTGGTGTAGAAGCGCGTCGAGTCGTAGCCGC
>JAGBTP010000035.1 GCA_017631255.1 Alistipes sp.
GCCGCCAATCATATTTACATTCCCTCCAAACCTCCCTTTGAGAAAGGGAGGCTTTTCTTTTGTTGGGGTTGTGATAATCATATAATCGTTCGGCTTTTTTGTTGCTCGTGCTGCTCAGCAGAGCATAGCTTTCCTCAGCGCCTTACCTCTTCATCCCGCCTTACAGCCTAACCCTCGGATTTAGGCTTAAAGAGTCGGCTGAGCCGCCATTCATATTTACATTCCCTCCAAACCTCCCTTTGAGAAAGGGAGGCTTGCGCATCCAGCTTATGCAATTCCTCCTCCTTTGAGAAGTTGACATTTGCTCCATTAGTCATTCCACCTCAATCTCTTTCCGTGAGAACGAGAAATATTCAATCCCCTAAATCCCTCTTTGATTAGGGAGACTTGGAGGGGCAGCAAGTTTTTCTATAATATATAAAGTATCTAGCGGTCTGTATAGCTGCTACATTTAGGATAATTAGAGAAATTTGTGTATATTTGTATATAATTTCGAGAAGCTATGAAAAGAATTATCCTCTATTTAGTGCTTATTTTATCGCTATCGTCGTGCAGTGTCACCAATTATATGCAGGTGGCAACACTGCGGTCAAACAATGTTAGCCTTAAAGATGGTTGTTATTTATATATTGATGACGCTGTCAGGGTTGAGTATGTCTTCAATACGGAGGATGGCGTTTTTACCTTTGAGGTTATGAACTTGACTGATGGTGATATCTATATCGATATGGAGAAGTCGGTCTTTGTATATAATCAGCAGGCATATGACTATGCTGGTAGAGACCTCTACACAACAACATATGCCGGCGCAGCTGTAACTACTACCTCGGGTTATATGTCAAATGGTGGCGGTTCACTCAGTGGTGTTGGCACAACTAAAATATATGGAGAGGCATCTACGGTGTCGCAAAAGTTAGCTAAAAAGATTCTCATCCCAAAGGGTTGTTATAGGACATTTTATGGCTTTGACATAAATGAGGAGATATATCGTCAGATGTTTTTTGCGCGAAATCCTGGGCCTAAGGAGGAGGTCTATATTCTAAGAGAGAATATGCATTGCCCTATTGACTTCTCTAACATTATCTACATCATTTGCGACACGAAGGAGTTTGTTGTTAAAAATGACTTCGAGGTAGCTGGAATAGAAAATATCTGCGTTACAGAGAATATGTATCTATGCATTAATCCGTCGGAGTACTATATTAAATATACGGATAACGATATAAAGGTCTATACATCTCCGTCATACTCTGTTATTTACGATGATCGTACAGCAGAATCGAGCAATGTAAATGTGTCGAAGACTAAGAGTAGGCGTATAACCATGAACTAAACTTTCACAACAATGGCAAGCGGGGCGGAGGAGAGGCTTTTTACGCGAGATTATCTGTTCGTATGTTTGGCGGCATTTCTGATGTCGTTCTCGTTCTTCATCCTTGTGCCGACGCTGCCGCTATACCTCAAGGATACTTTCGGTATTAGTCAGGCGCTCATTGGCGTGGTGCTGTCGTGCTATGTCGTGGCGGTGCTCTCGGTACGCCCGCTGGCGGGTTTTGTCGCCGACGCGCTGCCACGAAAGAGCGTATATATTGTGGCATATGCCATCTTCGTGGCGTCGTTCCTCGGCTACTTCTTCATCACGCAGACGCTTGCCCTATTCATCCTCCTGCGCGTATTTCACGGCTTTAGCTTCGGTATGCTCACCACGGCGGGCAATACCCTTGTGATTGATGTTATGCCGGCCTCGCGTCGTGGTGAAGGTCTTGGATATTATGGTGTTACGGGAAACCTGGCAATGGCGACGGGACCTATGGCGGGACTCTTTGTCGTGGCGTCGGGTAACTATACGCTGCTGTTCCTGACCTCGCTCATTACGGGATTGGTGGGGCTTATTCTTGCTGTGTCGGTGCGCGCACCTCGTAAGATTGCGGCGGAGCGAGGCGAGTTTAAGCTCTCAGCAGACCGCTTCTTCCTCAAGGAGGGCACGCGTGCCTGCGTCGCCTTTTTCCTACTTGCGATTCCGTACGGTATGACGACGAGCTATATGGCGCTGTATGCCAACGAGGTGGGTATCACACGCAGCGCTGGCCTCTTCTTCACGGTTATGGCCGCAGGTCTTATCACCTCACGCCTCCATTCGGGCAAGCGCGTGGATAGGGGTTTTGTTACGGAGACCATACGCCTCGGCATATGCATCGCCTTCTTTGGCGCTATGGGCGAGGCGCTGCTCGCTACGGTTGCTGCGTGGAGTGTAACGGCGGGATATGTGCTATATTTCCTCACCGCCTTCCTCTTTGGCTTCGGCTACGGCACGATGTTCCCTGCGTACAACACCCTATTTATCAACCTCGCACCTAACTCGCGCAGGGCAACGGCAAATGCCACCTACCTTACGGGTTGGGATGTGGGCATTGGCGGCGGTATGCTCTTTGGTGGTATGCTTGCCGAAGGGGGATATGCGCGCTGCTACATCCTTGGTGCGCTGCTTGTGGTCCTCGGACTCATAGTCTTCACGCGTGTGGTTACGCCGCACTTCCAGCAGCACCGCCTGCGCTAAAAAGGTTAATCCTATTAAAAGCTAAATCCTATTACCTAAGTAGTCGAATATCGTGACCTCGTCGCCACGGTATGCCTTGCTGTCGCCGTTTACCTTATCGAAATCTATACTGTCGTACTCGGCAGGGATGATGTACTTGCCATAGCGGTCGATGATGCCCACACGACCCTCGATGGTGGTGACTATCGAGCGATTCTCGTAGAAGTCGGTGGCACTGAGGTACTTATACGGTAGCACGCATACATTGTTCTCGTTCACGAA
Organism: Alistipes sp.; assembly: GCA_017631255.1. Classification (GTDB taxonomy): domain Bacteria; phylum Bacteroidota; class Bacteroidia; order Bacteroidales; family Rikenellaceae; genus Alistipes. The sequence continues at coordinate 2,819 of JAGBTP010000035.1, forward strand.
GCCAACACCCTCCTTTGTTATCACGCGACGGCGGCGCTCGCACAGCGGAAAGAGCTTGCCTGGGTAGTCGGCGCTGCTGCTGGGCGTTTGCTCCGTGGTGGTGTGACCACGCTCGTCGATGCCGCACTCCTTAATCTCGTTGGCTATGGCGCGCAGTGCCTTGGCATCGCGTGTGCGGCCCTGCTGTGCATAGAGGCAGCGTATCGGGTGCCAGCGGTTATCGCTGTCGACGATGATGTTGGTGGTGGTGATGTTGCCAAGCGATATGTCGTGCGTGCGCAGCAGCTTGCGGAACTCACGCAGGCCCCGCTCGAGGTTACGACGCGTGTGGGTGTAGAGTGCCTCGGCAAGGAGTACGCCCTCGGTAATCTCTTCGACGAAGATGCTGGCATAGGCGTCGTAGTGGGCATTGGTGAGGTGCTCATCGGCGTAGTGTGCGATGCTGCTTATGGCGTTACCACTTGAGGATAAGGCGCTTATCGAGTCGACGGCGATGCGTGTTGAGCCTTGCGATATGGGTGCGTAGACCATACAGGGCTTGCCAGCGATGATGGCCTTGCACTCGGCGAAGTACTTGCTGCACGCGAGGCTCTCCTCGTCGAATGATATGTCGGTGAGGGTGCGGAGCCATAGGTCGGGGCGGCGCACGCAGTCACGAAATTGGAGGTATGAGCTATAATAGTCCATCGTTCGTGGGGTATGGTGTTGGGTTTAAGGGTGTTACGGGGTTAGAGTGAGACGATCTTTGAGCCGATATTTATAATCGAGAGCATCGAGCAGGGCGAGATGTCGAGCGCCACGGCGCGATATGGGCCTAAGTATTGGGCGTTGCGCGTGCGGAAGACATAGGGCTCCAGGGTCTCTGGTACGATGCTCGACATCTGAAACATCAACATCCTATCCTGATCTGCCGAGGCGAAGTCATCCTCACGAGGGTAGATGCCGCACTTCTCCTCCTCATCGCCATAGGTTGAGAGGTGTATGGTGATTATCAGTGCATTGCCGTCGTTGGTGCCTATCTTCTGTATCTCGCGTGACAGCTCCATAAGGTCGGCAGGTATGGCGTCGCTGCACGCGCCGTCGGTGATGTGGAAGATGATGGGCGGGAAGTTCTCCGTATTGTCACGATGCTTGCACCAGGTGCCGATAAGCATCTTGGCACGCATCAGCGCATCGTACATCGGCGATGCCCCTGCTGCCGATGTCTCGATCCACGGATGTATGGTGATGGGTACCTCGACGATGTTGCCCTCGCGTGTGAGCTGGTTAATCATCACCGTTTCGGGTTGTGGGCGGCACTCGGCAAAGCGCACAACGCTCACGAAGCCGTCGCCCAGCTCCTCGTGTAGCGAGAAGGAGTCCAAGCCCGAGTAGCCGATGACGGCGATGTCGAAGTAGTCACGCATATATGTGGGGCGTGCGCTGCGAGCCACGAGCTCCTCGATTATATGGTTGGTGATGAGCTTGGCGACGCGATGCTTGGGCAGGAGCGTGTGGTTGAACTTGGTGATGCTCTTCATCGACAGCGAGCAGTCGACGACGATGACCACCGCACCACGGTTGTCCTGTGATATGTTTTGCGAGTACATCCCCCGTTGAGTTTTAGTTGTTCTATTTTGTTGTTATAAGTTGCGGTACATTTCGAGCGTTGCGCGCCACACATCACGCTGGTCGTAGCGCGAGGCCACCAATGCCCTTGCGCGCTGTGCCATCTGTCGTGTCAGCGTTCTATGTTCTACTACGCGCACCATAGCACGATATAGTGCCTCGGCATCGCGTGGGGGGACGATGATGCCGTTCTGGCCCTCTATTATTATCTCGTTGCACCCACTTATGTCGCTCACTATCGCTGGCGTCTCCATAGCGCCTGCCTGAATGACGACATTCGGAAAGCCCTCACGATAGCTCGGTAGCACGAGGATGTCGGCCGCAGCGATGTAGGGTCGCACATCGCGTTGGTAGCCGCACAGCCTGATGCGGCTATTGCGCTCTATGGTCTGTCGTGTGCGGGGCGATATGGGGTCGAGCTCTTCCTCGAACCTGCCAACGAGGTGTAGTGCCACATCGCTGCGATGCGCCGATAGCCTGTCGAAGGCCTCCACAAGCTCGTCGATGCCCTTGTCGCGCACGATTCGTCCTACAAAGATAAAAATAAATTCTTCGGTTTTAAGCCTATCGGCCTCCAATAATATCTCCTCGCTGCAACGAAAGTGGTCGAGGTCGACGCCATTGATGTTGCCGTTGTGAATCTTGTGCAGACTCTTGCGCGTTATGCCCTCACGGAGGAGCGTCGCTCGCACGCCCTCGCCCTCGGGTATAACCTTGGTGGCGCAGGCGCAGGTGAGGCGCTCCATACTCTTGAGTAGCAGCCGCTTGAGTCCCGTCGTTGTCTCGAAGCGCAGCCCTGTGACGGTGTAAATCCTGTGCGGTACGCGCGCCGCAAATGCCGCCACCATAGCGAGGAGGCTCGCCTTGGGGGTGTTGGCGTGTACGATGTCGGGCCTACCACGACGAAAGAGGCGGTAGAGCGCAACGAGTGATTTCAGGTCCTGCCAGGGCTTGATGTCGCGTGCCATAGTTACCGCAATGGTGTTGACACCCTGCTCCGTTGCCACCTCTGCGAGCGTACCCGTATCGTGGGCTATGGCGCTGACATCGAAGTAGTTATTCAGGTAGCGCAGCTGTCCTCGCAGCAGCTCGTTGAAGGAGCAGGAGATGGTCGTCAGGCGGTATAATTTTCTTTTCATCGTTATGTGGTTTTATGGTTCAGTACTATATGAGCAGTGGCAACGGCAGCAGGTAGATGCCCCACCCCGTCACGCAGTAGCAGTTGTAGAGCGTCCAGGCGATGTGGAGCGCAAAGACGAGGGGCATAGCGAGGATGAAGCGGCGGAGTGGCGCGCTGCGGTTGAGTTGGTAGAGGTTTAGGAGGTAGAGGTATAGCAACACCATAGCGATGTAGATATAGCGCTGCCCCACGACAGAGAAGGGTGTCAAGGCGAAGCTAAAGGCGACGAAGAGCAGCAGCATACGGTAGATTTTTTCTGTGTAGGGCGTGGTGCGGAGCGTGGTTGCGTGGCGTCGGAGGTAGATGAGTAGCGCCACGATGTAGAGGGCGCTAAGCTGGTTGTTCACCCTCAGGAGGCGTGTCGTGAGCGAGCGGTTGAAGTGCGCCTCGGTGTCACTCGAGCCATAGTTGGTGACGCGTTCGGTGATGGCGGCGTTGTCGATGCCGCTTGTAAATAGCTCAATAGCACCGATATAGGAGGAGGTGTCGAGCAGCAGCGAGGCAAGGCACGCCGTAATGGCGAGGTAGTGGAGTAGCGTGCGTGGTAGGCGCACGAGCCACGCAACGAGGGCCACAACGACGGCGATGATGTAGCTAAAGTGTATGAGGGGTGTGACGAGGAGGCCGACAAGCCATATACGCCGATTGTCGAGCGTGAGGCGCAGGAGCGAGTAGATGTAGAGCGGAAAGGCGGTGAAGTTGCGGATGCCTCCCATAAGGGCGATGTTCGACTCGATGATCATCATCAGCACAAGCACCACAATGGCAGCATCGTAGTGCATAGCCCTGTCTTGCATAAATCGCTTTAGGACAAGCATATAGACATACCCCGCCACCAGCCCTACGACCATCATCATAATATGCGGGTTGGGCGTCACGCGTCGCACAGTGCTAAAGAGCAGCTCCTCGTAGGCATCGCGTCGAGTGCCCTCACGATACTCCTCGACGATGGTGTCGAGGCTCTTAGGCGTATAGCGGGTGAAGGTCTCGTACTTGCGGCGGCTGTCGGCACGCACATCCTCGAAGCTGTGGCAGTAGCCAAAGAGACCGAAAAAGAGCACGACGCAGAGCTGAGCACTACGCCTCCGCAGGTCGAAGCAGGAGTAGAGAAAGGTCAGGAGTGGCGACACGACAAAGAGTATAAGGCGCATAGCGTGAGGGTGTTAGGGGTTAATCGAGGAAGCGGCAGCCGTTGCTGTGCGTGCGCAGTTGCCTAAGGTCGGGTAGCGCCTCGTAGTTGCCGTACATACGCCTAAGGTAGGCATCCACATCGTGCGGTGCGGGGAGGGTGAGACCCTCAAATTCTATGGTCCTAAGCGGCATAATATCCTCAATATTACGGCTTTGCCAGCGTGGCGCAGCACCATAGGTGTGGTTCAGGCTCTTGAATGGCAGGAGGTACATCGCAGGGCGCAGCAGGGCGATAGAGCCATAGATGAGGCTCTTGCCGAGGGTGACGATATGGCGCGCAAGGCCTCCCGTGCGACCCCGTTGTAGGCGTGTGAGGAGATGGAGCAGAACGCCATAGCACACATAGGCGGGGCGGGGCGACTCCTCTAAGGCGAAGATGTCGATAAAGAGGCCTTGATGCCTGTAATTCAGGTTGTTCCCGCACTCATCAAGGATGGTGTGCCTATCGCGTACCTTGGCGAAGGGCTGGAGGTAGTACCTCTCGTTATGGCGCGTTTGGAGTACAAAGTCATCGCTCGGTTCGAAGTGTTCGAGGAGGCGAATATAGTCCTCGCGTAGCATCTCGATGTCGAGGTCGTCGTCCCACGGGATGAAGCCTCCGTGACGCACAGCACCGAGGAGCGTCCCCGAACTGAGCCAATAGCGTATGTTGTGCCTGCGGCAGATGTCGTCGACATATAGGAGTATGTCGAGCATACGGCGCTGCTGGCGTCGTAGGGCTGAGCCTTCGGGGTTAAACCTCGCCCGAAGCGCATCGTTGAGCTCTCTCTCTATCATACTTGCACCAATTTAGTTTTGAGCCTATGCTCTGCGCTATGTCGTTAATAGTCTTACGGTTGGCGACATAGCTTATTGCGAGGTATAGCCCTAAGTAGCAGGCAGCAGCCAGCCACCACGCCACACCGAGCCACAGCCATAGCGGCACGATGGCAGCGCCCGTAAGCAGCGACGCGACAAGGGCGGGTGCAACATCTCGGAGCTGCTCGGTGAGCCTATACCCCAAATATCGTTGGGCAAGTAGTGCGTTTGTGAGGTAGATGTTTATGTTGCTTACGACCATCGCCACCAGCACACCTGTCATCCCGACGGCAGCACCAGCGAGAAGCAGCACAACGAGTGCGCCCCACTTATAACACCCCCAGAGCAGCAGCGTGCGGCTGCGCCCGATGGCGGCGATGGCGTAGTAGTTGAAGTTGTAGAGCGCCGAAAAGAGTCCCCCGACGCACAGCGCCCGAAAGTAGGGCACTGCAGCGCTCCACGGCGTGCCGTAGAGGAGCATAAAGAGGGGGTCGGCGACGAGGGCGAGCACCACCATAAGCGGAAAGATGAGGGTGGCGGCAATGCGTGTTGTGCGGCGCAGCAGCGTGCGCAGAGAGTCGATATCGCCCTGGCGTGCGGCGAGGAGTGGGAACATAACCTGACATAGTATCGACGGCAGCGTCATACTTGCCACCTCCTCCATCTTCTTGGCCTGCGTATATAGTCCCGTCTCGGTGGCGGAGAAGCGGCGGCCTATGACCACGCCCTGAATGTGGGTGCAGACCTCCTGCATCGTGTTGGCAAGGAGTAGGTAGCCGCCATAGGCGAAGAGCTCGCGAAGGCTGGTAAAGGAGAATGTGAGGGTAGGATGCCAATGCGAGAATAGCCATAGTAACGATGTGGATATCAGTGTATTGACCAACTGCATAGCCACTATGCTCCACGCCCCGAAGCCCCGTAGTGCCATAGCTATGGCGACGATGGCGGCGAGCGTGTATGACACGATGTCGGTTATGGCGATACTGCGGAAATCTATTCTCTTGCGCAGTATCGTGCGTTGCACGAGGGCGAGCGAGCCGATGATGACAACCGTTCCGAGCACGCGCAGCATAGTGCCAAGTGCCTCGATGCGAAAGAAGTGGCCTATCGCTGGGGCGAGGGCGTATATCAGGGCATAGATGATGAGCGAAAAGAGGATATTCCAATAGAAGATGGTGGCGTAGTCGCGCTCCGAGGGGTCGGGGCGTTGTATAAGGGCAGCGCCGAAGCCACCGTCGATAACTATCTGTGCCACAGCTACGAAGATGAGAATCATACCCACGCAGCCAAAGTCGCTGGGCGTGAGCATACGGGCAAGGGCGAGGTTGATGACAAATTGCAACGCCACCGTGCCAACCCTATCCACCGCCGCCCACACCACGCCCTGCGTGGCGCTATGCCTCCTCGCTGTGGCCATAGTGTGTGCCGTCGTTAGAGCATATCGTAGATGCGCGAGGCGTAGAGCACATCGTGCAGTCCGAGGCCTATGTTGTACGAGAGTATGCGTTCGGTGTCGCTCTCACGCCCTGGTGTCGCACCCTTGAGCACCTCCTCGAATTGGTGGAACTCACGAAAGCGGTCGAAGTACTTGAACGAGCGTATGTGGTCGGCATCGTCGGCATACACCTTATCGAAGGTGGTGTCACAGTTCTGGAAGCCACGCGTGTGTACGGGCACCACGAGCACCCCCGCCTTGAAGAGACGCTCATCCTCGACGATGAGCCCCTGAGCATCCGTTATGCACGACACCACGACATCGGCGCCGCTAACAAGCTCCTCCGCCGTATCGACAATCGTAAAGCGCACCCCCGCCTCTCTGACAAACTCCTCGGCAAACCTCTCAGCTTGCTCCTTGTATCTTAGGAGTCGGATGTCGAGCACCTCGTTGCGGCATATCGCAAGCAGGCAGCGTAGCGTTGCGCGTGCCGTACTACCGAGGCCAATGAAGGCGTAGCAGCGTGCTGTGCTGACGCGCAGACTCTTAATCGCCGAAGCTGCTACGGCACCTGTACGCATCGCCGTAATCCAGTCGGCGTCGACGAGGGCCAGCAGCTCGCCACTTTCGGCATCGAAGAGCATTAGGTCGCTCCTGAGTGCTGGCTTGCGACTCACGATGCGCGACACCACCTTAACCCCGAATCGGCGGTAGGATGCAGGTAGCAGGCAGGGCATCGTGGTGAAGAAGTCGTTGCCCGACGGGTGTACCGATATCTTGGCCGGCAGCTGGCACTCGCTCTTGAGCATAAAGGCATCGCGCACCCACTCCACACACTTTTCGGGGCTGATGTTGAGCCCCACAATCTCTTGATTTACAATCCTCCTCATATCCCGACGCACGATGTTTTGGTTTTCGGCCCTTGCCGAAGTTTTAGCTCTCCGCCCTTGCCGATGTTTTGGTTTTCGGCCCAGCCGAAATGTATGGTTTTACGCCCTTAGCACATAGTGCGCAGCGCCTCGACAAGACGATGGTTGTCGTTGCGGTCACGCACAGCAAGGCGTATGAAGTTCCTACCGCCGAATGCCGCCTTTGTCGAGCAGTCCTTGATGAGGATGTCGTAGCGGGCAAGCAGGTCGACAGAGAGCTGCGTAGCGGTGATGCTGTCGGAGATGACCTCGCAGAGGAAGTAGTTGGCCTGCGACGGTATCACGCGCAGGTAGGGTATCTCGCTAAGTTCGGCGAAGAAGAGTGCCCTCTCCTCACGGAAGAGGCGGCAGGCACGCAGGTAGTCGCCGTGGTACTTCTCGTATATCTGCATATAGAACTCGCCGAACGAGTTGATATTCCAGATGGCCACCTCCCTCTTCATACGGGCGATGAGCTCGGTGTTGCCGCTTGCCAGCACGCCAAGACGGAAGCCTGGCACGCCGTACGACTTCGAGATGCTCTTAACCACGCATAGGTGTGGGTTGGCCGCAAGCAACGCATCGACGAGCAGCGAGAACTCACCCTCGACATCGACAAAGTCGACGAACGACTCGTCCACCACGAAGCCTATGCCTCGCTCCTTGGTCCAGGCGACGAGGTCGAGTAAGTCGTTGTACGGTATGTAGTTACCCGAAGGGTTGTCGGGGTTGATGATTAGGAGTGTGTCGATGGCCTTGTCGGCATAGAAGCGCTTGATGTCGGCAGCGCTATACTGCATCGTATCGCTCTCAGGCAGGTAGGCAACAATATCCTCCTTGGCTGCTCTGTTGGGGTACTCCTCGAAGGTAGGGAAGGCGACGCCCATCCTGCCAGCGTGGTTCTCCATATATAGCTTGATAAGCTCGGCAGCGCCGTTACCCACGACGATATGTTGCTGTGCCACACCGAAATACTTAGCTGCCAAGAGACTATTTACGCGCATACCCGAGGGGTACTCACGCAGGAGCGTGTCGAAGCTACTCTTAATCTCGTCGACCATCTGCTGCGGTGGGAAGTAGGGGTTGACCAGATAGCAAAAGTCGAGCAGACGGGGGTAGCGCCAGTAGCCGCCAAAGCGTGAGGCGATGGCACGATAGCGCTCCGCATCGCTGCGTGCGAAGATGCTCGAGGCGATGTCGAGGTCCTGAATATCGTCAATCTCGTACCACTTCTGGCCATCGAGGGGCAGCGCCCTGAGGGGCGAGTCGTCGAGCAGTGTGATGACCTTGAGCACCTGCTCGTAGTACTCGTTGTTGCCCAGCGCGTGGCAGTACGCCTCGAGGAAGGGGACATAGTGCGTCGCCGAGAACTCCTTGCTGAACTTGTAGATGTTGACGGTTTTGTAGTATGAGTCGATGTCGGCATAGCAGAACTGCTTACGCGAGTAGAAGTTCACGATGCGGCGCTCCTCGTCGAGTGTCACCACGGTGCCATCCATCCAGCTCTCGTACTTATCGACGAGTGCAAGGTTTGGGTACTCATCGTCGACTATGTGCCTGAGCACACGAGGCTCGTAGATGAGGTCCGACTCGAGGAGCAGCGTGTCGTCGGCAAGGAGGTAGTCCTTGGCGAGGTAGAGCGAGTAGATGTTGTTGGTCTTGTCGTAGACGCTGTTCTCGACATAGACAATCTCCATACCCTTGTAGCTTTGGCCCACCCACTCACGGACATTTTCGGCCTTGTAGCCCACCACGAGCACCACGCGATCTATGCCCACCTCGGACAGAGCGTCGAGCGCACGATTTATCAGGCGCGTGCCATTTACCTCGAGCATACACTTGGTGTTGTTGTTTGTAAGCTCACCAAGCCTACGCCCCATACCTGCTGCCAATATTATTGCTTGCATATCGTTGTAAGTAGTTATGTTTTAGTTTCTTAATTTTCACTTTGTGTTGCGTTGCGCCTCTTTGCATCGCTATATCTGCATCCTATCGGCCAGGCGTTGCAGGCGTCTAAAGCCACCCTTGGCCTCGAAGTGCGTGGCACGACCTATGGCCCTTGCTGCGCGTTTTATGCTATTTTCCTCGTCAGCACCCGCCACGAGGCTCACACCTATCGTAACCACTATGCCCATCGTCACCACAATGTATAGCTGCACCTCGATAGAGGCCCCCAGCTGCCAGGCGAACCACTGCGCCGCCACCACAACGATGTTGAGTGCCACGATGGCGAGCGTCGTGCCCGAATGTGAGTAGCCCATCTCGAGAAAGAGGTGGTGCAGGTGTGTTCTGTCGGCACGCAGGGGCGATGTTCCGCGCAGGAGGCGCCCCGCCATAACCCTGAGCGTGTCGAAGACAGGTATTGCAACAACGGCCAGCACAAAGGCCACGACACCGAAGCTCGGACCTATGCCCTGCACAATATGGCTCTCGTAACCGAGGGTGTTGACCACAAAGGAGGCCATCACCACGCCCATCACCATCGTGCCGCCGTCGCCTATAAACATCTTCGACGCCCCGCCGAAGAGGTTGTGAAAGAGAAAGGGCAGCAGCGCACCTATGGTCACCGTAGCGAGGATAAGCATTGGCATATCGCCCACACGGTAGAAGAGCAGGCCAAACGCTATGCTTGCCATAATCACCAGCGTCGACGATAGTCCGTTTACGCCGTCAACGAGGTTTATGGCGTTTATTATGCCCACCGCCGCCACCACCGTAAGCGGTATGGCCACCACCGAGGCAATGCCCTCCACACCCCAGAGGCTGTGCAACGAGTTGATGGTTGTGTGCGAGGAGAAGATCAGTAGCAGCACCACGCCCACCTCAATGGCGAGGCGTAGCCACGGCTCAAGGTCGAGGATGTCGTCCATCGTGCCGGTGTAGAGCATTATCACCATTGCCGCCACAAGGCTCAGGGGCGAGAGACACCCTGCGTAGCTGCACGCTATGCAGGCACCGAGTGCTATGCCGAAGAATACCGCCACACCGCCCAATACGGGTACGGGGTATCGTTGTAACTTGCGGGCATTGGGGTTGTCGACGATGTTCTTCATCAGTGCAATCTTCACCAAGCGTGGATGAATCCACATCACCGCCGCTATTGACGATACAAGTGCGATAGGTATCACAGCTATCATACTCTCCTGTTTTGATAGTAACTCCTCTTTTCTTTCGGTTTGTTCTGCCATCTGTTCTGCCTGCGTGGCGTGCAGATGCAGCATTGTCCAACGATGTGATAAGGAGCGTGTCCGTCGAGGGGCTATCCATCGGACGCTATCCGTCGGGTGTTCCGTCGGGTGTTCCGTCGGGTGTTCCATCGGTGGGTCCATCTGGTGTTCCATCGGTGGGTCCGTTGGGGGCGTCTGGCTATCCATCGGGTGCTGCCCATCGCCCTCTGCTCGTTGGACGCTATCGGTCGGATGTTGAACCCTTGTTAGGCCTTTGGGTCTAAGAGCTACTACCAGAGCAAATATAAGAAAAACTTTCGGGGCATCAAAACAATTTTATTGTTTTTAGCCCTCCGCCCCTATCAAACTCACGGACTTGCCATAGTAGTGCTTCAGGTTTTCGCACCGTAGTACTTCAGGTTTTCGCACCGTAGTGCTTGTTGCATCCTCACCGTAGTGCTTGCGACCTTGCCTCATCCCCGCCCACGGGTTTGTTGCCATAGTGCACACGACAAGGCTCACTCTACCCACGGGTTTGTTGCCATAGTGTACACGACAATGCTCACTCTACCCACGGGTTTCCTAAAGCCGTGCTCACGGACCACGCTTGCTTATCACTATGGCGAGCTATGCGAATATCGTGCCTAATGCCCCGTCCCCAAACGAAATGAGCCTATCCAACCACCGTCGGATAGACCCATTTTGTTCAATATTGCTTGCCGTACTTCACTCCTGTCGGCTATGTTTTGCCCCATTATTTCGCGCCTACCCGTGCTTATGAATGGAGGTAGGTCTCAGTAGGTCGCGCCTACCCGTGCTTATGAATGGAGGTAGGTTTCAGTAGGTCGTGCGTTCAGCACCACGATATGCCCACTCGCTACGCTATGCGGTGCGAGGTGCTTTCGGGCGTGAGCCTTAGATTATGCAGGTCGGCACCCTCGATGACCACCAGGCCAGGGGCTTTGCCAACCTCCAATGAGCCCTTTCTATCCTCCACGCCGAGGGCGATAGCGCCGTTGAGAGTGGCGTAGGTGAGGAGCTCGTTAAGTGGCACATCGTCAATGAGTTTGAGGTTGTCGAGTAGTGAGAGCGTGCGTGCCGAGGCCAGCGAGTCGCTACCTATGGTTATGCGCGCACCCACGATGCGGAGCATCGCAACAGGAGGTGTCAAGCGCGAGATATACCTATTCGACTCAGGGCACAATACCCAGCTCGCATTTGCAACCGCACCCTCCACACGCTGCACATCCTCCGCCGTTGCCATAGTGTTGTGGACGAGCAGCACACGCCTATCTTGTGTCGCACCCTCGGATAGTGCCTCCGCAACCCTTCGTGCGGGGCTGCCGTAGTGCAGGAAGTCGCACTCCCAGCCCATACGCGCGTACCACTCGGCAAGGGCGCCGCTATGGTTAAATAGTGCCGCCTCGTTCTCCGACTCAAGGAAGTGGAGCGAAAGCAGGCCGCCATTGCGCTGGCATATTTTCAGAAACGGAGCATCCTGCACCGAGTATGTCGAGTGTGGTGTCACCGTGCTACGCGTGTGGCGTGATGCCATAGCGAAGTGCGCCTCGGTATCGCGATTATTGAGTCCAAAGAACTCAAACATAGTGTGATACTCGATTTTCGACTTGGCCTTCACGCCCATCACCAGCTCGTCGTTGGCGATGTCGGCCACCACCTCCACGCCCTCCTGCCACATCAGCGCATCGGCAACCTCGGCGGCACGAATACGCCTATCGTCGGTAAAGCCACCACGCACCGCACCTATGGCACGGGCAAAGCCGCCATAGCCAAGACCCTCCTCTATTGCCCCCTTGAGGTAGGACAACTCGAGGTGGCAGTGGGCATTGACCATACCAGGGATAAGGATGCCGGGGTGGAACTCCACGCTCGCCGTAGCATCGAGTGCTGTGGTGTGCCAGATGCTGGTAATGAGGCCGTTGCCGTCGACCTCGACGATGATATCGCGCTCGAGCTTGCCCCCGATAAGCGCATAGTGCGAGGCTATTCGTCTCCTCATACGCTACTTCGTTGTTGGGGTTGTGGTGCCGTTATTTTCATTGGCAAGAGTCTCCTTACGCGCAAGTGTATCTCGCTCGAAGGCAAGGCTATCCCTCTCAGTAAGCATAAGGCTATCGCGCTGCGCAGCGAGGCTGTCTGGCACAATCTCCTCGACGGCAAGGCTGTCGGCCGTAAAGGCGCTCATAAGCTCGTGGTTGATAAGGCGGATGTTGAGCTGCTCGTGGTAGAGGCTGTCGACCGACACTTCGTCGGGCAGCACGCGCACGATTTTGAAGTTGTTGATGGTGATATCGGGCTTCTTCGCCTCCTCGTGCTTAGGGTGGTAGAACATATTGACAACGAGCTCGTTATGCACGGTGTCGGCCTTGAATTTACGCGAATACTTACCCTCACGATAGCGGCTGAGCATCATCGAGTGGCGCAACGACTCCATTGAGTCGTGGGTGAGGAGGTAGGCCTCCACGCGTGAGTTACGATTCTCGTCGAGCGTGTCGATGAGGTAGGTAAACGACACGGTGTACTCGCCCGGCACGATGTCGCTGAGTCTGATGTGCAACTTTGTGGTGTCCTTGAGCCTCTTGACGCGGATGAGCGAGTCGCTATACATCACACGCGTGTAGCTGCGCACCGCAAGGTTCTCGATGGTGTCGAGCACCACCATCTTGCGGCTTTCGGCCTTAGCCTCATCATCGAGGCGGCGGCTCACCTCGGACATCAGGTCGCTGAGCATCGCACTCTTACGCTGCGTGAAGGTGCGGATGGTGTGTTGCAGGTCGTCCATCGTGTAGCCGTAGCGCTCGAATATAGGCTCGTAGATGTACAACGAGTCGTAGGCGATGTTCTTCTCGCCGATGTAGGCATTGGCGATGTAGGCATCGTGAAAGATGTTCACCAGATCGCTATCGGGTATGACCTTAGGGCCCTGACAGGCGGCGCATAGCAGTGCTGCCAGACCCACGGCCACCGAACGCATATGGCGTATTATTGGCTTATCCATATATAATATATTACTCTATTTTTCTGTTGTTATACCCCTGAGCTGTGCCCTCACCGTTAGCCACGATATCACGATGCCGACGGCGAGCACCAGCACCACCACCAGCGCCACATCGGCGATGTTGAGGTCTACGGGATAGCTACCTATGAGCTGGTCGCCAGGTATCTTGACGAGTCCCAGCTCCTGCTGCACGAGGGCTACTACGCAGCCCAGCAGCGTGCCTATGGCGCAGCCCGTTACGGTGAGCAGGGCACCCTCACCCACGAATATCGAGGTTATGAGCCTCTGCCCTGCGCCGAGGGCCTTGAGCGTCTCGATGTCACGCTGCTTCTCGGTGATGAGCATAATCACCGTACCTATAATCGAGAAGGTGGCGATGAGGATAATCATCAGGCCGATGAGCAGTATGGTATAGCGCTCCATCTTGTAGATGGCGTTTATCGAGGCGTTCTTCTCCTCTCGTGTCATCACCTTTATGCCCTCGCCCACGCAGCTTTCGATGTGACTTTTGGTGGTCATAAGGTCGGCATTGGGCCGTAGTTTGATGGCCACGGCGGTGATGCGACCCTCGTAGTTGAGCAGTCGCTGCACGCGCTCCATCTCGGCAATGGCCAGCGACGAGCTTATCTCGTTGTTACCCATAACGGCACCACCCAAACGGGTTGTCATACGCGATATGCCACTCATAGGTAGCAGCGTCGATATCTGCTTGCGGTTGAGGGCAAAGAGCTCTATCTCAGTGCCTATGCCGAAGGCGGCGAGCTCGGTGCATAGGCCAACGCCGAGGACTATGTCGCCACTGTATATCGACTCGAGCCTGCCCGCCTGCACGAACTCGTCGATGGACATAACATCGAAGTAGTTGCGGTTGACGCCACGCAGCGCAATGGTTGTGCGCCTACCTGCTGCCAGGGCCATCACGCTCTGCTCGATGTAGGGTGCTGCCGCCGCCACGCCCTCGATGTGGAGGATGTGGTCTAAGTCGATGTCCGATACGGCTATTGTCTGGCCACGCTCTGCCACCACCTCAATGTCGGCATCCACCGCAGCGTCGAGCCTTGCGATGACACCTCCAAGGCCGTCGACCATAGCGAGGAGGATAATCATCGCCGCCGTAGGCACTGCCACAGCGACAAGACTTACGCACGCAATGATGTTAATCACCGAGTTGGACTTCGGCGAAAACATATAACGGCGGGCAAAGAGGCTCCAGAGCATAGCTACACCTGCGGCGCGTTACTCCTTGAGGAGGTTGTCGATGTTCTCGATGTACTCGAGCGAGTCGTCGATGAACCACTCCAACTCGGGCACAATCTTGAGCTGGTTGCGGATGCGGGCACCGAGGAGCTTACGCACATACCAGCTCTTCTCCTTGATGGTCTCGAGGATTGCCTCGCTGCGGTCGAATGGGAAGATGCTGATGTATATCTTCGCGTATGCCAAGTCGGGCGAGATGCGTACGGTGGTCACCGTAACGAGTGTTCCGCGCAAGGTGTCGGCCATCTCCTTCTGGAGAATCTCAGCGATGTCGCGCTGAATCTGGCGAGCGATTTTCTGCTGTCTTGTAGAATCCATATTGCTTAAATTTAGGTGTTTATATTGTTCGTTGTTTATCTGCCTGTGCTCTTGGCACTACGCTATTTATCGGCTTGTGGCCTATCGGCGCTGCGTCGTGCCACCACGGGTATTCGAGCTGCTGCCGCCACCACGGGTATTTGAGCTGCTGCCGCCATGCGAGTTACCACTGCCGCCGCCACTCTGACCTATCTGCTCCGAGAAGTTGAACGAGTCGAGGCGCTTCTCCTTCTTGGGTCGCACCACAAACCACTCGTCGAAGCCTCGCTTGTTGAAGCGCCAGCCCACCGTAAGCGAGAAGTTGAGGTTGTCGATGGGCGAGCGCAGGGGCGTGTACCAGAATGGGTTTTCGCGTCCGTCCGTGGTGTTGGAGTAGTACTTATTTCGGTTTTTGAGGATGTCGGAGTAGCCGAAGTGGTACCTCGCCTTGAAGCCCACCTCCACCTGTCCGAAGAGGAGCGCAAAGCCCGCACCGCCCGCCAAGCCGTAGCCAAAGCGGTTGTCGCGTGGCACCTTCCACTCATACTTGCCGCCAGAATAGCGACCATCCTCGTACTCGTATGTCGAGTTGATGTTGTACGAGAGCACGAGTGCCGCCTCGATGAAGATGCGCACGCGGTTCTTCGCAAGGTAGAAGTGCGGCTGCCAGACGATAGGCAGCATCAACGAGTTTACCTTGCGGCGGTAGAACCTATATGTACGAATCTCCTTGGGCTCGCCATTCTCGACCTCTTCCCACTTGCTATCCCAGTCGTAGCCGTGGCGGAAACCACGCTCGAGGAACTCGAGGTCGACACCTATGGCGCCCACGAAGCGGGGCTTGTCGCTATAATATCGCCACGATAGGCCGTAGTTCTCGCAGCCCCACATCCACTTAGTCTCCTCAGTGGGGTAGAAGCGTGCGTACGAGGCTCCCGTACCGCCCGTTACGGTCAGTGTGTGCTGTGCCGAGGCTCGCTGGCCCCACATCAGGGCCGAGGCAAGTAGCAGCAGCGATGCTATGAATCTTATCTTTGTTGCTCTCATTGTCGTTATCGTAATGTGTTACCACCTGTTGTACCACTGCGTAGGCCGCCGCCACCTGTTGAGCCGCCGCCGAAGCCGCCCATACCGCTGGTGCTGCTGCCCATACCGCCGCCGAGGCCGCCCATACCGCCAAAGCCCATACCTGAGTTCTGGCCGTTCTGCTTGCCCGACTGCTCCTTGCGCTTCTTCTCCATCTCGATGGCCAGCTTCTTGAGGCGCTCATCCTCACGGTCGTCGAGCATCTTGATGACCGACTCCATAGTTATAGGAGCGAAGAGCTTGTCCATATCGACCTCGATGTCGAACTCCCAATTCTCCTTGGTGGTTATGGTCTCCACGCCATCCTCGTTTTTGAAGATCTCGGTGCGCTCGGGCTGGCGCATAAGCACCATATCGCCCGTATCCCACTTACCGTTGGCGTTCATATCCTCCACCACGCGGACCATAACATCGCCCGCAGTGACATACTCGAACACATACTTGCCTGGCACAACATTGGCGATAGACTTCTGTACGCTACCCTGCGCGTTGGTGAGCTGAAGGATGTAGCGCGCCTTGGTGTTGGTGCCCTTGACGGCGATGTTGATCTTTGCGAACTTCTCGGGGTCGGCACCCGTATATGCGCACTTGATGGTGTCGTTTGTCTCGCGCGCCACATTCTCGAACATTCCCGCAGGCATCACGAGCTCATACTTGGCCTTGGGCTGCCACTCGACGCAGAGCTGATACTTCTGCCTGTTGAGCGTATCCTGCACGATGCGGTATGCCACATCCTGCGCCTCGGTGGCCTGCTCTGGCGTCACGCGTAGCGTTAGCTGCGTGGTGTCGAACTTGGTGAGCGGGTAGTCGAAGTCGAAGTATAGGGGCTTATCCTTGTGGTAGTCGCCCGAACTTGGGATGTTGAGCTTAAAGGGGTTCTCCTTCTCTGGCTCGGTCCACTCCTCGCCCGCCCTCTCGGCTCTTTCGCGCTCCTTCTCAAGCCTCTCGCGCTCCTCGCGCTCCTCCTTGCTCTCTACCTTCACCCACGCCAGGCGTAGCTTGTCGGTGCTCTCAACGAGGTTATTGATGGAGTCGTGCTTGAAGTATGTAATCTCACCCTTGATGGTGTCGGGTAGCATCTCTGGCTCGAGGTCGAACCACAGTGCCACGGTATCCTTACCCACGGTCTTAGGATCGTAGATTACCTTATCGGCAGGTATTGAGTCGAAGCGGATGGATGTAACCTCTGGATTTGCAGCGCCGAAGTAGAGCATCGCCTTATGCTTGTTGAGGCGCTCCTGACCGCTGAGCACCTGACGCGCAAAGCGACGATCCTTGAACATACGGAAGTAGAGCTGTGGCTCAGCCGAAGGGTAGTGGCGCAAGGAGTCGAACCATATGCTAAAGCCCGGCATCGTAGAGGGGTTGTAGGTGGTGTCGAGGAAGCCGATCTGGTCTACCGAGGGCTCGTACTCCATGTTGTTGTTGGTGTCCTCGAAGGCGTAGATGCGGTAGTCTACGGGCTTGAGGTTCTGGGCGATGAAGATACCATTCTTCTCGGCACGCGCAATCACCTGAGGCTTGTACTTGAACATCGTCGAGTCCCACTCCGAGGGTCGCTCTACAGAGTCGGCGATGAAGAAGTAGATGAACGACTTACTCACCGAGTCGGCCTTGTAGGAGTCTCCCGTATAGCCCGACATATACATCGAGTCGATCTCGTTGCCCGTAGAGAATACATAACGCATCGAGTGCAGCGGGTTACCCTCGTTGTTGTCCTGTATCGACGAGCCGAAGTTGATGGCGTAGGTGGTATTTGGGCGCAGCGTGTCCTTTATGGTTATGACGATGCCCTTACCACGGCGTGTCACCGTAGGCTTCTTCTTCATCGCTGGTGAGGTGTAGAGCTCCTTCTGCTGGTCCTTAATCTGGACATACTCGTCGAACTCGACATATATCTTCGGTGGGCGAAGCGTGTCGATGTTGGTGGTAAAGTTGTTGGGCTCCATAAATACGATTACGGGCGGGATGGTATCCTTGGGGCCACCTGTGGGCACCATCGTCGAGGCGCACTTGGTCAGCAGCGCCGCACCAAAAAGTAGTATTATGGCTGCCGACAGCAGTCGTGTCACGCCACGGGCAAAGCCCCTATCTCTGTTGTTGCTCATATCTTAGCTCTGTTCGTTCGTTTGTTGTTTGCCCATTACTCAATCTTCTCCTTGCCACCCTCGTCGGTGGTGTTGTAGGTAGTGTTGTAGGTAGTGTTGTAGGTAGTGTCGTCGGAAGTGTCGTCGTTGCCCTCGTTATCGACCTCCTCGTCCTCGGTGGGCACGATAGGCTCACGCTTCTCGTCGGGGAAGGGGTTTGTCACGGTCCAGCCATTTGCCGAGCCCGACTTACGCCAGGCGTAGAGGTGCAGCTGCGTGTAGACCTCTGGCAGGTTCATCGGCGTGTCGTAGTTGCGTGTGGCGTAGATGCGGTTGGTCTTGTCGACCACCACGAGGAAGGTGTGCATCTCCCACAGCTCGAAGGCCATCTGATACTCCGACTCGATGTCGTACGAGGCGACGATGTCGGGCTCTGTGAGCTGCTCTGCGGGGTGTGCCGTGTTTGTTATGCACCTTGCGAGGGCATCCTCCCACGAGCTCACCTCCCACTGCGTGCCCTTCTTAATCTTGAAGGCGTAGCCCTCGATGTCGGCTGTCGAGTGGGTGATGGGGTCCTCCTCCACATTCTGTGAGTATATCTCGATGAGCATACGCGTTCCCTGCTTCTCGGGCTTGAAGCAGCCGCTAAGGCTCAGTGCTGCCATTGCCGCAGCTACGATGACTGTTATGTATCTCATAGTCTTGTTGTTTACATTGTTAATGCCTCGAGCATCTCTCTCGGTGTACGGCTGAGGGCGGGGTGGCGGCGCTCAGCGGCTATGTCTACCACGGGGCGCAGCGCATACTCCCTCTCGTCGAGGAAGTGGTAGGGTATGGTGAGCCTCTCATCGGAAAACGAGGCGTCGCCATAGAAAATTATGTCGATGTCGATGGGGCGTGAGGCGTAGACCTCGCCACGCTCTCTCTGCACCCTGCGCTCCTCCTCTCTGTCGCGTCCCAGCAGCGACTCGATGAGGTTTATGCGGCGCAGCACCTCGTAGGCATCTGCCTCGACCTCTACCTCCACTGCAAGGTTGATGAACTCCCTGTCCGAGGTAAAACCATAGGCCTCGCTGCGGTGCTCGTCGGAACATTTTACCACCTTGCCGACACTAAGACCAATAATCTCCACGGCACGACGCAGGATCTCTGCTGCGGCAATGTCGTTCGAGCCAAGCAGTAGCACGACGCTCGTTATATTTGTACGCTCTCTCATAGGTGGCTTATCGTCGGATGATGTGCTTCGACACGGCGAGTGCGAAGTGGGTGAATACTATGCGTGGTGCGCCATTCTGCTGTATCTGCATCATCGCCAGCTCAATCTCTGCCACGAGCGGCTCGATGTTGTGGTTGCCGATGAAGGGTGCGAACTTCTTGCAGAAGGCCTCCTCCTCGCCCCAGAGGTAGCTGATGGCACCAAGGCCTGCGCTGAGCATATAGCTCTCCCTGAGTAGGCGTACGGCGTGCAGGAAGAACTGACGCTGACCCTCGCGCGTGAGGGCGGCGATGTCGTCGGCCCACTCGAAGAGTTCGAGGTGCTTGTCGTTGTAGCTCAGGCGCATAAGGCGCACAAAGAGCTCGAAGCTCTGCGCACGCGTCTCCTCCGTAGCGCCCTGCATAAGCTCCCTAAGCTCGAGTATCGAGCCACCAGCAAGACGCGCCATATTGCGTGCCTCGCCCTCGCCCTTACCCTCGCTGCGGGCAATGCCCTCGAGTGTAGGTATGTCGATGCGTCCCACCGATACCTCTTGCGTACGCGAGGTGATGGTGGCGAGCAGCTGCTCAGGGTGCTCCGACACGAGGATGAAGAGGGTCTTATCCCACGGCTCCTCGAGGATTTTGAGTATCTTGTTTGCCGCCTCCTGGTTCATCGCCTCGGGCAGCCATATGACCATAGCCTTGTACTCCGACGAGTAGCTCTTGAACTGCAACTTACGAATTATCTCCTCCGACTCCTTTGCCGATATGAGGCCCTTCATCGTCTTGCCAAGGTCGAGCTCGGCATACCACTCATCGGCGGAAAATATGCCACCCTTCTCACGCCATAGCGCGCGCCACTTGTCGATGAACATATCGCTGGTAATCGCTTCGCCAGACCTCTTTTCGCGCTTGTTTACGGGGAAGACCATATGCAGGTCGGGGTGCGCCAGCGCCTCTATCTGCTGACACGAGGGGCACACGCCACACGAGTCCTCCTCGGTGCGGTTGGGGCAGAAGAGGTACTGCACATACGCCAATGCCAAGGGCAGGGTGCCATATCCCACCTGGCCCGTAAATAGCTGTGCGTGGCTCACACGCCCCGCATTTATCTGTGCCCTAAGGCGTGCCTTAAGCTCGTCGTGACCTATGATATCTCGAAACTTCATCGCAAAAACTTACCTATTGCGGCCCTCAGCAGAGCCTTAACATCAATCTTCTCGCGCCAGATGGCGTACACCACAGCACCCGCAAAGAGCGCGATGTTGGCCATTAGGTGCGTCACCTC
The DNA here is from genome assembly GCA_017631255.1 of Alistipes sp. Taxonomy (GTDB): domain Bacteria; phylum Bacteroidota; class Bacteroidia; order Bacteroidales; family Rikenellaceae; genus Alistipes. The sequence goes on from JAGBTP010000035.1 coordinate 23,337, forward strand.
GCCCACACCACCAAGCGCATACTCCGATAGGAGGTATATTGCCACCGTCAGGGCGAAGTATTCGCCTATGCGCTTAAGGTCGTAGGGGATAGGGTAATGCCTGCGGCATAGCGTGTAGCTCCACACCACCATCGCCGCCTCGGCAGCAAGCCTCACCCACGCAGCACCACGGTATCCCATCTTGGGCACGAGTACGAAGCTGAGCGCCACCGTAACCACAAGGCCAAGGGTGGTGATGTAGGCGGCATATTTTGTCTTCTCCTCCCTCTTGTACCAGAACGAGAGGTTGAACCAGATGCCCGCCAGCACATTCGATGCCAGCACTATTGGTAGTATGTCGACACCCTCACGGAAGTGGCGTCCCACGATGAGGGCAAACATATCACGGAAGAGGACGATGCCGAGGAAGATGACCATCGACGCCATCACAAAGTACTTCATCGAGGCGGCATTGGCCTCCTTGAACTCCTCCTTCTTGAATCCCGACAGGAAGAATGGCTCCGCCGCAAGGCGGTACATCTGCGTGAAGAGGGTCATCACCACCGCAATCTTAACAATCGCACCATAGATGCCCAGCTCAGCCATCACCTCTGCCGAGTCACCTGGCGTGAGGTACTTAATCATCTGGCGGTCGATAAACTCATTTGCCGTGCCCGCAATGCCACCTATGAGCAGCGGCAGCGAGTAGACAAATATCCTGCGCATCAGCGCCCAATCAATCCTTGGTACTATACGATTTGTCGAGGGCAGCAGCGTAACAAGGGTCACCACACTTGCCACAAGGTTTGCTACCAGCACCCAGCCCACGCCAAACACCGTGTCGTACAGCCCCGCAATGCCGAAGCTTATGGCAAGGCCCACATTGAGCAGCACGCTGAGCGCCTTGAGCATCACAAAATGCATAGCCCGACCCTGCTCGCGCAGCCTCGAGAATGGTATTATCGAAAAGACATCGACCATAACAATGGCCGCCACGATGGTCACATACTCCGGATGTAGTGTGTACGCCTCGCCCATAACCCTCGATATCGGGGTGTTGAAGAGCCAAACAAGCACAAAGAATATCGCCGCATTGAGCGATGTCATACCCCAGGTCGAGGCAAAGACTCTTCTCTTGCCCGCCTCTACATCGCCACCCTCCTCCTCAGCCTTTGTCGTGAAGCGGAAGAAGCTCGACTCCATACCCATTGAGAGCAGCACCAGCGCAAAGGGGATGAGCGCATATATATCCGTCACGATACCATACTCGCCCTGGTCAAATATGCGGGTATAGAACGGTGTCAGCAGATAGTTCAGAAACCTGACCACTATCGTGCTGATGCCATATATCGCTGTCTGTTTTGCTAACTTCTCTAACATTGCTTATTTGTTGTCCTTTTACAGATACGCACAACGCGGCAAAGTTAGTATAAATATACTAAACCCGCAAGGATAAAATTACAGAATTGGGGTATTTTGTCGTTACGCTCGTCGAAGATGTGCTCACATACGCCAAGTATGCTCCGCCATCTTCTCCCACACAGGCCTAAAACCGCTCCAATTCTGGGAATTTTATCAGCACCTCTTGGGGAGTCCACTTATTTTAATTCGCTTCGTAGTGAAAAACGATAAAACTAAAATAGACATACCGCTATGAAAACCTTAAAACTATTTGCGGCGCTTGTGCTTAGCGTCGTGTTGCTGCTGAGCGTGGACTGTCAGCGTAAGGGCGAAAATGCCGTTGTAGAGCCTCAGCCTGAGGATGAGCCCTGCTTTAAGTTCGAGATTTTGGAGAGGGCTCAGACACCTGTTACATTCCGTGTTACGCCAACGGCGGAGGATGTGCCCTATGTTTTGATGATGGTCGATAAAGCCATATTCGACGCATTTGAGAGCGTTGAGGCCATAACATACGATGCTGCGACGGTGAGCGTGGTGCCCTCCGCTGCCAGCGCAAAGTATTTCGTGAATCTATTTAATGAGCAGCAGCTTGTCGCCTTTGGTGAGGGCAAGGAGGCCTATGTCAACCACCTCGTTGCCCTACGCGTCGTGTCCCCGTTATGTGAAAGTAGGCGTGGACCATAATGCAAAAATAAGAGCCTACCCCGCTATGGGGTAGGCTCTCTCTTTCACACACCGCACATACTCTCTCGCTATGGGGTAGGCCCTCTCTTTCACACGCCGCACATACGCTCTCTTTTTTGTCTCGCTATATCGTGTTGGTGATTAGTGCTTTATGCTGCGCTATAACCTGTCGAGTGCACGGTGTATGATGGCGCAGCACTCCTCGATTTCGGCGTCGCTGATGGTTAGTGGTGGCGAGATGCGAAAGGCGGTGTCGCAGTAGAGGAACCAGTCGCTCATAATGCCCTCCTCCTTGAATATCTCCATCAGGCGGTAGAGGTACTCAGCGCGTCCGAGCTCCACGGCAATGAGTAGTCCCGAGCGGCGAATCTCCAGCACCTTGGCGTGCTGCGATACCAGCGCCTCGAACTTAGCACCCTTGGCCTCCACGCTCTCGACAATCTTGTTGTCAACGAGGTAGTTAAGCGCAGCAAGACCTGCGGCGCAGCATACGGGATGACCGCCAAATGTCGTGATATGACCAAGGCAGGGGTTATGCGTAAATGAGTTCAAAATATTTCTATTTGCCGCTACGCCACCGAGGGGCATACCGCCACCAAAGGCCTTGGCAAGGCAGACAACATCGGGCACGATGCCATACTTGACCGAGGCGAACATCTCGCCCGTGCGACCCATTCCCGTCTGTATCTCGTCGAAGATAAGCAGCGCCCCCACCTCGGTGCATCGCGCACGCAGGGCACGCAGCCACTCGGGGTTCGGAAGTCGCACGCCGGCCTCGCCCTGCACCACCTCGCAGAGCACACCTGCGGTGCGTGTGGTTATCTGCTGCAAATCCTCTAATGAGTTGAAGCGTATGGACTTAACATCAGGTAGTAGCGGGCGGAACTCCGCCTTCCACTCCTCGCCCTCGGGTGCGCCCATCATCGACATTGCACCGTGTGTCGAGCCGTGGTAGGCCCTGCGCATCGAGATAAGCTCGGTGCGTCCCGTGTATCGCTTGGCCAGCTTGAGTGCCACCTCCACAGCCTCGGCTCCAGAGTTGACGAAGTAGAGGCAGTCGATGCCCTCGGGGAGCAGCTCCGTGATGCGGCGTGCATACTCAACCTGTGGCCTCTCGACAAGCTCGCCATATACCATAATGTGCATATAATCAGATGCCTGCCTCTGCACAGCCTCGACGACAGCCCTATTTCCGTGGCCGACATTGCTCACCGACACGCCCGCCACAAGGTCGAAGTATCGCTTGCCCTCGGGGGTGTAGAAGAATACGCCCTCGGCCCTATCGACCTCCACCATCATCGGCGATGGCGATGTCTGACCAATATGCTCTAAAAATTGCTTGCGTAGTATCATAACTAACCTATTTTCGCCCGCACCTCGCGGGTCTAATGTCTCCACTAATGCGTGGGTTTATGGTGCTGCCCCATCTTTGCGGGTACTCGCGGACAAGAGGGGGTGCCGTATTTATTTCATCCATTTATTTCACCGCCCACCATAAATGTGCGGGTGGGGGTAAATTTATATTGGTGTTACTCCTCGGTGCTTAGGATGCCGCTCTCCTCGGCGTGACGGAGGATGCCCTCGAAGTCACGCACCGACGACATCGTCCAGCGCGTCAGGAGCTTGAGTTTTTCGGCGTCGGTGAGCTGCCAGCCCTCGACGGTCTGGCGTATGCGCTCGGTAAGCATATAGATGAGTATGGCTGCTGAGGCTGAGACATTTAGACTCTCAACCATACCGCACATAGGTATCATCAGGAAGTCGTCCGCCGCAGCGATAACTTCGTCGGTGATGCCAGCGTGCTCCGTACCGAAGACGAGGGCGAATTTACCCTTGGTGACATCGAAGGTTTCGGGCGTAGCGCTGCAACGGTGCGGCGTGGTGGCGACGATGCGATAGCCCTCGGCCTTGAGTGCTGCGAGAGCCTCGGCGGTGGTGCTATGGTGCTCGACATCTACCCACTTCTGCGTTCCGCGTACGATGTTGACGCTGGGGTCGAAGCGACACTTATCCTCCACGGTATGAATCTGTTGCACGCCGAAGGCCTCGCAGTGGCGCATTATGGCGCTGGCATTCTGCGGGTGAAACATATTCTCGGTCAAGATGCGCATATAGTGCGTGCGCATATCGACGGTGCGGCGCAGCACCTCCTTACGCTCCTCGGTGATAAACTTGGTCATATAGTCGAGGCGCTCCTTGAGCCACTTCTCGCTATGCTCCTCGGTGCGTAGTCTACTTGCGATATTTGTCATCTTCGTCTAATATTTTGAGGTAACTTTCGTATCTCGACAGTGCCACCGTACCCTCCTTAACGGCCTCGACCACGGCACAGCCAGGCTCGTGCGTGTGGGTGCAGTTGTAGAAGCGGCAGTCGGGCGAGAGGCGCATCATCTCAGGGAAGTAGCGACACAATTCGCGTGACTCGATGTCGATGAGGCCGAAGCCCTTGATGCCCGGCGTGTCGATGATATATCCACCCTCGATGGGGTACATTGTCGAGAATGTTGTGGTGTGCTTGCCCTTGTGGTGGCTCTCCGAAATCTCGCCTGTGCGGATGTCGAGCGTGGGCTCTATGGTGCTCACGAGTGTCGACTTGCCGACGCCCGAATTTCCCGCCACAAGGGTGGTTCTTTCGCGTAGCATCTGGCGTATCTGCTCCACGCCCTCACCCGTAGTAGAGCTTAGGCGTATGATGTCGTAGCCCGCATCGCCATATATCGCCTCGAACTCCGCAGCCTCCTCGGCATACTCGTCCACGAGGGTGTCGGCCTTGCCGATGACGATGGTGACGGGCACCTTGTATGCCTCGCAGGTGACCAGAAAGCGGTCGACAAACTCACGAGGCGTAGAGGGTGAGTGCAGCGTCACGATGAGCAGGGCGTGGTCGATGTTGGCAGCGATGATGTGCGACTCCTTCGATAGGTTCGAGGCGCGTCGGATGACATAGTTGCGGCGAGGCATAATCTCGACGATGGCGCTGCTGTCACCATCGGGCTCCACAACGACACGATCACCCACGACTACGGGGTTTGTCGAGCGTATACCCTTGAGTCTCAGGCGTCCTCGTATGCGGCAGCTGAGTGTGCCGTGCTCGGTGATCACCTCGTACCAGCTACCCGTAGAGCTTATCACCGTGCCCTCGATGCGTGCTGTGGCGTCGTTACTTGATTGTTGCATATGATGTTTTTACTCTTATGGCCCACTCCATAACATCCTCCTCGATGTCCCTAAGTTCGGGGCATATGATGTTGCCGAGTGCGGCAAGTTCGTTGAAGAGTATCGACTCGTCGAGTACGGCGTAGTCGATATATTTTGGTTCGAAGTACTCCCTAACCTCTGCATCGCGTCGCTCGAGACGCTCGGCATAGTCCTCAATCATATCGGCCGAAAGACCATTCGCACCGAGCTCAAGCACCTTGTCGGGACGCATATCGCCGATGTTGGCGGTGCTGATGAGCGAGCAGGCTACCGATACCACAACGGTGGTGGCGACGATGGCAAGTGCCGTTCCGAGCAGCGAGTCGAAGGTGCGCAGCGCCTCGAAGAAGAGGAGCTTGCGGAAGAGTGGCGCCACAATCCATATGAGCACCATAGCGCCGAGGACAACCACGCCAAAGCCCACGAGATATGCAAGGCCCGGGTCGGTGGTGAAGATGGGGCCCACCTCCTCGGCAAGTTCTGGTGCAGCGAGGATGGCGATATATAGGCCCACGAGCTGTAGGAGCTGGGTGATGAAGCCCTTGCGCCAGCCTGTTACGATGGCCAGAAGGGCGATGATCGCAATGATGATGTCTATAATCATAACTCTTTAGGTTTTTGTACGCGTTTGACGGAGTGCCGCCCTGCGGTGAAATGTTGATTCCCGAAGGGCATTATTTCGCACGAAGATACGAATAATTTTTGGTTTATGTGTATATTTGCGCCAAGAAAATATAAAACTGCTATGCAATACAGAATTCTACTCTCGATACTATGCTCTCTTTTGCTGGCTCTCACCACGAGTCGTGCGGTGGAGCCTACACGCCAGTGCTACGACATCAACGACGGCTGGCGCTTTTACTACACCTCGGAGCTCGATGGTGCCAACGCCGACTATGTCACGCTGCCCCATAGCTGGCAAACGACACTCGGCAGCTATGGCTATGTAGCCTCGGCAGCAAACTATATCCGTACGCTTAACATACCTGCCGAGTGGGAGGGTAAGCGCCTCTTCCTGCGCTTTGGTGGTGTGCAGAGCGTCGCTGAGCTCTTCGTGAATGGCCGCTATGTCGGCTCGCACAAGGGTGGTTTTACGGCATTTACGATGGAGATTACGCACTATGTCAAGTATGGCGCTGAGAACTATATCCGTGTGGTGGCATCGTGTGGCGAGCGCAGCGATGTGCTGCCCCTGTCGTCGGATATGGACCTTACGGCAGGCATCTATCGTGGTGTTGAACTGATGGTTACGCCTAAGCATATCATCTCGCCGCTGCACCACTCGTCCGAGGGCGTATATGTGGTGCAGGAGAGCGTCGACAAGGATAGGGCGATAGGCGTTGTGAGGTGCTACCTCTCAACCCCAGGTGTCGACAATGCCAACCTCGCGCTGCGCATCGTGGGCCCCGATGGCTACGAGGCCCAGTACCGCCATATGCGTGCTACGAAGATCTCGTCAGATAGGGCCATTGAGATACCATACGACATCACAATGCCAGCACTATGGTCACCCGAAAATCCGCAGATGTACCGCGTGGAGCTGACGCTCGAGGCGGGCAAGATGACCGATAGGGTAGAAGTCGTTACGGGCTTCCGCAAGGTGTCGATTAGCGATGATAACAAGCTCTGCATCAATGGTAAGCCATATGCCGTGCGTGGTGTCAACCTTGCCCACGACCGTATGGGCCTCGGTATGGCAATCAGCGAGGAGAACCTGGTCGAGGACTTCGCTGCGGTGTGCGACTTGGGTGCTAATGCCGTGCGCTCGATGTCGGGTCCTCATATGCCGTTGCTCTACGATATGTGCGATAGCGAGGGCGTACTCGCCTGGGTCGATATGCCCTTCACACGCTCGCCGCTGGCCTTTTCCGACATATGCTACTACCCTCACGACGCCTTCCGCAGCAACGGCAAGGCGCAGCTCGAGGAGATTGTGGCGCAGAACTACAACCACCCCTCGATTGTTATGTGGGGACTCTTTAGCCTCGTGTGGCAGAGGGGCGACGATGTCGTAGATTATGTCAAGGAGCTCAACACCTTGGCGCATAAGCTCGACCCCTCACGCCTTACGGTGGGATGCAGCAATAGCGATGGCGGCATAAACTTCGTTACCGACCTCATCGTGCTGCGTCAGGATGTGGGACTCTACAAGGGTCGTGTCGAGGATGTAGGTGTGTGGTGCCGTCAGCTCGCTGGTAATAAGCAGTTTGCGACACTTCGCTATGGTGTATGCTATGGCGAGGAGGGCGTCGCGGAGCACGCCACCGATAGGGTTGAGCGTGCTGAGCGTGGTGCGAAACATATCCCTGAGCGCCGCCAGACATATATGCACGAGGGCTACTCGGCTATCATCGACTCGATGGGTAACTTCTGGGGCGTGTGGCTCGATAATATGTACGACTACGCCTCATCGCGTCGTGCCTATGCTCTCAATCAGTCGGGCCTTGTGGGCTACGACCACCGCAGCCATAAGGATGCCTACTACCTCTACCGTGCTAAGTGGAACGCGCGCGCCAATACGCTCCATATCGCCGACCGCAGCTGGCGTGAGCGACGCGATACGCTGCAACAGATTGATGTGTATAGCTCGGCAGAGGGTCTCCTTCTCCTTGTCAATGGCGACACTGCGCGTGTAGAGCGCATCGCTGCGGGCCACTTCCGTGCCGACTCGGTCATCATCAACGGCAAGGCCGTCATCGAGGCGCGCGATACGGTTAACTCGCTGAGCGACAAGGTTGAAATCGTCTGCGGCAGCAAGTTGTAGAGAGATCATCTAAGCCTTACCCCCCCCTATATCACAGGGGCTGTCAAACGAGTGTTTGGCGGCCTCTTTTTTTTGTGTTCGCTCGTGTGTTCGCTCCTATGAGTAGGCGCGTTGCTGTCTCAATTTTGCGATGTAATAAATATAAATTGCTATTTTAATTGCTATTTTATGTACCTTGACATAGTTTTTAATTTGTTTATGTGAATAATTTGTGTATTTTTGTCCCGAGATTAGTTAGTATGTAAATATGAAAAAAAGAATTATTGCCGTTTGGAACTTCTATGTCGATGGCTTTAGGGCGATGACCTGGGGGCGTCAGCTATGGCTGTTGATACTGCTAAAGGTGATTATCCTCTTCGCACTGCTCAGAGCCTTCTTCTTTGAGCCTGTGCTGGCTGGTAAGAGCGACGACGAGCGAAGTAGCTACATCGGTGATCAACTTATTGAGCAAACCCTAAAATAAACTTCCCTATAATTAAAAACCTCAATTACTATGGTAGAGACCGCATTAGTCGATTGGTCGAGGTTGCAGTTTGCGCTTACGGCCGCTTACCATTGGCTCTTCGTGCCGCTAACCCTCGGTTTGGCAGTCGTTATGGCAACGATGGAGAGCGTATATGTTGCTACGGGCGACGAGTTCTGGAAGAGGACAACAAAGTTCTGGATGAAGCTCTTTGCTATCAACTTCACAGTAGGCATCGCCACGGGTATAATCCTTGAGTTTGAGTTCGGCACCAACTGGAGTAACTACTCGTGGTTTGTGGGCGATATATTCGGTGCGCCACTGGCCATCGAGGGTATCTTCGCATTCTTTATCGAGGCCACATTCTTCGCCGTTATGTTCTTCGGCTGGGAGAAGGTGTCCAAGCGCTTTCATCTGGCCTCCACTTGGCTTACAGGCATAGGTGCTGCCATCTCGGCAGTATGGATCTTGGTGGCCAATTCGTGGATGCAAAACCCTGTGGGTATGGAGTTTAATCCCGATACGGTGCGTCACGAGATGGTCGACTTCTGGGCGTTGGTGCTCAACCCTGTTGCCGTGTCAAAGTTCTTCCACTCGGTGTTTAGTGGCTGGATGACGGGTGCTATCTTTGTCATCGGCATCAGCTGCTGGTATCTGCTCAAGGGACGCGAACGACGCTTTGCTTTGTCGAGCATCCGTGTGGCGGCTATCGTGGGTATTATCGGCACCTTTGCCGTTATGCTCAGCGGTGATAGCTCGGGTGTTCAAGTGGCTAAGTATCAGCCTATGAAGCTGGCTGCTGCCGAGGGCCTCGAGGATGGTGGCACGCGAGCAGGTTTCTCGATAGTGCCAGGTGTCGAGGTTCCAGGAGTGCTCTCTATCCTCGCTACGCACGATATCGACGGCTATGTGCCAGGTATTAATAATATTTTGGAGGGCTATACCACGCCTGATGGTGAGCGCCACCTCTCAGCAGAGGAGAAGATGGAGCGTGGCGATATCGCCCTCAAGGCCTTTAGCGATTACCGTGCACTGAGGGAGAGCGACCCTGCTGCTGCGGCAGAGGCACGCGCGCTGCTCGATGAGAATGTCGAGTACTTTGGCTATGGCTATATCGACTCTAAGGAGGAGCTTGTGCCACCCGTGGGCCTTGTCTATTGGGCCTTCCGCGTGATGGTGGGTATTGGAGGTCTACTCCTTCTGTTTATGGTTGTGGTGTTGTGGGCTGAGCGTAAGGGTCGCCTTGAGGGTATGCGTCCACTGCTGTGGGCGGCGCTGTTGGCCATCCCGCTTGTCTACATCGCTGGCCAGGCAGGTTGGATTGTGGCCGAGGTAGGTCGCCAGCCGTGGGTTATCGACGGCTTGTTGCCTGTCAAGGCGGCGGTGTCGAGTGTCAGTGTGGCGGCGGTGCAGACCACCTTCTGGCTCTTTGTTGCTATCTTTACTCTGTTCCTCGTTATCGAACTACGCATTATGTTTAAGGCTATCAACGAGGGTCCTAAAACCGAAAACGAATAAACCTTAGCCATTATGATAACCTACGAATTTTTGCAGCACTACTGGTGGCTGCTGATAGCCCTCTTGGGCGGCTTGTTGGTTTTCCTGCTCTTTGTGCAGGGCGGCAACTTGCTCATCTTCCTTGCGGGTAAGAGCGAGGAGGAGAGGCAGCTTATTGTCAACTCTACGGGTCGTAAGTGGGAGTTGACCTTTACCACGCTTGTCACCTTTGGTGGTGCCTTTTTTGCATCGTTCCCGCTATTTTATAGCACCAGCTTTGGCGGTGCATATTGGGTGTGGGTGCTCATTCTTATCACCTTTGTGCTTCAGGCTGTGTCGTATGAGTTCCAGCGCAAGGCTGGCAACCTCCTCGGCACGCGTACCTTCCGTATCTTCCTGACCCTTAACGGCTGCCTTGCGCCACTGCTTATTGGCACCGCTGTGGGAACCTTTTTCACCGGTTCGGCATTCTATGTCGATAAGAGTGCCGTTGGCCATATCGCTGCTCCCGTAATTAGCCGTTGGGCTAACGAGTGGCACGGCTTGGAGGCTGTGACTAATGCCTTCAATGTGGAGTTCGGCCTTATGGTGCTCTTTCTCACAACCTCGCTCGGTGCTCTCTACCTGATTAATAACATTGCGAGTGAGAGCCTTGCTAAGAGCCTGCGCCGCTACCTGGCCATATTCTTCGCGCTCTTCCTTGTGATGTTCCTTGTGGTGTGCTACCACCTCATAACTATGGAGGGTTTTGCAGTGGATGCTGCGGGTGAGGTGTATATGGAGAAGGGCAAATATTTCGCTAATTTGTTGGCTATGCCTGCGGTGCTCACTATGCTGCTTGTCGGAGCAGTGTTGCTTGTCCTGGGTGTGGTGTTTACGCTCCTCAAGAGCGAGTTTACGCGAGGCATATGGCTCTCAGCGCCAGGCACAGTACTCGCCGTAATGGCCCTCTTCCTTATTGTGGGCTATAACAACACGGCTTACTACCCATCTACTGCCGACCTTGCGTCGTCGCTAACGATTGCCAATAGCTCGTCGAGCGAGTTTACGCTCCGCACGATGGCTGTGGTGTCGCTCATCATCCCCTTTGTTGTGGCCTACATTGCCTACTTCTGGCGACAGATGGATCGCAACTCACTCACAACCGAGGAGATAAACGAGGGCGAGAGCTATTAGTATGGTCGGCGCATAGCTCGCGCTAAAGAGAGAATCCTGCCTCAGCGTATCGTACGAGTGAGGCAGGATTTTTCTTGCTTTATGTTCGACCCTTTGTCGTATGTCTCTTATTCGATGCTACACCCTCAGCTTTGCACGCCTTAGGATATTGATGGCCTCGGGGCCTTCGCACATAATAAGGTCGAAAATCGAGAGGTTGGGCGCAAAGGGTAGCCTATCGCTAAAGACCTGAACATATGGCTCAGCCTCGAAGTGCGAGGTGCGGCCCTTGTCACGCAGGTCGATATCCTCTGCCGAGGCTACGATATACTCCTCCGAGATGCGGGGCACAGCGATGCGCAGCACCGCACATATCTCCTTGAGCGTGGCCATATTGAGGTCAACGAGTTTGTGCCAATGCTCAGCGAAGAGGTGCGTGAAGCGCTCGCCGTAGTAGTCGTAGTAGGGCGAGGAGCGGTATGCCGACTCTATGGCTACGAGGTGCTGGTGCTGCCAGCGCTTCGAGTAGTCGACACGCATCGTGCGCATCGGCTGGCGGGGTCTGTTGGCGTGGGCAAGCTGCACCGAAAGCTGCATAATGCCGCCAGAGGTCATAATCTCGGTGCGGTTGCGCTCCGAACGCTTAACATAGTTCTCGCCAATGTCGATGACGACCTCGTCGCCACCCTGCACAAGCTCCGCCCAATACTCCACTGAGCCGAAGTATGCCGAAGGAAGTATTATCATATTTAGTTGTGTTAATATGCTTATATACTGCTACTTATCGTGCTAATGCTTCGTAAATGCCAGGGCACGCCAGTCATCCTCTGCCTCGATGCCTGTGCACTCGAAACCGAGTGCTGTTGCCGCCTCGCGTATGGCCTCCACATCCTCACCGAGGAAGCCACTAAGGAGCAACTTGCCACCACTACTTAGCACCGCCGCATAGCGCTCGATGTCACCGAGGATGATGTTGCGGTTGATGTTGGCCACAACCATATCGTAGCTGCGACCCTCGACGCACTCCACCGTACCGAGGAGAATCTCCATCTGCGCCTCGATGCCGTTGAGCTCCGCCGCCACACGCGCACTCTCTGTCGACCAGGGGTCGATGTCTACCGCCGTTACGCTCTCAGCGCCGCACTTTATGGCCGCTATGGAGAGCACGCCCGTACCACATCCCACATCGAGCACACGCGCCTGAGCGCCCATAGCACCTATGAGGCGGCACATCATACGCGTGGTCTGGTGATGACCCGAGCCGAAGGACATCTGCGGTGCCACGATGATATCAACGACACCCTCCTCAGGGGCATCGTGGTGCGGTGCGCGTATAAGGAACTTATCGTCGACATATACGGGCTTGAAGCTCTCGCTCTCCCACGCAGCGTTCCAATTCTGCGACTCTATGCTCTTCTGGCTCACCACCTCGCCGTAGTCGGCAACAGTTTGCAGTGCCTCGTCGCAGCAGGCGCCCCACGCCTCCTCGAGGATGTAGGCACGCAGTAGGGTGGCGTCGCCCTGCTCCTCGGTGTCGAAGGTCTCGAAGGGGTAGTCGGCAAGGAACGCCGTCACCACATCGGCCATCTCGCCATCGCTGCACTTAATCGTTAGCTCAATATAGTTGTTCACGGATATAGTTTTTTATGGGGTTTTATTATTATGTAAAATAATTTTCGTATCTTTACCACAAAGATAATAAAAAAGAGGTAAACTACCACCACTTGAGACCTTAGATTATATCGGGGCGTGGTTGTGGTTGGTGCGTCGTTGAGGCGCAAAAGAGTAGGAGTGTATGGCCGATAATGCGAAAAAGTGGCAAAAGATAAGGGTGGAGTATAGTCGCTATATCAAGAGCGAGAAGCGCCTTTCGGAGAATACCGTGGAGGCATATCTGCGTGATATAGACGAGTTTATGCACTTCGTGCTCCGCACCTTCGATGTGGCCTACGACCAGGTCGAGAGCTTTATGATCGAGCGCTTTATGGCGCGCCTCTTCGATAAGGGGCGCAGTGGCGCGTCGCAGGCACGCTCGCTGAGCGGCATCAAGAGCTTCTTTAACTTCCTGCTCCTGAGTTACAAGATTGAGCAGCTTCCGACCGAGAGCGTCGACCCGCCCAAGGCTGAGAGGGTGCTGCCCGATGTGCTGAGCCTTGCGGAGATAGATGCTATGCTCGCTACCTTCGATATGTCGTCGGTCAAGGGGTGCAGGGATAGCGCCATTGTCGAGGTGCTCTACTCGACGGGCCTACGCGTCTCGGAGCTGGTGTCGCTGCGCATCGGCGACCTCTTCTTCGGCGAGGGATATATCCGTGTCATCGGCAAGGGCGACAAGCAGCGCATCGTGCCCATAGGTGCTGTTGCGCGCGATAAGATTCAGCTATATATGGAGCTGCGCCGCCCCAAGCGTGCCTCGGATGCTACGCTCTTCCTCAATAACCGTGGTGAGAAGCTCACGCGTGTGATGGTATTCAACATCATCAAGCAGGCTGCCCTCCTCGCCGGCATCGACAAGCCCATCAGCCCCCACACGCTGCGCCACTCCTATGCTACGCATATGCTCGAGGGCGGTGCCAATATTCGTCAGGTGCAGGAGCTCCTCGGACACGAGAGTATCTCGACGACGGAGGTATATACCCACCTCGACAGAAAGCACCTGCGCACCGTGGTGAGCGATGCCTTTGCCGATGTGGATATTGATATTACGGATAACGATTAACTACATAATTGCTTTACAATGAGAATTTTAACAACCCTTATATCGGCTATGTGCCTTATGACTACAATGCTCTACGCCGCTGAGCGCGAGGTGGTGATACCCTGCGATTGGGGTAATATCGGTGCTACGCTTGCCGACACGGAGGCCGGTAGCGATACCGCCGTGCTTGTCGTTGCGGGCTCGGGACCTACGGATAGGAACGGTAACTCGGGCCTTAACCTCAATACATACTGCTATAAGATGCTCGCCGATGGCCTTGTGAACGAGGGCTTTGCGGTGCTGCGCTACGATAAGCGTGCGGTGGGGGCGAGCTATTTGCCTGCCGAGGAGATTCCGCACCTCCTTTTTGACGACTATGTCGAGGATGCAGCGCGCTGCGTTGCGTGGTTGCGTGAGGCGGGGTATGGCAAGGTTATCATCGCTGGTCATAGCGAGGGTGGTAGCATCGCCCTCGAGGTTGTGTCGCGAGGCTTGGCCGATGTCGATGGCGTGGTGCTGCTCTGCGCCCCTGGCTATGCGATGGATAGGATACTTATGACGCAGCTTTCGGCCCAACTCGTGCCCTCGCATATGGGACTTATGGTGCAGGCTGAACGCATCATACGCTCGCTCAAGGGCGGTGAACTTGTTGCAGCTGAGCGAGTCCCTAAGGAGCTGATTTCATTGTTCCACCCTATGGTGCAGCCCTTCCTTATCAGCTCTATGGCGTGCGACCCCTGTGCGGCGATAGCGCGCTGCTCGAAGCCCGTGCTTATCATCACGGGAGGTAGGGATATTCAGGTGTCGGTAGATAATGGCGAGGCTCTCCTTGCTGCCTCTACGACGGCACGACACACCAGCTTCGAGAGTATGTGCCACACGCTCAAAGATGCCGCCAATAGCGACCGTGTGGAGCAGCTCGTAAGCGTATATACCAACCCGACACTCCCTCTTACTGAGGGCCTTGTGGCGGAGATAACCGAGTTTATTAACAACCTATAACATCAACGGATATGTCATTCTTCAAGCGACTTTTTGGTGGTGCCGACGCACCCACATACCCAACCGATGAACTCCAGATAAACGGCAAGAGCCTCAAACTTAGCTTCTATGCCCACGCCTCTATCGCCATCGAGTACGAGGGCCGTAGGATATATGTCGACCCCGTGATGGGCAATGCCGAGTACGACAAGCTGCCTAAAGCCGATATGATTCTCGTTACCCACTCGCACTACGACCACTTCGATATGGCAGCCATCGAGGCGGTGCAGAAGGAGGCGTGTCACATCCTCTTGGATAAGACCTCTGCCGAGGGCTTTGCGGGAGACTGCTATACGATGCTACCTGGCGCTGTGGCTGAGCCTTATGCCGATATACGCGTTGAGGCGGTGGCGGCGTACAACACCTCGGAGCACCAGCTGCAGTTCCACCCTAAGGAGAGGGAGGATTGTGGCTATGTGGTGACCTTGGGCGATGCGGTGCGCATCTACATTTCGGGCGACACCGAGCCTACGGCTGAGCAGGCGGCACTCAAGGATATCGACATCGCCTTCGTGTGCGTCAACCAGCCATATACTATGACCCCAGAGCAGGCCGTTGCGGCGGTCAAGGCCTTGCAGCCAAAGATTTACTACCCCTACCACTATGGTCAGGTCGACGAGCCTACCGATGTGGAGGCACTTGCCAAGATGCTCGAGGGCATCACTGAGGTGCGCATACGCCCATTGGCATAGCGGGAATGTCCGAGTACGAACACAAAACTTAGATAATGATGACCTTAGAGGATGTAGCCTTGCTTCGTAGCGAGGCTCTTCGTGCGGCCATTGAGGCCAGCCTCGAGCGTGACCCTGCGGCTGTGGCGCTGGATAGGCGTGTGCCGCACGCACAACTTGTGGCTACGCAGGTCAAGTACCTGCAAAGGGCACGCCGCAAGCTGCCACACCTCTACGAGGCACGCTGCATAATACCACCTCGTGCCTTCGAGCAGTCCTCGAGTCTCGAGAGTGCTGAGCGTAAGCATATTGCGGGTGGTAGTCTGCTCGACCTTAGCTGCGGCCTTGGCGTCGATGTCATCGCTGCGGCGCAGAGGTTTGGCCGTGTGGTGGCCATAGAGAGGGACGAGGTGCTTGCCGAGGTTGTGCGATATAACCTCTCGCTGCTCGGTATCACGAATGTCGAGGTTGTCACCGCCTCGTCCGAGGATTTTGTTGCCACCACGACGGAGCACTTCGACTGGGTATTCATCGACCCTGACCGCCGCTCGGTTGAGGGTAAGAAGATGGTGCGTATGGAGGACTGCTCGCCCAATGTCCTCGATATGATGCCCCGCCTGAGGAGCATAGCAACGCGCGTGGCTATCAAGCTATCGCCGCTCTTCGATGTGGACGAGGCCTTTCGCCTCTTCGACGATGCCGAGGTTGAGGTGGTGTCGATGGGTGGCGAGTGCAAGGAGCTAAACATCTATACGGGTGCTGAGCGACAGGCGCTGCGCATCGCCGTCATTGGCGAGGGCGAGTGGCTCTTTGCTGCGGAGGATATGGCGCAACGACCTACGACAGAGCCCTTTGAGCCTGATGCGTGGCACTACCTTGTTGTCCCCGATGTTGCGGTGCAGAAGGGTCGTGTTGCTGTGGCGGCGCTGGGCGAGGGCGTCGCGATATGGAGTAACAATGGCTACGGCTTTGCGGCGGAGCCTCCTGCGGAGAGCCTCCCTGCCAAGATTTTCGAGATTGAGCGCATCGAGCGCTACCGACCCAAGGAGCTAAAGCGCGAATTTAAGGGCGTGGGCGTCGAGATTCTCAAGCGCGACACGCAGCTATCGGTAGATGCTGTGCGCAAGGCTACGGGTATGCGTGCTGGTGCTGAGCGCCTTATGGCCATCACGACGATAGGTGGCGAAAATTGGGTCGTGCACCTTAAATAGCCTTAAACTGCTTTCATAATCAGTGAGATAGAGATATATGATAAAGAAATTGTTGCGACGCATAGAGCAGCTCCTGCACTACAACCTCCTGCGTGTCGACGCTGCGGAGCATAGCCATCTGCGCAGAGGCTACCGCCTCATATACTACACGCTGCGTGGCGTAAATATGCACCGCACGATGGTCGACAGCGCTGCGCTGACGCTCTACACGCTGCTGGCCCTGGTGCCTATACTGACGCTCGTGCTGCTCATCTTGGGTCGTGTGGGCTTCGTGGATAAGTGCGTGACGCTGATATATGCCAGCGTGCCGCAGGAGTGGAACATAATGCTTGATAATCTGATAACTACGGCCAACGGCGCTGCGGCTAAGATAGTGCCAGGCTTCGTGGCTATCGTCGGTATTGCGGCGCTGCTGCTGATGATATTCACGCTCTTTCGCACCATCGAGGGCTCGTTCAACCGTGTCTTTGGTGTGGCGCAGTCGCGTGGTTTCATCCGTCGATATATCGCCTATATCATCATCGCCCTCTTCGTGCCTACGCTGTTGCTTACGGCTATGACCATCGCCTACGACCTGCTCGCTATGGCGGGCCTCGGTGCCGAGGTCAACGATGTGGTGGGTAGCATTATCTCGATGGCGCTGGTGGCGCTGGCCTCGACGCTGATGTATAAATACCTGCCCTACACGCGTGTCGAGTGGCGCAATGCTCTGTATGCCGGCATCATCGCTGGCGTGTCACTATCGGTGTGGATGAAGGGATATGTCTACTTCCAGCATATGATGACATCGTATAACATCATATACGGTAGTTTGGCCGCTATTCCGCTCTTTATCATATGGTTGCAGGTGTCGTGGAACATCATCCTCGTCGGCTGCGAGTTGTGTGCCGTATGGCAGTACTGCCACCGCTATGAGCGCATCGACCGCCGTCGTATCAGGGTGACAACGCAGAGTGGTAAGGCGCCTACGAGGGTCGTGATCGTCGGTTCGGGCAATGTTGCTGAGGCCTTTGCAAGGGCTATGGGTAAGGCCGATGGCGTGGAACTTGTGCAGGTGCTGGCACGCAACAGCGAGCGTGGTATGGCCGTGGCCAAGGTGGGCGGTTGTAGCTGGGTGGCAGACCCTGAGGAGCTTGCCCAGGCCGACATATATATAATATCGGTCAGCGACCGCTCAGTGCGTACTGTTGCCGAGTCGCTGCAAGTGCCTAAGGGTGCACTTCTGGTGCATACGGCGGGCAGCGTGCCTATCGATGCACTGCCTACGAGCAGCGGCAGGGGCATCTTCTACCCCTTGCAGAGCTTCACGAAGGGGCGCACCATCTCGCTTAGCGATGTGCCTATCTTCGTTGAGGCCGACAATGAGACTACGCGTGAGAGGCTTATGAACCTCGCCGCAACGATAACCTCGCGTGTGGAGTATGCCGACTCGCGCCGAAGGAGGGAGATACACCTTGCGGGTGTCTTCGTCAATAACTTCGTTAACCACCTCTACGCCATTGGTGCAGATATTGTCGAGCGTGAGGGCCTTGCGTTCGATATCCTCAAGCCGCTGATTTTGGAGACGGCAAAGAAGGCCGTATCGGTGAACGATCCCCTTGCGGTGCAGACAGGACCAGCGTCGAGGGACGATGTGGAGGTCATCCGCAAGCATATCGAGATGATTAAGGGTGATGAACTTAAGTCAAAGATTTACAATTATATAACTAAGAGTATATGGGAAACTTCAAAGAGGATATAGCACTTGTTGAGGCTATCGTGCTCGATGTCGACGGCGTGATGACCGATGGCGGCATTATCCCCACCACCGACGGCGACTTCATCCGCCGCTACTACGCCAAGGATGGCTACGCGATGGCATATGCGCTGCGCGAGGGCCTGAAGATATGTGTCATTTCGGGTGGTCGTGGTGCGATGCTCGAGAATAGGCTCAAGCTGCTGGGCGTGACGCGCTACTACCTCGACTGTATGGATAAGACCGCAGCGATGCAGGAGTTCATCGTCGACTATGGCCTCCACCCCGATAGGATGATTTATATGGGCGACGACATCCCCGACCTCGAGTGTATGAGCCTTGTCGGCATCCCCGTCTGCCCCTCCGATGCTGCTATGGAGGTCATCGAGGCCTCGCGCTATGTCTCTGAGTATGAGGGTGGTCGTGGTGCTGTGCGCGATATTATCGAGCAGGTGTTGCGTGCGCAGGGGACTTGGGCGAGGAATTTGCGCGGAGTTCTTGGCACACAAAAGTAAGCTGTCTAATTTGGCTGCTTTGGCGTTGCGCTAATTTTATGAACAAACAAAATACGGGGTCGTCCACAAAGGACGACCCCATACTTATTAACCCAAATCCGATAATGTATGACTACTCAACTGCTGGCAGTGCCTGCAAAATATTGCTCAGCTCGTCGCGTGTGTAGTAGCCATCGAGGAAGCCCTCGGTATCGTCGTAGAACTTGCAGCGCAGCATCTCCTGCTCGGTGTCAGCGTGGTAGTTGAAGCCTACGCTACCGCGAAGTACCATATCGCCCTTTGCGCTGTCGTAGTAGCACACCTTAGCCTCGTAGCGATGTCCTCTAACCTCGGTGATGAGGGTGTTGCTCTCCGCGTCGTAGCTCCACATACCGCTCTCGTAGTAGCCGTAGATACCCTCGGCCTGAAGATGGTCGTAGTAGTCGTGGTAGTGGTATATTGCGGTGCGGGTATAGAAGCTGCCATCCTCTGCACCAACCATATCGCCTATCCACTGGAGATAGCCCAACTCGTCGAGGGAGGTGCATTGGCCCCAGCCCCATTCTGTATCGTCGGGCCATACCACGAAGCGCTCCTCGCAGTTGAGGCGTTTTGTGGTGAGCTGACGCACGAAGGCCTCGTCATCGATATCCTGGGCCTGCTGCTTGCCGAGGAGCTCGATGCACTCGCGCATCTGTCCTCTATGCTGTTGTGGCAGCAGCCAATCCTCGAACATCAGGTTCTCCCTGGTGTACTCCTCAATGAGGGCGTTGTACTCCTCTGGGGTGATGTAGCCCTCGAGGTACTCATCCTTGTTGTCGTAGAACTTGAAGCCGTAGAGCTCCATAGGCGTCTCACGACGATACTCAGAGCCATTGTAGAGCGACATAGGGTAGACAAAGCCAAGAAGCACGGCATACTCGCCATCGAAGTAGAGCACCTCAGCGACATATTTACCATCCTCGCTGGTGTAGAGGGTGTTGGTGTCGGCATCGTACTCCCACACGCCATTGTAGTAGGTACCCTTGATGCCCTGATTGTAGAGGTAGCCGTGCGCCTCGTCCCACGCTCCGCAGGCGGGCTCGCGTGTCTGCACGAAGGTGTTGTCCTCGGACATCGACATATCGTAAAGCATACGGCCACCAACCCAGCTGCCAGCGTCGGACCAGCGGTCGGGCTCGCTGCCGTCCTTCTCGTGGATGTACATAAAGCGCTCGTCGCAGCTAAATACGCGCTCGACGAGTCGTGCTACGAAGAGGTTGTCGTCGATCTGGCTCTTCTGCTGTCCGATGAGGTTTAGCAGCTTAACCATATCCTCACGATCATCGAACTCAGGGTCGGGCAGTAGTGCACCCTGATATGTCGTGTAGCTGTTGTAGTTGTTGCCCTTGCCAGGGTCCACGCCCGGCACATCGGCCAGATGCTTGTAGTCGCCAAAGGGGTTATGACACGCCGCCACCGCGAGCGCCATCGCAATAATTAGTGATAACTTTCTCATAGTCGTAGTTGTTAGGTTTGTACTTATTTATTATCTCTTGTTATATCGTTTGCTCTTTGCCTCGCACTCGCACTCGCACTCGCTCTTTGCTCTTTCGCCTCGCACTCGCTTTTTGCACCGCCATCCGTGGATTTCGTTAATGCAAAATTAGGCATAAAACGCGCCCTGACCAAAAATTTTACATTCAAATTTTTCAGCGATGCGCCACTAAACAACCTGAAAATCAATGAGTTGAAAATGCTAAAAATGTAGGTTTTTCAAAGTGTTGATAATCAGCAAGTTATGATGGCACTACTTTCCACCTGCTGAAAAGATTGTTTAATGTGCACTAACACAGCGAGTTGCGCGTATTGCTGTTGCAAATTCCCACTATTTTCTACGATGCACCCGTAACCATAGCATTTTCCTCCCTACTCCGACCCAGCACTGACCATTATGCACAATAAAAAATGGCTGCCCCGAAGGACAGCCATCCATATTTTCGCAAGCCACTAATCGTGATGCTCGTCGTCGTGGTCAATCACTACGCCGTACTCATACGGATTGGTGAGCTTCTTACCCTGGAACTCGCCAGTGAGCGTGCGCAAGAAGGCAACGATGTCGTTGATCTCGCCCTCGCTGAGCTTGGTGTCGCACTGGTAGAGCGCCATATCGCGTACGGCCTCCTCCATTGTTGCGCGAGTACCGTCGTGGTAGTATGGCCAAGTGAGCTCGAGGTTACGCAAGCCTGGCACTTTGAAGCGGTGGCGGTCACGCTCCTCCTGAGTCTGCTTGTAGCGACCGTTGTCCTCCTCGGTGAGCTCCAAGCCACGCTCCTCGAAGTAGTGGCGACGAAGGCCCATAAGCTCGTATGTCTCGCCACCAAGGTTAGCGCCGATGTGGCAGGTAGCGCAGCTATTCTCCTTGAAGAGCTCGTAGCCACGAAGCTCCTGAGCCGTAAGGGCGTTGTCGTCACCCATAAGCCACTTGTCGAATGCCGAGTTAGGTGTCACGAGTGTGCGCTCGAACTCCTCGATAGCGTTGGTGATGGTAGCCTCGGTGATACCCTCAGGGTAGATCGACTCGAACTCGGCGGTGAGGGCCTTGTCGAGTGTGAGCTTAGCGATGATCTCGTCGAACGATGTCGATGCCATCTCCACTGGGTTGAGTGGAGGACCTGCAGCCTGCTCTGCGAGGGTTCTTGCACGACCATCCCAGAACTGAACGAAGTTGTAAACAGCGTTATATACGGTAGGTGCATTCACGCCACCAAGCTGATCCTGCACGCCGTGTGAGTACTGATGGTTGTCCACGCCACCTGTCGTGAGCTTGTGGCACGATGCGCACGATACGCTGTTGTCTATCGAGAGGCGACCATCGTGGAAGAGCTTGAAGCCGAGCTTAGCCTTTGCCATATCGATGTTCTCAGCTGGGAGGATAGGGCGGATAGGCTCGCCAGCGCGCTCACCCTCAAGACCATCGGCGTAGTATGCCGCACGGAAGTCGCGGGCCCACTGTGCTACGATGTCGGCCTTGGCGTTGGTCATCTGGCTACCCCAGTGCATAAGGTAGTATTTAGCCTCAGGCATACTCTTGTTGAGTGCCACGCGCTCAACCTTAGCCACATCTACGGGATGAGGCGCAGTGCCGTTAGCGAGGGCCTCCATAAGAGGTGCAATGTCGAAGGCACGATAGCCCTCCTCGATATCCTTCTTCACCAACGCGCCAGCAACGGGGATGTTGGCATAGAAAGGTAGCTCAGCATCAGCAATATGGCAGCTAAGGCATCCACCCTCCTCGAGGATGGCTGCTACGCGAGCCTCGGTTGCGAGCGCCTTGTCAGGTGCAGCGAGCATAACACGGTACACCACCACGCCAACCACGGCGAGAAGCAGTACCACAAGAAGTAGTTGTTTTACTCTTTTCATAACTCTAAGTTTTAGGCTGTTATAATTGTTATTATAGTTGTTTTCGATACATTACTGCTGGGTGTAGGTGTGTACACTGTCAGCAGCCGAAGGGAGGTAGTTGACGCCATACCAACACATCTGCAACGCGAGGAAACCGACGATGATGACGCCATAGAACCACCTGCGGTCACGACTTGGCATCACACCAGGGGCGTTGTGCAGCGCGATGAGGTAGAGGCTCCAGGTAGCCGCCGCCCACGCCTCCTTGGCGTCCCAGCTCCAGTAGGCACCCCACGCATCCTTGGCCCAGAGGGCTCCCGTAAGCATACCTATCGAGAGGAAGGCGATGCCGCCGTAGAGGAGCTTCTCGATGGCGATATCGAGGTTCAGCTCACGCCTCACCAGTGCCGCAATGGCGAGCAGCGTAGCGCAGCCCAGCAGCGCGTAGGAGAACATATATACCGAGACGTGAGGCACGAACCACGCACTCTGCAACGCCGGCATAAGGCTCTGGTCGTGAATCTCGGGCTTGGCTATGTTGATGATAATGAATACGGTAGCAAGCAGCGTCGAGAATGGCATTATCCAGCGGTAGCGCCAACGGGCATATGTAAAAAGACCCGAAATTAGCAGGAATAGCGAGTACCACAACCTCGTCTCGCCCATAGTGCGTAGCGGTGGTCGCTCGAGTGAGTGCCACAGCAAGGCGATGAAGGCCGCCATAACGCCTATTGCTGCCGTGGTGAGGAGTATGGCCGCTGTGCTACGCTCCTTGCGCAGCGCCGCAAGTGTGGCTCCTGCCGCAGCAAGCACCGCCGCCGCACCAGCCATCATAGGAAATATGTTCCAACCCAATACCATACCTTATGCCCTCCTCTGTTGTGCTCCGCGTAGGAACATTAATATCGCACCAACGATAAGCATCACGATACCCGTTGCCGATAGCCACTGCCACGGCTCGTGCACGATCTCCAACACCGCATATTGCTCACCATCAACCATATTGCTGATGCTAATGAGGTAAATCTTCTCGCTCAGCGTGCGGTCGTAAGGGTGGTTAACCCTCAGCACCTGCTCCTCGTCCTCGACTCTTATCGTCGCCTCGTAGAGCGTCGGCACGCCGCTGTCGCTAAGTTCGGTGCGCGCGCTGCTAAGGCTTATGTCGTAGGGTAGTGCCCTAATCTCACCCTCCATCGTGTATGCCTCGTTTGTCGCCTCGGCAGATACGGCAATGCGCATCTGTTCACGGTCGGGAGCGCCCCAGAAGCCAGCACCAAGCGCAAGGAGTAGGCCTATGTGCGTTAGCACGAAGCGGTAGCGAATACCTCCATTACGCCTCCAGCCACGCAGCGTGACAAAGCTCAGGTGCGTGAGTACGAAGAGCAACGATGCCACCACCACCCACGATGTTGTAGCGGGCTGGCGCTGCAAGCCGAGGATTATACCGAGGCCCGCCATCATAGCGAGCGAGAGCCAAGTTGCGCCTCTTGAGAGTAGCATCTGCGCCACGGCAGAGCTTTCACGACGGCAATATAGGTGACCTATGGCCGCAGCCCAGAGCACCAAGAGGAGTATGTTGAGCGGGAAGCTGAGCATTTCCACCGGCAGGCTGCCAACCGTAGCATCGAGTGCGACGGCAGCGACGGCAACAAGGCCAATCGCGCAAACGGCTCTATATGTGGAAGTTATTTTTTTCATTCTCTCATAGTCACTTTTCCAGCGATAAAGTTAATACAATTTTTCGAAATAACTACTTTTATGCGCATAAAAATCATATATGTGACTAAATAATGTCGCTCTACTGTTTCGGCTCTATTTGTGATCACCACCACTCCAATGCCCGCACTCCGTCCACGCCCGCACTCCGTCCACGCCCGCACTCCGTCCACGCCCGCAC
>JAGBTP010000036.1 GCA_017631255.1 Alistipes sp.
AGAAGTTCGTGCCCCAGGGTGAGTAGAGCCACGAGGTGCGAACGACAACGGCATCGCCATTTTTCAGAGCCTCAACCTCGCCCATCGCCTTGCTCTCTCCGTAGATGTTGAGGGGTGCGGTGCTATCCTCCTCAGTGTATGGCATCGTGCGATTGCTGTTGCCACCAAAGACATAGTCGGTCGATATATGGATAAGTTTCACGCCCTTCTCACGACAAATATCGGCCATCTGTTTTATGGATAAGGCGTTGATTTTTATTGCTAAGTCCCTCTCCTCCTCGGCGCGCTCAACATCTGTGTATGCGGCGCAGTTGATGACTATATCGGCATCTTGTAATGCGCAGCGCAGTGCGTCGCTATCGCATATATCCAACTCCTCGACGGGCATAATGCGGTAGTCGTGCGCCGATGCTCTTCTTGCGCGTTCTATGGCTGTGGCGAGCTGACCGGAACCGCCCGTTACGATGATCTTAAGCATAGTAATCCTCGTTATAATCAAAGAGCTCCGCATCGCGTAGCGCAAAACCGTCGGCATCCTTCTCCGATATAATTACCCTCTCCGTATCTAAGCCCCACTCAATGCCGATATCAGGGTCGTTCCACGCTATCGTGCGCTCCGCCGCAGGAGAGTAGTCATTATCGCACTTGTACTCGACAATGGCGTCTCCCTCCAGGACTGCAAAGCCGTGTGCAAAGCCCCGTGGAATGAAGAGCTGTCTGTGGTTATCCTCGCTCAACTCTACGCCGACATAGTGCCCAAAGGTGGGTGAGCCGCGACGAATGTCGACAGCGACATCGAGAATCTTGCCACGCACCACGCGAACGAGTTTCAACTGGGCGTAGGGGTGCTGCTGGTAGTGTAATCCGCGCACCACGCCCGCCTTCGAACGCGACTGGTTGTCCTGCACGAAGGTTATCTCGTGTCCGAGTAATGCGTCGAGTTGCTGCTTGTTGTGCGTGACGCAGAAGTAGCCTCGCTCGTCGGTGAAGAGCCTCGGCTCAAGGATTACAACACCCTCTATCTTTGTCTTTATCAGCTTCATAGCTTGAGTAGGTATTGCCCATATTGGTTGGAACGCATAGGCTCAGCGAGGCGGTGTAGCTCCTCGCGTGTTATCCAGCCATTGCGGTATGCTATCTCCTCCAAGCAGGCGATCTTGAGGCCCTGACGCTTCTCTATCACCTCGACGAAGATGGATGCCTCGGCAAGTGAGTCGTGTGTGCCGGTGTCGAGCCACGCATATCCCGAGTCGAGCATCTCGACACTTACATTGCCAAGCTTGAGGTATGCCTGATTTACAGATGTAATTTCGAGCTCACCACGCGCCGAAGGTGTTACATTTGCGGCGATGTCGACGACGCTATTGGGATAGAAGTAGAGTCCCGTTACGGCATAGTTTGAGCGTGGTTGTGCGGGCTTCTCCTCGATGGATAGTGCCCTGCCCTCGCTGTCGAACTCGATGACGCCATACCTCTCAGGGTTGTCGACGCGATAGCCAAATAGGGTAGTCTTGCCCTTATTTTCGGCACGCGACACGGCACCACGAAGTCGCTCCTCGAAGCCTGCACCGTAGAAGATATTATCGCCCAAGACAAGGCAGGCACAGTCGTCGCCAATGAACTCACGACCTATGATGAAGGCCTCGGCAAGACCATTGGGGTGTGGCTGCTCAGCATACTCGAAGCGCATACCAAGCTCCCTGCCGTCGCCCAGCAGGCGCTGGAACGAGGGTGCATCCTGCGGTGTGGTGATAATCAGCACCTCACGAATACCCGCCATCATAAGCACCGAGATGGGGTAGTAGACCATCGGCTTATCGAATACGGGGAGTAGCTGCTTGCTCACTCCTTTAGTTATGGGGTAGAGGCGTGTGCCGCTGCCACCAGCTAATACTATGCCCTTCATACGCTATTTTCCTATTGCCTTGTAAACAAAACCCTGCTCTTCGACCTCCGCACGGTCGTATATGTTCCTGCCGTCGATGATGGCGTTGCCACGCATTATGCGCCTGAGCACACGCCACGAGGGCATACGAAACTGCTTCCACTCCGTTATGAGTACAACCGCATCGGCATCCGTTGCTGTGTCGTACATATCCTCGCCCCAGGCGATGTCGCCACCGTATATACCTCGGCACGCCTCCATAGCCTCAGGGTCGTAGGCTACAACCTTTACTCCCTCGGCAAGGAGTGCATCGATAACCACGCGTGATGGTGCCTCGCGCATATCGTCGGTTTCGGGTTTGAACGATAGTCCCCAGAGCGCAATGCGCCTATCCTTGAGCTCGCCCAATGCCTCGTGTAGCTTGGTGACGATGATGCTCTTCTGTCGGTTGTTAACCCTCTCAACGGCCTCGATGACCTCCATATTGAGTCCGAGGCTGTGTGCCGTAGCCGCCAAGGCGCGCACATCCTTTGGGAAGCACGAGCCGCCGTAGCCGCAGCCGGCATAGAGGAACTTCGAGCCTATGCGCTCATCCGTACCCATACCCTTGCGCACCATATCGATATTAGCACCGACCCTGTCGCAGAGGTTGGCTATCTCATTCATAAACGATATGCGTGTGGCAAGCATTGCGTTCGAGGCATATTTTGTTAGCTCAGCAGAGGCTATGTCCATAAACATCAGGCGGTCGCTGATGAACATAAACGGCTTATATAGGCGCGCCATAACGCGCTTTGCACGCTCACTCTCAACGCCAACGACCACTCTATCGGGCGACATAAAGTCTTTAATTGCAGCACCCTCCTTCAAAAATTCGGGATTCGACACCACATCAATCTCAATCTTCTCGCCACGCGCCTTGATGCGCTCCTCGATAATGGCCGCTACGCGCTTCGAGGTGCCTACGGGAACGGTACTCTTTGTCGCCACCACGGCATTGTGGGTTATGGTGTTGCCAATCTGCTCGGCAGCGCTTACTACATATGAGAGGTCTACGCCGCCATCCTTGGCTGACGGTGTGCCCACGGCAATGAATATCACCTCGGCATTGGCTATGCCCTCGGCTATGTCGGCGGTGAAATGTAGTCTACCAGCCTCTGCATTGCGCCTAAGCATCTCTTGCAGCCCTGGTTCGTAGATGGTGGTCTGGCCTCGCTTGAGCCTTTCGACCTTAGTGCTGTCGACATCTATGCACCACACATCAATGCCCATTTCGGAGAAGCATACTCCCGAAGTGAGGCCTACATATCCTGTTCCGATAATTGCGATATTCATATGCTGCGAGTGTTATAACATACAAAGATAGTAAAATTGTGCAAGAAATACAACAGCGCGTACATAAAATTAGGGCAGCCCTATTGGACTGCCCTTTGTTCTGTGAGAAACAAGAACTACTGCTTGTTCTTCTTATCGTAGCGCTTTGCGTAACGGCTCATAAACTTATCCACACGACCTGCGGTATCTACCAACTTCATCTTACCTGTGTAGAATGGGTGAGATGTGTTAGAGATTTCCATCTTATACACGGGATAGGTTTC
>JAGBTP010000037.1 GCA_017631255.1 Alistipes sp.
ATTGCTGAGTATAGATACTCCTCGACAATAGGGCTGAGGCGGTGAATCTCGTCGATGAAGAGGATGTCGCCCGGATTGAGGTTTGTGAGCAGTCCTGCAAGGTCGCCCGGCTTATCGAGTACAGGACCCGATGTCACCCTCAACTGCGCCCCCATCTCGTTGGCGATAATGTTGGCGAGGGTGGTCTTTCCAAGTCCCGGAGGTCCGTGCAAAAGAACATGGTCGAGCGAGTCGCCACGCATAAGTGCCGCCTTAATGAATATCTTGAGGTTGGCGACTATTTTGTCCTGACCAGCAAAGTTTTGCAGTTGCTGTGGGCGTATGCGTCCCTCGAACTCCTTGTCGCTCTCAATATTTCGTAAATTTCTATCTACTCCCATATTGTAGTACTCTTCGTGTTACTCTTGCAAATATACATCTTTATGGCGAAATATCCAACACGACGGCGCGATTGGATGAAATTTAGTACGCTTTGTCGGATGACAGGGGTAGCATATACTTGTTATTTGTGCAGGAATATTGGTAAAAAGTTTCTTAATTCGTAAAAAACTTCATAACTTTGCAAACTCCTGTATTATCTTTGATAATAACAACGAGAAGAACAATAAAAACAGATGAAATTATACAACAAATTTTAACTCATTAACTAAAAACAACACATTATGGTAAACAAACTTTTCAAATCTATCTTTGCCGTTGTGATGGTCATTGGCTCAGCCCTTGGCTTTGCAGCGTGCGAGAATAAGGGCGAAGAGGTGGTTGCAAATCCAACTGTGGAGGTGTCGACCACATCGATGAACTTTGCGATGGAGGAGGGTAGCCAGACTGTTAACATCACTGCCAATTCCGATTGGAAGACAGAGGTGGCTGAGGACTGGATTACTGTAACTCCTGCTGCGGGTAATGGTGATGCTACTATCAACATCGCTGTTGCAATGAACGACTCTGGCGCTGTGCGTGAGGCTGTCGTTAAGGTGATTGCACTTCACAAGGTCTATGGTAACTGGGATACCAAGAAGATTAAGGTAACTCAGTCGGCTTCGAACGATGCACCTGTAACTGAGGAGTTGCTTTATAGCGACAACTTCGACGGTAAGGAGGCGACAAAGGAGTATGGCTCAGGCTCATCTTGGCCATACATCGACCAGTTCCCAGAGTTCGCTAACCCACAGGGCCCTGCTGGTGAGAATGTAACTTATAGCGGTACTGGCGTATCTGTTCGTGCTAACTCTGCATCTAACAGCAGCTACTCGGACTATGCTGGTTCAGGCTCTAACAACATCTTCTTCGGTGGTGGTGCATACTTCATCATCAACGACATCGCTCCATTGGAGGGTGTTAACTTTAAGGTGACATTCGGTGCTGAGAAGTACACTCAGGATGGCGATAGCACCTTCCGTCCAGAGGAGTTCCTTATGTACATCTCGAAGAATGGCGCTGATTGGGCTCCAGTATCGTACACCTACGCAGGCACTGAGCCTGGTCGTTGGAATGTAGCTACTGCTGACTTCACCTTGGCTGCTGCAACCGAGAAACTCTACATTAAGTATGAGGCTAAGGTTGCTTCGGTTTACCGTCTCGACGATGTTAAGTTCTTCATTGGCAATGGTGGCCAGGTTATCGACCTCGACAACATCGAGGAGATTAAGCCAGAGCCTCCAACTACCGACGCTCTCTACTTCGAGAACTTCGATGGTAAGGCTGCTTCTCAGGATAGCAACAACTATTGGCCTTATGTTACCGACTTCCCAGAGATGAAGAATGCTGCGGGTGTGGCTGCTGCTAATGTAAGCTACGAGGGTTACAATACAACTGTTCGTAACAACTCTAACTCGGATGGTAGCTACTCAGATTATGCTGGTTCGGGCGTTAATAACATCTTCTTCGGTAAGGACAATGCTTGGCTTAAGGTTAATGGTATCGAGCTCGAGTCATCACAGAAGAACCTCACTTTGACATTTGGTACAGAGAAGTACTCTCAGTCACTCGGTAGTGTGTTTACACCTTCGGAGTTTATCGTGTCGCTCTCTGGCGATGGCGAGAAGTGGTCGAATGTGGAGTACACCTTCGCAGGTACTGCCGAGGGTCGATGGAATGTTGCAACTGCAAACTTCACATTGAAGGAGGTTCCTACTAAGCTTTACATTAAGTTTATGGCTACTGCTGCAAGTGCATACCGCCTCGATGATGTAACCTTGGATCTTGGTGATGGTGGTCAGGAGATTGACCTCGGTGAGGGCGTTACTGGTGGCGACGAGCCTGTAAACCCTGACCAGCCTAACACTCCTGCAAATGGCGAGTACGCTTCTGACTCAGCATTCGTATGCTCAGTTGACGACTCTACAAACGCTGCTTACTCTCTCGGTGCAACTACTATCAACGGTGAGACTGTAACAGGTTTCAAGTTGGGTAAGTCAAAGCAGGCTGGTAAGTTCATCTCTGGTGCTGTTGGAGTATCGGGTGCTAAGTATCTCAACTTCTACGCTCTGGGCTGGAAGGGTGGCGATGTTACCCTCTACTACCGTGTCAATGGTGGTGCTACAATGTCGCAGAAGCTCGCTGCACACGACGGCGCGACAGGCAATCCTCCTTTCACAGCACTTTCATTCGCTGATTCTGACCACTACTCAGTACTCCTCGAGGGTCTCACTGAGTCATCAAAGATTGAGTTCTCAACCGACGCTAACTTCGCACTTACAACCGCTGACTCTACAATGGCATCAGCGCGTGCTATCGTTTGCGGTGTTAAGCTCACTGATGAGCCTCTTGCTCCAGGTGAGGGTGGTGGCGACGAGCCTGTAAATCCAAACCCTGATCCAGAACCAGAGCCAGAGCCAACTCCAGGTGATGTAGCTACTATCGCTGATGTATTGGCATTGGGCCAGGGTGCTGCTATCAACGGCACTATTGAGGCTATCGTGGTATCTAACTACGAGTTGAACAACCTTACTTCAAAGAAGGGTATGTATGTTCAGGATGAGACTGGTGCTTTGCAGCTTCGTCTTAATGCGGACCACACTATCGCATATGGTACAAAGGTTAAGATTGACCTTACTGGCACAACTCTCGGTCAATATGGTGGTGCTGTCCAGGTGGAAGTTGCTTCGTCTAAAATTTCAACTATCTCAACTGGTAACACCGTAACTCCTAAGACCGTTACAATGGCTGACTTCCTCGCTAACAAGTACGAGGGTCAGTATGTAGCTATCGAGGGCGTTCAGGTTGCTGCTGCGGACCTCGCTAAGACTTGGGTTATGGGTGGCGCTCACACCTCTATCAATATGGAGGATGCTGCTGGTAACAAGTTCTTGGTATTCTCATCAAAGTATGCTACATATGGTACTCAGAGCGTAGCTCAGGGTTCAGGTACTATCAAGGGTATCTCGTCTATCAACAACGGCAATATGCAGATTATCTTCGCTCAGTCATCTGACTATGCAGGCTTGACTGGCGAGCGTTTTGAAGGTGCAGTAACTCCAGAGCCAGAGCCAACACCAGATCCTAATCCTACCCCTGACGGCGACAGCGCAACTATCTACTTCAACGATGTTGCCAACCGTACATTATACTCAACATCGCAGCAGGTGTGGGAGCAGAATGGTATTACCGTAACAAACGATAAGGGTGCTTCTACAAACGATGTTGGTGACTACATTGATCCAGCTCGTTTCTACAAGAGCTCAAATGTTACAATCGCAGCTAATGCTGCGTTCGCGAAGATCGTATTCAACTGCGACGACTACAAGACTACATATCCAACAGATTTACAGAACTCAATTACAAGTGGCACTGTAGCTGTTGACGGTACTGTTGTAACTGTTATGTTGAATTCTGCTGTAACTTCGTACTCTATCACAGGCCTTGCTGGTCAGGTGCGTGTAGATAGCATTACCGTTACCTTCGCAGAGTAACTTTTATATCCTTTCGCTATGGACTTGGGTGGGGCAACTCACCCAAGTGGCGAGAGGAAATTCAGAAAAATAAAAAATATCAAAAACAGAGTATGCAAAGAGGAGTGTGTAGGATTTTTACATTGGTAGGAGCGATGATTTTAGCTCTTGCATTTGTGGGATGCGACAATATCAAAGTCGAGAGACTTGAGAGCAATGCCTATCTCAAGACTACAACCATTAAGGGTGACAGCAAGAACTGCGCTGTGGTGCTGCGTGCACAACAGGGTACATCTTATGTTATAAGAGTAGTTTCGGAGGGCGATTGGGCTCATTTCATCGATGGCGAAACAACTTCTCAGGGCGTGATGGAGACTGTCGATAAGGTGGTCTACATCTACTTCGAACCAAACGATTCGGGTAGCGACCGTATGGCAGAGGTAGTGGTGGAGTTCTCCACTGGCCGCCGCTTTGACCTATCGTTCGAGCATAAGAGCTACGATAGCTCAGTGTCGGTAGAGCGTGCGTGGGCGGAGCTTCCTGTATGCAAAAACGAGAATGGCTACATCTACAATACGCACTACGGTTTGTTGGGTGTGAAGAGCAATGCGCGCAACTATACCTATTGCTTCGACCCATCGGTTAGGGCATCATTGTGGGTGGCATATCCACTCCATCGTGACCATATGACGGGCGACGGCGACAGAAACAATAGTGATTTCGGCTACGACCCTAATGTTAGCACCTCGGTGCAGGCTAATCTTTCTCGCTCGTATAACGGCTGGTATGACCGTGGTCATCAGCTCCCAGCGGCCGATAGAAAGTGCTCGCAGCAGATGATGGATCAGACATTCTACGCTACGAATATGACTCCTCAGCAGGCGAACTTCAACCAGAAGAAGTGGGGTACACTCGAGGGCAAGGTGCGCAATATGGTCTGCAACGACACACTCTATGTGGTGACGGGTGCGTGGTTTGGTGGTGAGCACGACTCATCTATCGACAGCAAAACTACCGACAATTCGGGTAATGTGTGTCCAACGCCTACGCACTACTTCAAGGCATTGCTGCGCACGAAGAAGGGTAATACGGGTAAGATGATTAGCGATGTGACAGATGCCAATCAGTTGCGTGCGATAGCTTTCTGGTTTACGCACGCTAATACCGGCAATAATACCGACATCAAGAGCAGCGACTGCATCTCGATTGCTGAGCTTGAGGAGCGCATCGGCTTCGAGTTCTTCCCTATGATTGACGACAGCATCGAGGCTGAGGTTAAGGCTACGGCGGTGCCATCGGAGTGGGGTATCAACTAAATGAGCGAAGAAATAGGATTGTGACAATCAATAAATCAAAATTATAATAAGATGAAGAAGAGTTTTTTAATGTTATGTGTAGCTCTGCTCTCTGTCTCAGTGCTCTGGGCGCAGGAGAAACCCTACGCTGTGGTGTTCTACAACCTTGAGAACCTCTTTGATATCTACAATGACCCTGAGACTCACGACGATGAGTTTACTCCTGAGGGCGTTAAGCAGTGGAACGAAATCAAGTATCAGAAGAAACTCACCAATATGGAGCGAGTACTCTTTGATATCGCTGCTTTGCAGAAGGACTACCCAGCGGTTATTGGAGTGTCGGAGATCGAGAATCGCTCGGTTTTAGAGGACCTCATTTCGCAGCCTAAACTTAAGGGCGCAAACTATCGCATCTGCCACTACGACTCGCCTGATGCGCGTGGTGTGGATGTGGCATTCTTGTATCGTGCCGATGTCTTCAAACTCGAAGGCTCGGACAACATCAAGCTCGTCGTCGAGGAGTTACCAAACTTCCGTACGCGTGACTTGGTGGTGATGTGGGGTAGGATTGAGGGTGAGCCGTTCTACTTCCTCGTATCGCACTGGCCATCTCGCCTCGGTGGTAAGGAGGCGTCGCAGTTCAAGCGCGATGCTTGTGCTAAGCAGATTCGTGAGATTAAGGACTCGCTCCTAAGGGAGAATCCTGCGACTAAGGTCGTGGTGATGGGTGACTTTAACGACGACGCTACGGATGCCAGCATCGTGAAAACTATGGGCGCTAAGGGCAAGGTTAAGGAGTTGGAGAAGGGAGATTTCTTCAACCCATACTACCAGATGCTGCGTGCAGGTCTTGGAACATTGGCTTATCAGGATAGCTGGAACCTCTTTGATAACATCTGCGTTACCGAGAACTTGGTAAATGCCGAGGAGGGTAAGTTGCACTTGATTAAGGGTAGCAAGTACTACGGCAATATCTTCACTCGCCCATATATGCTTCAGCAGGAGGGTCAGTACAAGGGATATCCGTTGCGAACATTCGTTACCAATAACTTCCAGAACGGATTTAGCGACCACTTCCCCGTATTTATCTACATTGGTAAATAAAACTAAACATATACTCTATGAAGAAATTTTTATTATTAATCTTTTCGATGCTTCTCGTCGGGGGTGCTTATGCCCAGATGGGAGGTATGAAGGGTGTGGTAGTGTCGCGCGACGGTAGGGAGCCTATCGCTGGTGTGGCTATCTTCATCGACAATGAGGATATGCAGACAACTACCAACCAAGATGGTGAATTTATCATCGAAGGCTTGGCACCTGGACAGTATCTTCTGCGCTTCGAGGCCGTAGAGTTCGAGGACTTGGAGCTTATGGTGCGTGTCAAGGAGCTTGTGCACGATATGCAGTATGTCGTGATGGTGCCTTCGACAATGATGACGGTAGATGACTCGGCATTTGCGGAGCTTGATACCGATGCGGAGACTGCAGGTGACTCTCAGGCATTGCCTGGCTCACTTTCGGCATCGAAGGATGTGTTCAACAACATCGCTTCGTATCGCTTCTCGGAGATGCGCTTCAATGTGCGTGGTTACGACTCTCAGTATCAGGATGTCTACCTCAATGGTATTCGCTTCAACGATGCGCTTACAAGCTACGGCCCTTGGTCGTTGTGGAGCGGCTTGAATGACGCTACGCGTAATCAGGAGAATACCTCTGGTTTGGAGATGTCGGACTACGGCCTTGGTGGCGTGGCAGGTACTACCAATATCAATGCTCGTGCGTCGCAACTCCGTAAGGGCTTCCGTGCAAGCGTTGTTAACTCTACACAGATGTACCGCTTCCGTGTGATGGTAAGCTACGCTTCGGGTATGCTCGACAATGGCTGGTCATATGGCTTCTCGTTCTCTACTCGTCAGGGTGGTAATGGCTATGTTGATGGTGTTTATTACAACGCATACGGCTACTTTGCTTCGGCAGAGAAGGTGTTTAACTCGCGCCACCGCCTTTCGGCAACCATCCTCGGAGCGCCTACAACACGCGGTGCGCAGCAGGCATCAACACAGGAGGCTTATGACCTTTGGGGTGACAACTACTACAATCCTAATGTCGGTGTGCAGGGCGGATCATTGCGCAACGCTCGCGTTCGTCGTATGCACGAGCCTATCGCTATGCTCAACTACAACTGGCAGATTTCGGAGAACACCAACCTCTCGGTGGCTACATCGGTGCGCTTTGGTTTCAATGGCTACTCGGCTCTTACTTGGTATAAGGGCGAGGATCCACGACCAGATTACTACCGTATTTTGCCATCATACTATGGCGACCGTCTTGCTCACCGCACAATGCTTAATAACTTTGCGGAGGCAAACGATATGACACTTCCATTTACCGATATCGACCTCGAGACTGATCGTACAAAGATGATTCAGTACACCCAGAATTGGGATGGTTACATCGACTTTGATGGTCTTATTCGTGATAACCAGAATGGTGAGAAGAATAGCACCTATGGCGATGGTCATCGTGCTGTGTCGATGATCGAGGAGCGTCATACCGACCAGATTGACTACAACTTTGCGGCACAGCTCGGTCATATCTTCCGTGGTGGCTCGAAGCTCACCGTTGGTCTTCGTGCGCGCGTTAACCGTACGGAGTATTACAGCAGCGTTAAGGACTTGCTTGGCGGTGACTATTGGCTCGATGTCGATAAGTTCGCTGAGCGCGACTTTGGTGGCAATGTAGAGGCCTATCAGAACAATATGGCTTACTACCGCGAGCACGGTCACGCGCAGGCGGTTAAGGTAGGTGATAAGTACGGCTATGACTACTATGCTCATGTTCGTCAGGGTCAGATTTGGGCTATGTACGAGATTTCGGCAGGTGGCTTCTCGGCAAATATCGGTCTCGAGGGCGGTTTGTCATCTATGTGGCGTCAGGGCCTTTGGGAGAAGGGTCTCTTCCTCAATGAGAATGCTAGTGGCGATAGAGGCAAGACATCGTTCGGTAACTCGGACAAGATTAACAATTTCACCTATAAGGCTAAAGTTAACCTCGCATACCAGTTCTCTGGTGCACACTCTATCGAGGCAAATGCTACCTTTATGCAGAATGCGCCTATGTTTAACAACGCATTCGTGTCGGCGCGTACTCGTAACCAGATAACTCCTGGCTTGTCGCCTGAGAAGATCTACGGTTTCGACATTACCTATAACCTTCGTACGCCTTGGATCAGAGCTCGCCTTTCGGCTTACTACACACAGATGCTCGACCAGTCGAAGGTAATCTCGTTCTACGACGATACACAGAGCTCGTTTACCAATTTTGCGATGTCGGGCATTGACAAGCGATATATGGGTGTTGAGCTCGGTCTTAATGTGCCTATCGCGTGGGGCTTGTCACTCAATGGTGCTGTTAGCTATGGTGACTACATCTACACCTCTAACCCTCACTTCACGCAGATGATTGACAACTCGGCTACCGATGTTGTTAATAGCGTGGTTAGCTGGAAGGGTATGAAGGTGGAGAGCACACCACAGACCGCTATCAATGTAGGTCTCAACTTCAAGGGCCCAAAGAACTGGTATGCATCTGTTGATTTCAACTTCTATGACCGCCTCTACCTCTCGATGAACCCAATGTACCGTACACAGTACTTCGCAAACGAGGTTATGCGTATCTACGACCCAGCAGGTAAGGTGTATGCCGACAATTCAGGTAACTTGCAGTACCGCTTCGATAGCTTGGAGACTGGTCGCCAGAAGGCATATGTTATTGGCGTTATCGACGAGATTCGTCAGCAGGAGGAGTTGGGTCACGCCTATACGCTCAGTGCAAGCATCGGTAAGAATTGGTATATTAAGTATAAGTACACCCTCGGCTTCAGCCTCCAGGTGAACAACATCCTTAATAACCAGACTATCCGTACGGGTGGTTACGAGCAGATGCGTCTCAACAAGACCTCTGATCCTATTCTCTTCCCAGACTCGGAGGGTGTAATGCAGATTGTTAAGAAGCCTACTTCATATTCTCGCTTCGATTCGAAGTATTTTTATTTGAATGGCATTAACTACTATCTCAATATTTACTTCAGATTCTAATATCTAAATAGATGAATGTTATGAAATTGAAGCAGTTATTTTTGTTGGCTGTCGTATCGATTATGGCAGTCGGCTGCTACGAAGAGCATCATATGGTTTCACCGCGTGAGTACTATACCGACGCCTCGTTCGAGGAGAAATTTCCCGAGGCGGAGCATATCACCATCGCAGAGCTTAAGTACGCATTCGGTACTATCAGCAATACGGGTGTTAATAGCGGTTGGAACAATACTATTTACAAGCTCGTAGGCGAGGATATCTTCGCTGGTCACGATGTCTACATCAAGGGTAAGGTTACCACTGACGACGATGAGGGTAATGTCTACAAGTCGCTCTTCATTCAGGATGAGACATCGGGTATCGAGCTGAAGCTCAACAACAATGTAGGTGTACGCTACAAGAAGGGTTCGTGGGTATATGTTCGCCTTTCGGGTCTTTACTTGGGTAACTATCGTATGATGTTGTCACTCGGTGGACCTCCATCAGAGTCATACAACAAGGCGCAGGAGCACAAGTACTATGCTAACTCGAACATCGAGTTGCAGGAGATAATCGACGAGTATGTATTCCCAGGCCGTATGGCTGAGGAGGGCCTCAAGGTGGGTGAGTACGACGAGTGGAAGCGCTATGCTCCTAATGTAGACATTATCACCGTTACGCCTCAGAATTATGTCGAGGTATTCTCGCCTGCGAAGATTGAGATGGAGGGTAAGTTCTATGGTAGCGATAAGACCGACTCGAATGGCATCACTCGCAAGGTGTTTGAGATTGCGCAGCGTGAGATTATGTTTGGTCGTTTGGTTCGTTTCGAGGACCTCGAGTGTCACTATGCCGGCGTAACAAACCAGGATGGCGAGACAAGCCCAGCGCTTAAGAGCGGCTCGTTCGAGAACATCTACCCAAGCTGGCTCTACACCGACCCTCGCCCTACCGTGTCGAAGCCTTGGTACCATTGGGCATACAAGGAGGAGATTACAGGCCGCAGCCTCTATGGTTCGGTGCTCTTTACCTACAACCCCGAGGCTACGGTATGTTCGGAGAATGGCGTCTATGCGCTCCGCACAAGTGGCTACTCGCGTTTCGCGCGTCGCAATGTATGTAAGGATGGCGAGAGAGCTACCATTACGGCTATCTACGGCATCTACGCCCAGAAGTCGGACTATGCGGGCAACGCAAACGACTATGCGTCGTACCAGCTTACTATAAGCAGCTACTCGGACATCGAGTTCGATAATGGCGAGGATGCTCTGCTTACTGACGAGCAGGTGGAGGCGATGACCACTGAGGATATGAAGACCGTGCCTTGGATTGACGAGGAGGGCGAGTCGGAGTATTAGTCCTAAGGTCCAATGACAGTGCAGGTGATATGCTGCTGCGTATGTGGACTTGAATTTAGCAAGAGTTCGGTGATGAGCCGAACTCATTTTATTTGTCCATTGTGGGCAGTAGGGTGGTTATGGTCGTTGTTGGCAAGGATAATTCCTTGCAGTTTTATCAGTAATTGAGTAAATAGTTTGGTGTTTATCATTATATTTATTAAATTTGAACTCAATAAGATATTTGACCACTTGAATTTTTGTGTATGAAGAGGACTTTATGGAGTCTGCTTATGGCGTGTATGCTATGTATTTCACACGCAGCATTTTCTCAGGATACAGCGGCAGTAGTGAAGTCTCGTCCTAAGGTAGGACTTGTTCTGTCGGGTGGTGGCGCCAAGGGTGCTGCCCACATTGGTGTGCTTAAGTATATCGAGGAGGCGGGTATTCCGATTGACTATATCGCTGGTACGAGTATGGGCTCGATTGTGGGCGGTATGTACGCCTTGGGTTACTCGTCGGACGAGATTCTCGAGATTATCAGCAGCGTCGATTGGGATAGATTGATAAGCAACAATGTCGATAGAAAGAAGATTTCGTTTAGTGAGAAGGTGGAGAAGGGTGTGCAGCTCTTCACCTTGCCATTCTCGTTCAAGAGCGGTAAGGATGATATACAGTCGTTGTCGTTTAAGAACTCACTGCCTAAAGGTATAGTTTCGGGCGATAACCTCATTAATCTCTTCAACTCGCTTGCTGTGGGCTACTCCGACCCGATGGATTTTAGCGAGCTGCCAACGCCATTTATATGTATCGCTACGAATATGATTAACGGCGAGGCCGACATTCTTGATAAGGGTATATTCACCAAGTCGCTCCGTGCCTCAATGGCCATACCTATTCTCTTCGACCCGATTGAGATTAACAATACGCTATATGTTGACGGCGGCCTTGTGAGCAACTTCCCTGTGGAGGAATGTCGTGCGATGGGTGCTGACTACATCATCGGCGTGAGTATGTCGCCAGGCTTGGAGGAGGATCCTAAGAAACTGTCATCTATCTTGTCGCAGGTGAAGCAGCTCAAGGAGATTATCACCGATAAGGACTTCGATAAGTACCACGAGCACTGCGACATCTTCATCAGTCCCGATTTGAAGGGCGTGGGTATGCTTAGCTTCGATGCAGAGAGTGTTGCTCGAGTGACGCAGAGTGGCTACGAGGCGGCATCGGCGCAGTGTGAGAATTTCGAGGCGTTGAAGGCGTTGATTCTTGCTGGTGGCGAGAGCGTTGCACCCGCCGCACCGAAGAAGGAGGCTATCAACATCATCAAGAACAAGGTGCGAATCTCGAAGATTGAGCTCATTGGTGCTGATGAGAAGGTTCAGCGATGGATGCACCGTGCAAGTACGGTGAAGGTGGGAGACTATGTGTGCAAGGATGACATCGACGAAACCGTGTCGATATACTACGGTACGGGCAGCTACGATAGCATCACCTACACACTCCACAATGATGAGAACGAGCCAGATAGCTATATCCTCAAATTCAAATTTAACGACAAGCCTCCTCACGACTTAGGCTTTGGCTTTAGGGTTGACTCGCAGGATATGCTATCAATTCTTGTACACGCGGGATATAATAGCAATAGGATTAGTGGTTTCAAGAGCGACCTCGATGCTAAGTTGGGTGGTAATCAGTGGGTGAAGATTAATCTCTCGTATGGCCATCTGCTTTACCCTCGAGTTAACTTCGCGTACCACTTTAGAAACTCGGAACTTGATGCCTACGATATGGACCAGCTGCAGATGAATATGAAGTTCTTGCAGCATAAGTTCAGGTTGTACCTGTCGGAGAACTACTCGCGTACATTTAGAATCGGCTTCGGCTTTGAGACTGAAATTCTAACCCCAAGGAAGGTGATGTATTCGCTGCATGATGCGGAGGATAACGATTATAAGTCGATTAACACGCTTGGTGCGTTTGCATACTTGAGCTACGATAACCTGAACAAAAATCGCTTCCCAACACGAGGTATGAAGGGTAATATTGATTTCACCTGGAAATCGCATGTGTACGATGCCCATAGCTTTGAGGCTTTGAGCTTTGGCTCACTTATCTTTGGCTTGGAGGCTTATGTGCCAATCATCGAGGATAGACTTGTTCTTATACCACAGCTCTACGGCAGTATGCTCTTTGGTAAGGGCTCGGTCAATGGTGAGCATCAAGGTTGGAATACGCTTTTCAATGGTCCGGTACCTTGCTATCCAACTATGAATAACCTCGTGGGCGGTACTGAGATGGGTCGATATATCGATCAGCAGTTGCCATTTATCGGACTCAATAAAGTATCGTTTTCATTTAATAATATTGCGATACTTCGTGCCGATATAAGAATCCGTCTTTTCAGAGGCCATTACATCACAGCGATGTTTAACTATGGCCGTTCGAGCATCGATTTGAAGAACTTTTTTAAGGAGAGCCCTCTTCTTGAGTGGAGCTCGCTCTATGATTACAACGCATCGGATTGGTGGGGTGCGGGCATCCGCTATTCGATTGATACGAAGATTGGCCCGATAAGCTTTGATATCAGCTCGTCGAATGTGTCGCGTAAGGTGAACCTATATTTCAACCTTGGTTACTACTTCTAATGGCCGATATGAATAATGGTGTGGGGGTGATAGATTGATAGTCTATCACTCCTCATTATTATAAATAGCAGGTGGAGATGAAATACTCAAAGAGCGATATACGACGATTTATTGAGGCACAAGAGTCGCCATTTTGTGGCTACGAAGTCGCCTTGCAAGAGGTCAAAAGTGGCAGGAAACGCAGCCATTGGATATGGTACACATTCCCGCAATTTAGAGAGTTGGGGTATAGCCGCCGCTCCGATTATTGGGGCATAGTAGACAGGCAGGAGGCGGTAGACTACTTGGCTCACCCTCTCCTCGGTGCGCGACTGAGAGAGATTACATCAGCCCTCCTTGCGCACGACGATAAGCCCATCGCCGAGATATTAGGCGCGCTTGATGTTGCCAAACTACACTCGTCGATGACGATGTTCGACGCGATATCTCCCAACGATATCTTCGGCGCAGTGCTGACCACTTTCTACTCCAACGAGCGTGATGAAAAGACCTTAGAGATAATGAGACGAGAGTGTAGTGTCTGCTAAATAAATAGTATTTAGCAGTTGTGGTGAATTTCATAATCTCATTATCTTGGTAGTAGTAGAGTTGGAGTTAGCAAATGCCTTGAGTTTATACTACTAAGAATAAAAGCGAGGATTGTAGATCCTCGCCTTTATTGAATAGGTTATTCGCCTCTTTCAATTCTGTTGCGTTCCTGTCTCTTATTAATAGAGAACTCTGGGTAGACTTTGTTAATACTATCTGTACCTTCGTTGTACATTCTTATGATAGATTCGCTATCAGTGATGCCCTTAAAGTTCCTATTTTTAATTTTTCGTACAGCCTCTAATTGCTTGCGTATGCACTGAGCGAACTCTTTGTACTCAGTATATTTTTCAGGGAAATTCATAATCTCAGTGTACAGCGCCACTTCTTGGCTCATAATAGAATCAAGATAGACTTTAATCTTAGCCTCGGCATCCCTTGCTTTAGACTGTTTTGCCATACATAGATAATGAGTATAATACACCTCTTCGTAAGCAACTTGCTCATGTCGATGCACTGTTTTCTTATATGAGAAGTCCCCAAATGTTTTCATCGTTAGTTTGGCAAATATCACTATCATTATAGTGATTCCAATAATCGTTATAATATGAAAAACATATCTCATTGTATGTAAAGTATATCGGTTAAATTAAATTGGCAATTTATTGGCGCGCGCAGCTATCTATCCCTCGACCAGATATCAAACGGAAGAGGGGAATTATTGTTCCCATCATCATCTTTTTCATCCTCTTCATCTGGGGTCCATACATCTACTAGTTCATCGACAGGTTCAGGCTCCTCTTCCACTGTCTCTGTGTCAGGCTGCCAAAAATCAGGTTCGTTATTGGTATTGGCCTCCTCTTCCACTGTCTCTGTGTCAGGCTGCCAAATATCAGGTTCGTTATTGGTATTGGCCTCCTCTTCCTGTTCTTTTATTTCCTGTTCCTTCTCCTCTTCTTCCTGTTCTTTTATTTCCTTTTCCCTCTCCTCCTCTTCTGCCTCTTGCATTATATCAAAAGTTCTTAGATTATCTACATCTTTCTTAACTTGTGTCTCGGATGTGTTATCTGTATCCTCATTTACATTTCCACTATCATCCTCGTTGCTGACTTCGCCGCTGCCAATAGTAGGGCCCAAATCAGGCTCTGCGCCTGTGTCCACGGGTGGAGGAGTGGTGTCACTCTTGTTATCGTCTGTTTCGTCCGTCTCAGTACTTGCGTCGTCAGGATTATCGCCGCTTGCATCATCCTCACTGAAGGCACTCATACTATCGGCTTTCATAGTCTCTCGAACATAATATCTATCCATTATCTCTTGAA
>JAGBTP010000038.1 GCA_017631255.1 Alistipes sp.
GAGGTATGATGGGCTCTGGAATGATGAACGACCACGAAGCTTGATGATAGCAGCACCACCCTGTGTTACATCCTTCTTCATCTGCTCCCACTCCTCAGCTGGGAACTCCTCAGTGCCGATGATGTCAGTAAGCTTGCGGCCAGCGATC
The DNA here is from genome assembly GCA_017631255.1 of Alistipes sp. GTDB lineage: Bacteria > Bacteroidota > Bacteroidia > Bacteroidales > Rikenellaceae > Alistipes. Next base: position 149 of record JAGBTP010000038.1, read on the forward strand.
TTAACTGCGCTGCCGAATACTGCCATCTGCTCACCGTGACCACCGTAGGTAGCGCAGCCCTCGATCTCGCTCTGCATAACGCCGAACTTCTTAGCAAGAGCACTCTTAAGACGAGTAGTATCAAGACCAGCGAGGGTAGTAACCTGACCTGGCTTAAGACCAGAGTAGAGAAGGGTTACGAGACCTGTGAGGTCAGCAGGGTTGAAGATAATAACGACATGCTTAACATCTGGGCAGTAAGTCTTGATGTTCTTACCAAGCTGCTCAGCGATCTCGCAGTTACCCTTAAGAAGGTCCTCACGAGTCATACCCTCCTTACGAGGAGCACCACCTGATGAGATGATATACTTAGCATCCTTGAATGCCTCAGCTACATCAGTAGTAGCAGTGATGTTTACATTGTCGAAACCGCTCTGACGCATCTCCTCAGCAACGCCCTCTGGTGAGAATACATCGAAGAGGCAGATGTTGTTAGTAAGACCCATCATAAGGGCTGACTGTACCATGTTTGAGCCGATCATACCAGCTGCACCCACGATAACGAGCTTGTCGTTTGTAAGAAAAGCCATAGTTTTCAAAAGTTTATTAGTTATTGTTACAGATTAATTAACTCCATTTTCCTAAAATTGGACACCTAGCGCATCGGCACACCGACCTTAAACCGCCCTTTAGGGGATATCCAATTACCACGCAAAATTAGAAAACATTCGAGGATATTGCAACTTTTTTGCAAACAAAATTTGCTTTTCGATGGATATGAAAGCACCGATATCGAGAAATTTTGTGCATTCGGTGTCGTAACGACACATCCTCAACAAGTACGCCTTGCTGGAAAAGATAGTCTCAAGTGTTGGTAGTTCGCTGCTTTTTTTGTACCTTCGGTGCTGGTTTGGTGAGGTAATTGTTCGTGACATTGCCTATATTTAATCTTATGAGTGACTGTATAACTATAAAGAGTAAGACGACGCTGTACATAGGGCGCGTAAAGGAGATTATCGACAAGGTGCTACCCAAGGGCCGCGTGGTGGTTATTATCGATGCCAACATCGATAGGCTCTATCCAGACCTTGTGCACCGATACGACCATATAATAATAGGTGGAGGCGAGGCTAACAAGTGTCTTAGCTCCGTGGCGGCAATCTACGACAAGCTGATGGCTAAGAGTGCCGACCGCTCAACCTTTATCCTCGGTATTGGTGGTGGCATCGTTACTGATATTGTGGGCTTTGTTGCTGCAACATATATGCGAGGTCTCGACTTTGGCTTTATATCCACGACGCTCCTTGGTCAGGTGGATGCCTCGATCGGCGGTAAGAATGGTGTTAATGTGGCCGACTATAAGAATATGGTGGGCACCATCGTGCAGCCTCGCTTTGTCATCTCCGATGTGGAGATGCTGCGCACACTACCACTCAGGGAGCTGCGTGCCGGTATGGCTGAGGTTGTTAAGAGTGCTATTGTGGGCGATGCGGAGTTGTTTAGCTACCTTGAAGGTTGTGCCGATGATGCTACGCTATACCACCATACCGAATTGATGCAGAATATTGTTATGCGCTCCGTAGCAGTTAAGTTGGCCATTGTAGAGGAGGATGAGCGTGAGGGAGGCAAGCGCCGCCTGCTGAACCTTGGTCATACGCTTGGTCACGCAATCGAGAAATCTACCCACGCGGTCAACCACGGCGAGGCGGTGGCGATGGGTCTCTCGCTTATTGCTCGTGCCTCGGCAAAGTGTGGTATGCTCTCTGTGGGCGATGCCCAGCGTATCGACCGCTTGCTTGAGAGACTCGGCTTTGAACTTACGCCACCGGTATCGATGCCGGAAATGTTGCGCGCAGTACGCCACGATAAGAAGAAGCAGGATAATATCTTACGCGTGGTTATGCCAGAGGGGATTGGTCGCTGCGTAGTGCGTGAGATGCCATTCGACGAATTTGAACAGATGTTTTAGCTAAAATAGTAGTTATGAAGCGTGTATATATACTTGTTGCAGAGGGTTTTGAAGCTGTTGAGACCTTGGCTCCGATTGATGTCTTGCACCGTGCAGGTGTCGAGGTGGTGCGTGTGGCCGTTGGTGGTAGTCTCAGGGTGGCATCGTCACATAACCTCGTGTCGCTCGATTGTGATATGCTGATTGAGGAGTGCCCCTTCGATGATTGCGATGCGCTGGTTCTCCCTGGTGGCAACCCTGGATATATCAACCTGCGCAACTCGGATATAGTGCGAGGTGTGGTTAAGATGTACTATGAGAATGGTACGCTCATTGCGGCAATATGCGGTGCACCTACGGTGTTGGCTGCTGCGGGTGTGGCAAGTGGTGCGCATATCACCTGCCATAGCACCGTCGTTGACGAGATGTGCGACTATTGCTACGATGGCGGTTCGGTTGTCGAGGATGGTAATATACTTACGGCGGCGGGTGCTGGCGTATCAATAGCCTTTGCCCTTGCGCTCCTTGCGCGTATCGTCGACCCTGAAACATATAAGCGTACGCTCCGAGGTATGGAGGTCTAAGGCTTACCTATTAATATAAATAACCGAGGCTGGCATCGTCTTATGTGGACTCTGTCAGCCTTGGTTTTACATTTTACAACCGCATATATAGTAGCGGAAGTGGGCGACCTTGCTCGTCGTGGTCGCTACGCTTGTATGTCGTAAAGCCCAAATGCTCATAGAAGCCTATGGCCTGTGGGTTCTGCTCGTTGACGGTCACCTCGCTTGCCTTGAAGTTGTTGGTGGCATACTCAATCAATTTGCGTCCTACGCCTATGCCACGCTTCATCGCAGCCACAAAGAGCATCTCAATATTATGCCCCTCGATGCCTATAAAGGCGATATCTCGCATCGCCTCATCCGTTGCAACCATTAAATGTGGAATGTTGGCTATGGCCAGCGGCACATACTCTCTGATTTCGGCAATATCCTCCTCGCTTAAGAAGTGGTGCGTCGCGCGTACGGAGCCCTCCCAAAGCTCGGTGAGATGAGCAATGAACTCTTTGTCTCTTGTGTCGGGGTGTACCTCTCGAATTGTTATATCGCCTAAATTGTTCTCTTTCTGCAAGTGCCACATATTATGTCCGAAGAATAGCTTAGTACCAATGTGCTTAAAACCGAGCGATATGTATAGCCTCTCGGCATTAGGGTTCTCACTATCGACAATGAGACCCACGCACTTGTGCCCTGCGGCAAACGCCTTGTCGCAAAATGCTGCCACCAATGCCGTGCCTACGCCCTGACCTTGGAAGTCGGGTAGCACGCCCACCGAGTCGAGGTAGTACTCGCCAGCCTCGGTCTCGTCGACAATGTTAGCAACATCTTTTTCGATGTGCCTGCGCAGTACGGCAAAAGTACCCTCGCGCAACTTGTATAAATCCACACCATCGTATCCCACTACGGCACCAACTGCCTTGCCGTTAACCTCTGCGATAAGGGCGTAATTGTAGCTATACTGTGTCGCCTCACCTCGTGCTATTTCAGTTAGCACATCGAGGTAGTCGTCGCCGCAATAGTCGAGCAACGCCACCTCGTCGCCAATGGCTATAGCCACTGCCAAAGCAATCATCGCAGCATCCTCACGCGTAGCCTCACGCACAACAATCTTAGTCGCCATATTCTCTTGTGGGTATATTATCTTTTCTACAAAGGTAGCATTTATTTCAATCACACCAGCATTCTCTACGATAAAATTATACAAAAAAGGCCTCCCGGAGGGGAAGCCTCTTATAATTGTTGTATCCGTGTTGAGCGGGGTGTTACTCCTTGACACAGCGTACAGGCATAGCGTTTGCGCGGTGCATATCGCGTGCAGCCTCAAAGCCGTTCCAAGTTCGGGTGGCGGTATTAAGGTCGAAGTAGAGGGCCTTAGCATTACCGTCAGCAGCAGGCGTAGTGGTCCAATAGTATCCCGACCAAGGTACAGGGCGTGTTGGGTCATCATTGATGATGTCAAGGCGGCAGTCGAGGTAGTTGCGGCGACCCTGAGCCGTGAAGAAATACTCGGCAGCAGTCTCGCTATCGACGAGCTTAAGACCATAGATAGGCTGAAGCTCTGCCCACGCCATTTCGTCGTAGCTCGCGTCGATGGAAAGATTTGCGAATAGCGACGCATCAGGAAGGCGCCAGCCCGCAGGGCAGGGGTCGTTAACGCTCTTGGTTGTGCTGCTCCAGAGGTCGTCGTTATGGCCCTCGCAGAGCCAGTCGTAGGCGTTATCCTTATTGCCCTTGATGAGCGACATAGGCGATGCCGATGCGTACTCTATGGTGGCGTCAACATCGGTGCTCTCAACATACTCCAAGTAGGTGTATTTACCACCGTCGTAGTACATAACATCGTCGTTATTGCCTGGGAAATCGTAGTTCTGAGGGCCTACAAATGGGTCCTTGCGTCCCCACTGGTAGTACATACCGTATGACTTGTACACCTCTGCGCCATCCTTCGAGCCGTTGCTGTTGAGCTCAGCACCGAGGTTGATGTTCATCATAGTAGTACCGCCAATGGTTATGGTGTTCTCCGCAGCCATTGGGTCGTTGTTCGTTACCCAAATATGCCAGCTCCAGAGAAGCTCGCCACTCTCGTCATAGCCACCGATGAGGGCATTGCCGTGGTGAACCTTGTTCATTGGCTCGTCGTCCTCCTCAACCTCGTCGAGGTAGAATGTCACCTTGCCGTCACGCATATCGAGGTAGAGGATGAGGCCCTCCTTGGTCTCCCAAAGTAGCTTAACATCTGCCGTTGCAAAGCGGCCACCCATCGTGGGGTCGAGGATGTAGCGTGTGGTGTGCTGCGTAGCGACATAGCAGTTGGCTGGGGCGTTGAAGTAGTTGACCTCGTTGCTCACGATAGCCACATAGATAGACAGTGACTTGGTGTTGCCCGTAGGGGTATAACCCGTTAGGGTGATGGTGCCGCTCTCCACCTCGCCGTTATCAAACGACGATGGTGCTGTGACGGTGATGGTGCTGTTGTACATATCAATCTCGTCAATAATCCAGCCCGCAGGCGTTGATGTGGCGGAGATAGATGTGATGTTGCTGCTGTCAAATGATGTGGTACCGCTATCGCCTGGCTTTGCTACAAGGATACCCTCTGCTGGCACAACGAAGCTCTTGGTCTCCTCCTTGCTGCACGACGATGTGACGGCAGCGAGCAGCATTGCTGATATGATAGCTACGGAATATACAAATCTTTTCATATATGAGGTTATTTTTTATCGGGTTTACTGTATGTCTAACTCTACGATTGATACTGTCGTGTCGGGGTAGTGCTCAGTGAGCGTTGCCATAAGGATGTCGGCCTCGGAGCGTGAGGCGAATGTGCCGATGGCAAACTGTGTTCCGCGACGCGAGATTATCTTGTCGGGCGAGGTCTCGGTGATTGTTGTGCGCATATCGTCGCTGATGGCGTCGCACTCCACCATAACGAGGTAACGACTGCCGGTTGCTGCGATATTAGTACTCTCGTCGCTTGACTCCTCAGCCGATAGGTTAACCATAATGCCATCGCGCCAGCGGCAAATCTCTGGTCGCTTGAAGCCCTTATCCTTGAGGAATAGCTGTGCCTCCTCTGCCTCCTGAAGGGTCTCGAAACCACCAGCATAGTAGCAGTAGTTACCCTCCTCGTCGGTTGCGATATATAGCGGCTGTGCACCCTTGAAGAGCGTCATTGGCTGCTTCGTGCGGAAGGTGCCGAGCAGTATGCGGTATATCGTACCACGCTCGTAGACCTTAAGCTCAGGGAGTGGGTTTGTGGTGTTGTAGAAGTTAGTGCGGCCTATGGTGATAGGTGTGTAGTCGATAAAGAGGCGGCGCTCGAGGCTCAGCTCCTTATGGCGGTACTCTATCTGTGGGAGACTCTCACGACAGCTAACGAGCGAGTCGCGTGCATCGCTAAGACCAAGGGTCTGGGCAACGGTGACCTCGAAGTCGAGCAACGCCTGACGACCGATGACATAGTGCATAAGGGCATCCGAGGCGTATAGGCCATCAAGCTCAGAGCACTGTTGCTGCATTGTGAGGAATGCCTCTGATGAAGCATCGAGAGCGTCGTAATGGTTGCCCTTCTCGAGTATGTAGCCGTAGGCGTAGTATTTCGTGTCGATGATGTGATTCCATCGTGCATCGAGCTCCTGACTGAGTTTCTCAGCGCTCTTGGTCTGCTCGTGGAAGAGGGTGAAGAGTGAGTCGGCCTCGCTCTCGCTATTTGTTGCCAAATATCGCTCCACGGTAGTGGCCATAGCATCGTATGCGTTGTTGTACTTTGCGCACTGCTCCTCCATACCAGCATCCTCCTGCTGCGCCTCGATAAGCTCAGCATAATCGGCAGCACTCAGGCCGCTTGTGAAGATATCATTCTTGTGCAGCGAGCGGTAGAAGATAGGCACAACAGCCTCAGCCTCAGTATTGGTGCTATTCTCAAGTGGCTCAGGTTCAGGTGTGGCGTACATATGTGCAAGGATGTATGCCTGCTCAATGGTGTTGAGCTCGGTGATCACATCGCCCCTCTGCTGACGAATCTCGAAGATGCGCTCCTCGAGGGCTATGATGTACGACGAAAAACTGTCGATGTCGATGATGTCGGTCTGCTCATTGCGGTTGCGGCTGAATTCTGCTCGCGCCTCAGCGATGATGTGTTGCACAGAGTCCTCCTGCTGCAAAAGGCTATCGTTTAGCGTCTTAAGCTCGGTGTATCGTGGGTTGGACATCAACTCTGGGAACTCTGGCTCGTTGGCGCGCACAAGAGTTACGGCTGTCACTACAAGTGTCAACGAGGCCGCTAATGCATATATACTCTTTCTATTTATCATATTTTCAATTACTTCAATCAATTTAACAGGCTACTTCCACGAGCGGATGAATAGCAACTGGATAAGGCCGAAAATCTCCAAACGGCCGATAAGCATCAGTAGCGTCGAGGTCATCTTAAGTGCTACGGGTAGACCCGAGAAGTTCGACATTGAGCCAATCTCACCAAAGCCTGGTCCGACATTGCTTATGCACGATATCGAGGCGGTGAAGCCCGTAAGGATATCGCAGCCAAAGAGCGTATAAACAATCGTGCCGATGAGTACCAGCATTATGTACGACACGATGAATGTCATCACAAGGCTCTGCGTGCTATCCTCCTGCACGATGCCATCTATCTTGGTGCGAATCACGGCATTAGGGTGTAGTTGAATCTTCATTCTGTTGCGCACGACCTTCGCCGCTATCAGCACTCTGTCTACCTTCATACCGCCCGATGTGGAGCCAGCGCAGCCACATATCACCGAGCACATAACCAAGAGCACGATTGCCACCGCTGGCCAAGTGTTGGTGTCGGCCGTGGCAAAGCCCGAAGTTGTGGTAATGCTCACCACCTGGAAGGCGGCGTGGCGCATAGCCTCGCCGAAGGTAGGGTAGTAGTCGCCCGCCACAAGGCTGATGGCAATAATCACCGCAATTACGAGCATCATTACTATAAATGTGCGAACGACCTCCGAACGGAAAATATTGTTTTTACGACCCGTGAGCGTTGCGTAAAGGATGCCGAAATGTATCACCGAGAGGGTCATAGCCACCATTATAATACCCTCAATCCACGCACTATCCCAGAAGGCTACCGAGGCATTCTTAGTACTAAGACCGCAAGTTGCGCACGACGACATTGCGTGCGTTACGGCGTCGAACCAAGTCATACCAGCATACTTTAGGGCCAAGGTTGTGATAATCGTGAGCGTTAGGTAGATGGTCACGATAAGCCTAAATATCACCTTGGTGCGGTAGTGAAAGTTATCCTTGGCAATGGTGCTAAGCTCCACATTTGTAAGCATATGCCTACTTTTACCCATCGAAGGCAAGATAACAAGGGCGAACATAACTACGCCGATACCGCCTATCCACGCCGTCGATGTACGCCAGAAGAGCAAACCGCGTGGCAGGAACTCGATGTCGTTGAGAATCGAGGCTCCCGTAGTAGTGAAGCCCGACACACTCTCGAACCACGCGTTAATCATCGTAAACTCGCCGCCCCAGATAAGGTAGGGGAATGTTCCCACGATGCAGGCCACAAGCCACGAGCCTACGACGATGGCATAACCCTCCTTGGTCTTAATCTCATCAACCCTCTCGACAAAGAATAGCGGGAAGGTGCCGAGCAGTGCCGTCATAAACGACGATAGGAGAAGCGGATAGTATGCCGAGTCGTAGCCGTTGAGCATAGATACGGCAGCAGATGCGAGCATAAATGCCGCAATAAACTGTAATACCATTCCGATGTATCGTATGACGACGGTAACTCTCATTCTATCGGCTTAATTTTGGCTATCGTAACTTTTGAATAAGTGCTACTATGCGGTCACGCAGCGATACCAACTCATCCCGACAGTAGAGGTTGCTATCGAACGGAATCCTATATCGCAGGTAGTCACCCACACCCTCGTTGATGCGCAAGATAGGCTTGATGAGGTAGTGGTTGACGAAGAAGTAGAACATCAAGACCACGACAATCATCACAACAAGTGAGAGGAATACGGGCGTTACGGCACGACGCGCTGTGTGGCTAAGGCGGTTAACATCTGGTCCGAGCGTATTCTCCGAGCCAGTCATATACTTAGTAATCTGGCCCGACACCTTGACATACTCTGGCTTGTAGCTCTCGATGTACCACAGATGTGTCGTAGGATTTGTTATGGTATCCTTCGATAGCGCACGATGCACATCGCCATTGATGTAAGACACTACCATCTCGTTGATGCGCTTGGTGAACATAACAAGTGAGTCGGTCGTTGCAGCATTGTCGGTTGTGCTCATACGCATCTGCGCCTCCTCGGTAGCCAAACGAAGACGCTCCATCGACTCTTCGCAATCCTCAAAGTGGGGTGCGATATCGCGCAGCGTGCCGCCGATGACGGCCATAGATATCATTGCATCGTTCTGCTCGTTGAGTGCCGATATCATCTCGCTTGCAAGGTCGATGTTCTCTTTGCTGGCGAGCAGAATCTCCTCCGTATCGTGACTCACGCGCTCAAGCTCGAAGAGCGACATTGCTCCCGAGAAGAAGAGTAGCAGGATGATGCTCATAAAGGCGAGCTGAATGCGTCGCTTAATAGAGTTAACCTTAAATATTTTCCTTATCCAATTAAACATATCCGAATGGCGGTCGTTTATGGTTGAGTAAATCCTGACAAAAGTAATACTTTTGTGGGAATTATCCAACTATTTCCGAGGTAATGTTACCCTCGCTGTCAAATGCCTTGAGGCGTACCGCGGTGATGGTGTTAACCTTGGATGCGTCGTAGGGCACGACAACGCGCAGGTAGTTATCCGTGTAACCATACATCATACCATCGTGCTCGGTACTCTCAAAGAGTGCAGTGCGGACGCTGCCCAAGTACTTCTCTGCGAACTGCTTATGAAGTCTGTCACTCAGCTCCTCGAGGCGTGAAACACGCTCAGTAGATATGCGCGATTGTACCTTGTTTGGCATTGTGACGGCGGGCGTTCCTGGACGCTCCGAGAATGGGAAGATGTGCAGGAACGAAGCCTCTACGCTTTCGAGTAAGTGGTATGTCTCCATAAACTCCTCCTCGCCCTCGCCAGGGAAACCTACGATAACATCCACTCCGAGAAAGGCGTCGGGCATCAACGAGCGTATCTTAGCGATGCGCTCCTTATAGTGCTCAGCGGTGTAGCGGCGACGCATCAATCCAAGGATGCGTGTCGAGCCACTCTGGAGCGGAATATGGAAGTGAGGCATAAATTTAGGTGATGCAGCGCAAAACTCTATTATCTCGTCAGTTATGAGGTTGGGCTCGATGCTTGAAATGCGGTAGCGCTCGATGCCCTCAACGCTGTCGAGAGCGCGTAGCAAATCGATGAATTTCTCACCCGTTGTACGACCAAAATCACCCGTATTGATACCCGTAATTACAATCTCTTTCTGCCCCGCAGCGGCTATCTCTTTTGCCTCGGCTACGATGTCGGCAATAGGTATGTTGCGACTCGAACCACGAGCATAATGTATGGTGCAGTACGCACACTTGTAGTCGCAGCCATCCTGCACCTTGAGGAATGAGCGCGTGCGGTCGGCAGATGAGTATGCGGCAAAGAAGCGCGTAATGTCGGCAGCTGAGCAGCTGTATACCTCCGTCTCGCCCTTGCTATTTAGCTCCTCGACGCGACGGAAAAGGTCGCCCTTATCGTTGTTGCTAAGCACGATATCTACGCCCTCGATGGCAGCAATGTCGTTAGGCTTAAGCTGTGCGTAACATCCTGTAACTGCGATTATTGCATTGGGATTGCGACGATGTATCTTTCGGATGATATTGCGACATTTCTTGTCGGCGTGCTCCGTAACCGAACAGCTATTAATCACCGCTACATCGCACATCTCCGATGGCTCGACACGGAGGTAGCCACCGCGCTCAAATTCGCGTGCTAAGGTCGATGATTCCGAGAAGTTGAGCTTGCAGCCCAGCGTATGAAAACTTACTCTTTTTTGTCTCATAAACTCCACTTTTTTCGATAATTCTGAGGGCGAAGGTACAAAAAGTTATATAAAGTGGAAAAAAGTTTTCGTTGTATGGCAAAAAAAAAGTAAATTTGCGCGTTTGTAATATAATATGATTAGCGCGTTAGAGAACATATTTTCGTACGACTTCCTCACCAATGCCTTTGTAGCTTGTTTGCTGTCGGGTATAACTTGTGGTGTGGTAGGTAGTTATATCGTTGCTCGCCGTATGGTATTCCTAAGTAGCGGCATCACCCACGCCTCGTTCGGCGGTCTGGGTATTGCGCTATATGCTGGCTTCGATCCACTACTCGGTGCGGTGGCCTTCGCTTCGGTGTCGTCGTTGGGTATCGAGTTCGCCTCGCGCCGTGGTCGCATACGCGAGGACTCGGCCATAGGCATCATCTGGTCTGTGGGTATGGCCATAGGTGCGCTCTTTATGTCGCTCCGTTCGGGTTATGCTACCGACCTTACGAGTTATCTGTTTGGTAACATTTTGCTTGTTAACGATAGCGATGTTATGTGGTTGCTTCTGTTGGCAATGTTTATCGTCTTAGGCGCTGTGGGATGGCTGCGTAAGTTGATGTATATAACCTTCGACGAGGAGTATGCCAACAGTCAGGGCATCCCCGTTGCGTTGGTGGGGTATGTGATGTCGATTATAATTGCCGTAACTATTGTGCTATCTATCAAGGTTATGGGCATTATATTATTGTTGTCGTTAATCACGCTACCTGTGGTTATTGCCAACTCCCTTACGAAGGATTTTCACTTGATAGCGGTCATATCGTCGGTGATTGCCGTTGTGGCCAATGTCATCGGTTTCCTATTTAGTTATGAGTTTGATCTGCCTACGGGTAGCTGCATAATATTTATACTTATCGCCCTGCTCGCAGTGGTAAAACTATTAACTCACTTTAAGCGTAGAGTATCGACAATATGAAAAAGATACATAAACTCATATTAAAAGCATACCTCGGTCCCCTCTTGGCCGTATTCTTCATCGTTCAGTTCGTCCTGATGCTCAATTTTGTGTGGCGTTATATCGATGAGCTTACAGGTAAGGGTCTCGATGCTTCGACCATCGCTGAGCTCTTCATCTGCGGCTCGGTGAATATGATTCCACTTGGTCTGCCATTGGCGATGTTGCTTTCGGCAATTATGACGATGGGTAACCTTGGTGAGAACTTCGAGCTCTTGGCGATGAAGTCAGCCGGTTTGTCGCTTATGCGCATCCTTAAGCCGCTGCTGGTGGTGGTATGTATGATTGCGGTGGGTAGCTTCTTCGTGCAGAATAACCTTGTAACATACTCCAATCAGCGTATGTACGACATCCTCTTCGATGTGCGTGAGCAGCGCCAGGAGCTAAAGTTTCAGGACGGTGTATTCTTCAATGGTCTGCCCGATATGAGTATCCGTGTGGGACATCAGGATGAGCGTACGGGACTCCTTACTGATGTGCTTATCTACGATACGCGCTCGTCGAATGGCGATATGACCACCACGCTGGCCGATTCGGGCTACATACATATGTCGTCGGACAAGGCATACCTCTATGTGACGCTATTCAATGGCCGTACATACGAACATACGCGTAACTCGCAGTGGTATGATAAGAATACGATGCGAGTGCATATCTTTGACCGTCAGGATGGTACCTTTCCAGTGGATAGGGTAGCCAAGCGCGATGGCGATATGTCGCGCGAGTTTAGTGAGTCGCAGACGCGTAATATGGTGGAACTTGAGGAACTTATGGACTCGCTCCAGATTCTCATTGACCGCAGTACGATGGCAACATACGAGCCGCTGCTCAAACGCCAGATTTTTGTGCGTGATACCACTATCCTGCCTATCGCCAACGACTCGGTATATATTGATCGTTCGCAGTATAAGGCTATTAATTTCTATGACTCAATACCACAGCTCGGTATGCGTCAGAAGGCGAGGGTCTACTCCGCAGCATCGAGTACAGTGCGTTCGGCACAGGGATCGTATAGCTTCGATGAGCACTCGTCGAAGATTGCCATTACGCAGTACTACCGTGCTGAGGTGGAGTGGCACCGTAAGTTGACACTGCCATTCTCAATCATCGTATTCTTTATGATTGGTGCTCCGCTAGGTGCTATCATCAAGAAGGGTGGCTTGGGTCTGCCTATCGTAATCTCGGTGATATTCTTCGTTATCTACTATGTTATCAGTATCTCTGGCGAGAAGATGGCAAAGGAGGGTACTTGGGATTCGGTATATGGTATGTGGATGCCGGTTGTGGTGCTCACGCCGGTGGCCATCTATCTTACTTATAAGGCTACGAACGACTCGTCGTTGCTCGATATGGATTGGTACGATGTGCGCATACGCAAAATGCGTCGTGCTCTGTCGAAGTATATCCCTGCACTCAAGATTAAGAGACGCAGCAAGAGAGATAAGGCGCAGTAGTGGCTATGGAATGAAAATAAAAAGAGAGATATTGCTATGGATGGTAAGAGCCTAAGAATAGTTTTTATGGGTACTCCCGAGTTTGCTGCAACATCGCTTCGCAAGCTCGTTGCTGAGGGGTATAATGTGGTGGCTGTGGTGACAACGCCCGATAAACCTGCGGGTCGTGGTCAGAAGATACACGAGAGTGATGTCAAGGTGGTGGCTAAGGAACTTGGCTTGCCTATCTTGCAGCCTGAAAAGTTGCGCGACGAGGCCTTTCTTGAGGCTCTCAGGGCGCTGGATGTCGACCTCGGCGTTGTTATCGCCTTCCGTATGCTCCCTGAGGTGGTGTGGGCGATGCCTAAAATGGGAACTTTCAACCTTCACGCCTCGCTCCTACCGCAGTATCGTGGTGCCGCCCCAATTAACTGGGCTATCATCAATGGTGAGACCCGTTCGGGTGTGACCACCTTTCTCCTCAATCACGAGATTGATAAGGGTGCGATTATCGAGCAGACGGCGGTGGATATCTTGCCAGAGGATAATGTCGGCACGCTATACGATAAGCTGATGACGATTGGTGCGGAGCTTGTTACTCGTACCGTTGACAAGGTTGCTGTGGGTGGATATGAGACCATCGAGCAGATGTACATTGACGAGAGCACTCTGCGCCCAGCACCAAAGATTTTCAAGGAGGACGGCCATATTGATTGGAGCGGTAGCATTGTTGATATTCACAACAAGGTGCGTGGCTTGTCTCCATACCCAGCGGCGTGGGCAGCGTTGTATAAGGGTGATGAGGAGTGTGGCTCTGCAAAGATTTATACCTCGCATATCGAGCCTGCCACTATGAATGTAGCGCCTGGTACGGTACGCACCGATGGCAAGAGCTATGTAGCTGTTGCTGCGGCAGATGGTTGGGTCTATATTGATGAGGTGCAACTTGCGGGTAAGCGTCGTATGGCGATTAAGGATTTGCTCCTTGGCTGGCGTGATGCCTCGGATGTACGCTTCGTATAGGCGTAGGTTTTGTAGATAATAAATAGGTGCTTGGCAATAGTAGCTGAGCACCTATTTAATTGTATGCCCGATAGCGCTAAAAAAAAGTATCGCCCGCTATGAGGCGATACCTTATTATAATATAGAGCAGTTAACTCTACCGTTGTGCGATACATTACTTACGCACCTCGGCGCCGCACTTCTGCTCGAGCTGAGCCTGAATGTTGGCCATAGTGCGCTCAATCTGCTTGTCGGTGAGGGTCTGGTTCTTGTCCTCAAGGATGAAGCTGAGAGCGTATGACTTCTTGCCCTCTGGGAGCTTGTCACCCTCATATACATCGAACAGCGATACCGACTTGAGGAGCTTCTTCTCAGTTGCAAAGGCGATAGAGCGAAGCTGCGAGAAGGTGACACCCTTGTTAACGAGGAGTGCTAAGTCACGCTTAACCTCTGGGAACTTAGAGAGCTCCTTGAACTGCACTTTCGCCTTCTTGGTCATCTTGATGAGCTGATCGAAGTCAATCTCAGCGAAGTAAACCTCCTGCTTGATGTCGAACTTCTTGCGCACGATAGGCGACACAACACCCATACGCAACACCTCCTTAGGACCCTGCTTGAATACGATAGCATCAGCATAGAGGTCCGACTCGAGGCTCTCGCACTGCAATGAGTAGATGTCTACACCAAAGCGCTTGAGAAGGCGCTCAACAGCTGCACGGAGGGTGAAGAATGATGATGTTTCAGCCTTGCTATTCCACGAAAGCTGTGTTGCAAGACCTGTAACAGTGATGCCGATGCGGAAGCTCTCCTCGTACTTTGCCAAGGTATTCTCCTCAGATGCCTTCTCCGCTGCGTATGCGTAGCAGTTACCCACCTCGTACATCTTAAGGTTACCGTTGCGGCGGTTGACATTGAGCTCTACGGCCTCCAAGGCGTTGAAGAGCAGTGTCTGGCGCATAACATTGAGGTCCTGAGAGAGTGGGTTAAGGATTCTCACGCAACGCTCAGCAGGGTAGCTGCTGCAACCCTCGTAGTATGACGACTTAGTGAGTGAGTTAGACATAATCTCAGTATAGCCGTTAGCCGAGAGGTAGTCCGATGCCATATTCTGCAAGCGGCTCTTGTCTGGCTTTGGAGCGTATGAGAGGGTCGAGTTAACATGGTCCGAAATCTCGACATTATTGTAGCCATACACGCGCAACACATCCTCAATAAGGTCAGCCTCACGCTGTACATCTACGCGATATGGTGGTACTGCAACCTGAAGTACATCACCCTCACGACCACGCACCTCAACCTCCAAGTTGCCAAGGATGGTGAGGATGGTATCCTCAGGAATATCCTTGCCGATGAGCTTACGCGCTCTGTCGAGCGAGAACTCGAACTCGAAGTGCTTAGCAGGGTTAGGATTGATATCGATAATCTCAGAGGTAATCTTACCACCTGCGAGCTCCTGCATAAGCATAGCGGCACGCTTGAGTGCAAATACCTGAATGTTAGGGTCTACACCACGCTCGAAACGGAACGATGCGTCGGTATTGATGCCGAAGCGCTTTGCGGTCTTACGCACCCACACAGGATGGAAGTATGCACTTTCGATAAATACATTTACGGTCTCATCCGAGATACCTGAGTCCTGACCACCATATACACCAGCGATACACATAGGACGCTCTGCCGAGCAGATCATAAGGTCGTTTGCGGTGAGGGTGCGCTCAACGCCGTCGAGCGTAACGAACTTCTCGCCCTCAACAGCCGAACGAACCACAACCTTGCCACCCTCAATCTTGTCAGCATCGAATGCGTGGAGTGGCTGGCCAAGCTCGAAGAGGACATAGTTGGTGATATCTACAAGGTTGTTCTTAGGGTTGATACCCGCAGCACGAAGCTCGTTCTGCATCCACTCTGGTGATGGCGCAATCTTACAGCCGCTAACGGTGATACCTGCATAGCGTGGTGCTGCCTCGCTATTTACAACCTCTACCTCGATGGTGCGTGATGTGTCGTCAACCTTGAAGCCCTCAACCGATGGAAGTTTGTACTCAGCTCGCTCACCACGGCTCTTGAGGTATGCCGCAAGGTCACGCGCAACGCCGATATGCGATGCTGCATCTACACGGTTAGGTGTAAGGCCAATGCCGATAAGATAGTCATCAGCGATGTTAAGGTACTCCTTAGCTGGAGTGCCGACAACAGCATCCTCAGGGAGCTCCATAATACCCTCGTGGTTGCGGCCGATGCCAAGCTCGTCCTCAGCGCACAACATACCGAGTGACTCAACACCACGAATCTTGCTACGCTTAATCTTGAACTCCTCGTCCGAGTCTATAGGATACAACACCGCACCAACGGTAGCGCACATAACCTTGAGGCCCTTGCGACAGTTAGCTGCGCCGCAAACAATCTGCAAAGGGGTCTCAGTACCCACATCTACGGTGGTGATATGGAGGTGATCTGAATCGGGGTGATCCTCGCAAGTGAGCACCTCGCCTACGACAACTCCGTTGAGACCGCCCTTGATGGTCTCAATCTTCTCGAACTCCTCAACCTCGAGACCAAGCTCGGTGAGAATCTCTGCCATACGCTCGGCAGTGATGTCGGTATCAAGATAGCGTTTAAGCCAATTAAATGAAATATTCATAGTATCGTTTTATTAGTATTAATCGAGTGTATGTTTGTAATCGTGCAAAGATACAAAAAAATAGTAATTTATAGAACATAGTTCCATAAAAAAAAAGTAGCGCAAATTACTCTGCGCTACAAATCCTCGTAAGTTATTACTCGTGGTGGGCTACCAAGGCCATCCGCCGCCGCCACCGCCAGGGCCGCCAGGGCTACCGCCGCCACCAGGGCCACCACCAGGACCACCAGCGCTACTTGATCCGATGGTTTGGATGGTACTCGACTGAGTAAATGTGGTTAGTGTTGAGCCTTTAGACCATACGCCGTCGTCGTACGATGCTACGATGATGTCGCCGCCGTTTATAGTGATAGTCTTTTTGCTCTCAAGTCCCTCGCAACCGTCGCCTGTGCCGGTTACGGAGATGTTGATATCGCATTCCAAAAATGTAATCATCATAAGTGCCATAGCGATGATTACAAATAGTTTACAATGCGAATATTGTATTGCTTCAGCGGGTAATTTATGGTTGTGTTTTGTTTGTGTTACTCGTTCGTGATGCCCATAGGGATGTGGACAGCAGGGACATTGCGCAGGTGGTTAAGGTGTACCATCTGGTCGTCGAAGAAGATGTGTGGACGCATAATCTCCAACACTCTATCCTTCGAGATGCCTCCCAAGAAGAAGGCCTCGGTAACCTCCACGCCCCAACTCTTGAGGGTATTCACGACACGCTCGTGCGCAGGGGCGTTGCGGGCTGTGACAATTGAGATTTTGAGCTTGCGCTTGTACTCTGCATCCTCGGCCATACGCTCAATCTCGAGCTTCTGCAAGTTGGAAATCTTGATGAGAAGGTCGGCAAGAGGTCCTGGGTCGAGCGGAGCCTTTGTCGCAGCCTCGTGCTTGTGAAAGGCCTTCAATCCCTGCGATTGGTATATCTTCTCGCTGTCATCGTCGGCGATAACACCGTCGAAATCGAAGGCGATGCGTAGCTCGTCGTCGTAGACATCGTCCATAACCTCGCTATCGAGCACACGACCAGCGGCATAGCCCGCATCGCAGGCACGCTTCACATCTCTCTCCGATGCCGAAAGGAATAGCGATGCGTTGAAGGCTGGCAGGTACTTGTATGGCGACTCGCCTGAAAAGAACGATGCGCGTGTGATGTCGAGACCGTAATGCTTGATGGTGCGAAATACGCGTAGTCCCGTCTCTGGGGAGTTGCGCGAGAGGAGTACTACCTCCACTGGCTGCTCGGTAGGGAATAGCTCGTTGAAGCTAAGGAGTCGCTTGACAAAGGGGAATGCTACGCCCTTACCAAGAGGCTTGTCTATGTTCTCCTCCTGATAGCGGCGATACTCCGAGAGACCACATTCGTTGTAGACGCGATCCGACTCAGAGAGATCGAAAAGGGCGGATGATGACACCGCAACCACAAGTTTATTCTCGATAGGGAATGCCATAATATTCGTATGTATTTATGGTTAATGTCGTTGTTAATTGACCAAAGTTATATAAAAATTGCCGAACTGCCAAGGATTTAACCCTTGATATCAGTGGAATATAACCAAAATAGGGCCGTCCGTGATAGGACAGCCCCATAGTGTGGTTGAGCTACCGAGATTCGAACTCAGAATAACAGAACCAAAATCTGCTGTGTTACCATTACACCATAGCTCAATCGTTGCTCGTAAGCGGTGCAAATATAGTGTAAAAATATGAAATGGCAAAATTTTATGGGGCGATTTTGTCATTTCAACTCACGCGGTATTGTTTACCAAGCTACGCCTTTTTGTTCGTCATAGTGCGATATTCGCTGGGCGACATTCCCGTTGCTTTGCGGAAGAGGCGGGTGAAGTGGTGGGGGTACTTAAAGCCAAAGTTATAGCCAATTTCGCCAATGCTCAGCTTCGTGTGCTGCAACTGATACTTTGCCTCGCTGATAATCGTATTGTGTATGTAGGCTTGTGCCGAGATGTGGAGCGTACTGCGCACAACATCGCCCAAATAGTTTGCCGATATACCGAGCTGTGCGGCGCACGATGCTACGGTAGGTATCTGTCCGTGCTCCTTTGAGTTACTTGTGATGTATTGGTCTAAGATGGTGATAAAATTATTGACGATGCTCTGCGCTGTGCTGTGCGTGAGAGTGTTCTGATTCTCGTAGTAGCGCGAGCTGATGTTGAGTAGTACGGCAATACCCGAGGTGAGAATACGCGAAGTAAACTTATCCCTTGGAGTGTTCAACTCCGACAGGAGACTGAGCATACAGCTCACGACGACGCGTCGCTCAGTAGGTCTGAGCTTGATTAATGTGGAGCTTGCGGGTGAGAAGAAGGGTAGCTCGAAGAGGCGGTTGTACAAGAGTGAATCCTTGACCAGGTCGATGTTAAAGACAAGGATCCATCCTGCCGTATCGTGTGGCAGTTGCGGAGCCTCCTTTTCGTAATATCCAGGCGAATAGAAGGAGAGCATAGCGTCCGTATCGCTGTTGCTTGTCGACCAAAAGCAGGCTACCGAGAAGAAGCCAAAGCGCATAGGTTGGTGTTCAACCTTGCGTACTTGCTCAAGGGTGAATAGCATTATATGCGGGTCTTGTGCCTCGATACCAAGTATGTTAGCGCAGTCCGAAATAGTATTTATCTCGATGATTTTTTTATTCTCATTCATACCCCAATAACCCCAATACCACACTTATTCTCGCGATAAATATGGCCAATAAGTAAAAATGGTAAAAAGTTCCGTAATCCGTGTATTGTGAAACTAATAACAGACTATTAGTTTTGCACCCGAATTAATTGCCGGTGCGTATTTCCGCTCAATTGGGTTGATGAGGCTTTCATTTGGGTAATGATTGGGCGGATATGGGGGAACGCACCGGCACTCTTTTTTTTGCAGCGTTAACCAACAGTCCTGCTGCTGCGTATCAATTATAGTTTGCTAAGAAACTTCTCGCGGTTGACAATGAAGCGAATGTGGTCACCCTCGCCGATGAGTGTGTCGCCATCGTATGCCTGAATCTTGAATGTGAGCTTGCGGCCATCAATCTCAGTAAGCTCTGCTACGGCGCTAATGGCGTTGCCTACCTTCGAAGGCTTGAGGTGCGAGGTAGATATCATCGAGCCAACGGTGGTCTCGCCCTCGCCCAAATGGAGCGCTACGGCAAGCATAGCGGCATTCTCCATAAGTGCCACCATAGCAGGTGTGGCAAGTACGGCCATATCGCCCGATCCAATAAACTCGGCGGTGTTACCCTCCATTACGCGCATTACGCTCTGGTGTTTTAGTCCTATCTCTAACATAAGGTGTTGTATTTATGTGGTTTCATTTATATCGTAATACAAAGATAAAAATAAATTTAGGATATGCAATCTCTTATCAACTAAAATCGTTATATTTGTGCTATGAAACGACTACTACTCTTCATTCTCGTCATCGTGGCATTGTTTGCCGATGTCGACACTCTCGCTGCGCAGCGCTCGAAGCGTGTGCGTGGTATTAAGAGTGCCTATTGGGGTGTGGATAGTCAGGGCGAGCAGACGCTTTATGTGACATTCTTAGAGGTCAAGGTGTTCCATCGACTGCGCGATATGAAGAGGTACGAGCGTATGATTCGAGCAGTAAAAAAGGTATATCCTTTGGCCAAGGAGGCGGCGATGCGTATGGAGAACCTCGATGAGAGGTTGGCAGAATTTGAGGAGCGCAAGGATAAGAAGGCCTACACACGAGCTATTGAGCAGGCTCTCAAGGAGGAGATATCACCAATGCTTTGGAAGATGACCACATACGAGGGTAAGATACTCATAAAACTCATAGACAGAGAGACTAATCATACGGTATTTGGCATCATCAAGGAGTTCCGTTCGGGCTTTACAGCGGGCTTCTACCAGACCCTTGCACGACTCTTTGGTAATAACCTCAAGCTCGAATATGATCCCGAAGGTGAGGATGAGATGCTCGAACAGATTGTCAAGTACTGTGAGGCAGGAATTTTGTAGCTTAAGCCTTAGCCGCTGCCATTTCTTCGGGCTGCGGGAGCGCTGCGCCGTGGCGTAGTAAATAAAAGTGAGAACAAGGGGCTAATTTCCGATTTTATTTATATCTTTGCACGATGATCAATCGTGAAACCATAGACCGCATATATGCCGCTGTCAATATCGTAGATATTGTCGGCGACTATGTCACGCTTCGTCGTAAGGGTATGAATTACGAGGCTTGCTGTCCGTTTCACAACGAGAAGACCCCTTCGTTCAAGGTGTCGCCAGCGCGTGGTATATACAAGTGCTTCGGCTGTGGTAAGTCGGGCAACGCCATCAACTTCGTGATGGAGAGCGAGAGTGCCACCTATCCTGAGGCGTTGCGAATCCTGGCCAAACGCTACGGCATCGAGGTCAAGGAGGAGGCTATGACCGACGAGGACATAGAGCGCAACAACAATCGTGAGAGTATGTTTGCGCTCAATGCGTGGGCGCTGGAGTACTTCCGTAGGTATATGATGAATGAGGAGGAGGGTCGCAGCGTGGGCCTCTCCTATTTCACCTCGGTGCGAGGCTTCTCCGATGCTACGATTAATCGTTTCGGTTTGGGCTTCTGCCCTTCGAATGGTCATATGTTTTCCGATGATGCAGTTTCGGCGGGCTATCAGTGCGAGTTCTTGCTATCGACGGGACTTTCGATTGAGCGTGAGAGCGATAAGTCGCTGCGCGATAGATTCTACGATAGAGTCATATTCCCGATACACAATATTTCGGGTCGTGTTGTCGGCTTTGGTGGTCGTACGCTGCGAACTGATAAGAAGGTTGCCAAGTATCAGAACTCGCCCGAAAGCGAGATATACAACAAGCGTAGGGAGCTCTTTGGTCTCTATTTTGCAAAGAAGGCCATTCAGCAAGAGGATATTGCCATTCTTGTGGAGGGCTATGCCGATGTTATATCGATGCACCAGTCGGGTGTGGAGAATGTTGTCGCCTCGTCGGGAACATCACTTACAGAGGAGCAGGTGCGTCTCTTGGGTCGTTTCACGCAGAATGTTGTGCTGATGTTCGACGGCGATGCTGCGGGTGTCAAGGCGGCATTGCGAGGTGTGGATGTAATCCTCAAGGAGGGTATGAATGTGCGCATCGTATTGCTACCAGAGGAGCACGATCCCGATACCTTTGCGCGTGCCAATAGCTCGGAGCAGCTGAGGGCATATATTAGCGAAAATGCGCAGGACTTCCTTGCCTTCAAGGCGCGATTGCTGCTGGGCGAGGCTACTGATGACCCACTCAAGCGTGCCGATGCGATTAACGATATGGTTCACTCGATTGCCCTAATTCCCGATGAGATTAAACGCTCGGAGTATGTGCGTTACTGTGCCGATATTATGGGTGTGGACCAGAATACTTTGGCGGTGGCGGTGGCTCGCAACTTGGATGGTGTCAAGGGTAATGTCGAGGCGCAAAACTTCCTCAATCGTCAGCAGTTCAGGTCGCAACAGCAGGCTCAACCTTCGTCTCTATATGGCACAGCGCCCAAGGCTGGTGCTGGCGTGTCTATGGGTGCAACCGCAGCGGGTGGTACGACGCCTGAGACTTTGGAGCGCGACTTGACCAAGTACTTGCTTAAGTATGGCCACTGTTACTGTGCGGTATTGCAGGAGAGGGATGTGGTAGAGTTCAATGTTGCGCGATACATCTTCGATGAGCTTGATAACGACGGATTGCAGTTCGATAATGCGACTTACCGCACCATTATGGATATCTATCGCACCGAGTGGAAAAGGTTGGGCGATGGCGAAGAGGTACCAACGCATCACTTTATAAATCACCACGATCCGAATGTTAGCGGGGTAAGCATCGACCTTCTGACCTCGGACGATAACTATGTCATTAGCAAGATTTGGGAACAGAAGGAGGTGCATATTGAGAGTGCTGAGGAGCAGCTTGCTGAAGCAGTGCCAAAGGCTGTGGTACTATACAAGTGGCGCACGCTCGATAAGCGCATTGCCGAGATTAAGGCACGCATCGCTTCGGGTGATGACAGTGATGCCGTTATCTCGCTTCTGACGAAGTATCAGGCGGCGCGTGTGGCAATTGCCAAGGCCGTTGGTCGCTTGATATAGTGTGTGCTGCTGTGGCGTGAAAAAGAAGGGTGGTCCCTCGGGGCGTCAGCGTATCACTACGCCAACAGTGTGCAAACAGAAAATAAACTTAAAAGATGTGTAAAACATATCAAAGATAAAAGAATTAGTTACCTTTATCCGAGGTTCCACCCACTTCGACAAGTGGCAAAAGATGTGCCGCAGCGTGGGATATTGTGAAAAAAGATGGAGACGAGGAGGGTGAGGGTAACTGATAGATGGATGGATGAAAGATAGAGAATTATGTCAGACTATAAGAATATAAATATTCGCAATAAGCGTGCTACCTTCGACTACGAGATTATCGAGGAGTATATCGCAGGCATTGTGCTTGTCGGCACCGAGATTAAGTCGCTGCGCTTGGGTAAGGCGTCGCTTGTCGACTCGTACTGCTACTTCGAGCGAGGCGAGCTATGGATTCGTAATGTGAACATTGCGGAGTACACTTGGGGTACTTGCAACAACCATATTCCGAAGCGTGACCGTAAGTTGTTGCTTAACCGCAAGGAGCTAAACAAGTTGCAGCGAGCGTTGCAGGATCGTGGTCTCACGGTTGTGGGTCTTAGGTTATTCCTGAACGATAGAGGTCTTGCAAAGGTGGCGATAGGCCTTGCGCGTGGTCGTAAGTCGTACGACAAGCGTGAGTACATCAAGGAGAACGACGCTAAGCGCGAAATGGATAAGGCGATAAAGGGTAGTCGCAGGTAATAGAGAAATAACAGATTGAATATATGGCACTTATACTATCAATAGAGACAGGTACGGATATATGCTCCGTGGCGTTGGCCAAGGATGGCGAGCTGATGGCGCTGCGCGAGAGTGACGAGGGGCGTGACCACGCGAAGAAGGTTGCGCTATTTGTCGATGAACTACTTAAGGAGACGGGTGTGCTGCCACACGACCTTGATGCCATAGCTGTGGGCAAGGGCCCTGGTTCTTATACAGGCTTGCGCATCGGCGTGTCATTTGCTAAGGGTATGTGCTACGCTCTCAACATCCCGCTCGTTGCCGTAGGTTCGCTTGACGCGTTGACACAGGTGGCGCGAGAGGACTTCGAGGCTGGTATTCTCGATATTGAGGATGAGGATTGGCGAGGTGCCTACCTCGCTCCAATGGTTGATGCGCGTCGTATGGAGGTTTATACTCAGATATTTAATACCGACGGCGAGGCTCTTTCGGAGGTGTCGGCAGAGGTTGTAGATGAGTCGAGCTTTGCCGAACTTCGTGCAAAGGGCAAGATGGTACTCTTTGGCAATGGCGCTAAGAAGTGTGCTGAGGTGCTCAGCGATACGCTCTATGTTGGTGTTGCTCCATCTGCGCGAGGTATCGTGCGCCTTGCAGAGGAGGCCTTCAATGCGGGTAAGACGGAGGACATCGCTTACTTTGAACCATTCTACCTCAAGGACTTTGTGGTCATTCCTTCAAAGAAGAAGTTGTTATAGTGGGCGCAATTGCGTGACCAGAAAAAAATCCTCTTAGGCTTAACCTAAGAGGATTTTTGCTTGCTTGCGTGCGGCATCTGTTATTGTGCTACCCGATAGCATCTTGGCAATCTCATCGACACGCTCAGCCTTTGCGAGGCGACGAATGTTGGTGCGACCCTCATCCTTGTACACCACGAAGTGTGTGCCAGGCTTAGCGGCAACCTGTGGGAGGTGCGTGATGTCGATAATCTGTATCGGCTGCGATAGTTCTGCGATAATATCGCCCATCGCATCAGCAATACGGCCCGAAACACCGGTGTCAATCTCGTCGAAAATAACGGTAGGAAGTTGTCTCTTCTTGGCAAGCAACGACTTGAGTGCAAGCATAATACGCGACATCTCACCGCCCGAAGCAATGCGCTCCACGGCACCTGGCTTAGTGGTGCGGTTTGCAGTGAAAAGGTATGCAACGCTATCCTTACCAAGAGGCGTAAACTGCTCGGTAGTGGTCATATCCACCACAAATCGCGCATCCTCAATACCAAGCATATGCAGCATCGACTCGATGTGCTCCTCGAGCTTATGGCACACTGCCTGGCGACTATCCGACAACTCCTCGGCACAGCGCGTACACTCTGCCTCAGCAGCGCTGATGCGCTCAGCAAGAGCCTTAAGCTCCGTGTCGCTATTGTCAATCGTAGCGAGGCGTGCCTCGAAGGCTGCGAACTTATCTAAAAGGTCATCGAACGACTCAGCACGGTGCTTCATCTCCAATGAGTAGATGGTGTTCAGTCTGTCGCTAAGTTGCTGAATACGAGCGGGGTCGGCATCAATGCGCTCCGCCTCGTCGGCAGCTGTAGTGCTTATATCCTTAAGTTCGGCAATCACCGATTTCAGTCGTTCAGCAAACGAGCACCCAGGGGTATAGCGGTCACCTATCAAGCCAAAATCGCGCTCCGAGCGCGTAAGTGTTACGATAGCACCCATCTCCTCGTCATCGAGACTGTTACGCAGCGTGGTCAGCGCCTCGTTGATGCGGTCGGCACTCTCCAATGTTGCGAGTAGTTGCTCCGTTTCGGCCTGCTCACCTTGCTTAAGCTTTGCTGCGCGCAACTCTTCGACAGTGTAGCGCAACCACTCCTCATCTTTGCGTGCGGCCTCCATCTGCTCGCTCATAGTGCGATACTCGGCACGAAGGGCCTGAAGCGACGAGAGCAGGGTGGTGTAGCGCGCGAGGATATCACGATTGTCGGCAAGCGTGTCGAGCGTAGTAATGCGGAACTCCTCTGATGCAAGGATAA
>JAGBTP010000039.1 GCA_017631255.1 Alistipes sp.
AGTAGAGCTTATCGCTGATTGTATAGTCGGTAGAAACAGTCTCAGGGTTATTGTTGATGATGATAGCCTCGTAGCCAGCCTCCTTGATAGTCCAGATGGCGTGAACAGTAGAGTAGTCGAACTCAACACCCTGACCAATACGGATAGGACCCGAGCCGAGTACGATAATCTTCTTGCGATCGGTAACGATTGACTCGTTCTCCTGCTCGTATGTTGAGTAGAGGTATGGCACCTTTGAGTCGAACTCCGCAGCGCAGGTGTCAATCATCTTGTAAACAGGGAAGATGTTGTTCTCCTTGCGGAACAAGAATACCTCGCTCTCGCTCATATCCCACAAGCGACCGATAAACTTATCGCTGAAGCCCATACGCTTAGCCTCACGCAGCACCTCGCAGTTGCGAACGCCCTCGGCAACAAGTTTCTCCATTTCGACGATATTCTTGAGCTTCTCAAGGAAGAAGAGGTCGATCTTGGTATTGTCGTAAACATGAAGCAAGTCCACACCACGACGGATAAGCTCTGCAATAGCGTAGATACGGTCGTCGGTACCCTTACGGATATATGCCAAGATGCCATCCACCGACATAGTGTCGAACTTCTTGTGGTAGATGTGGCACACGCCAGTCTCCAACGAGCGGACAGCCTTGAGCAAGCCCTCCTCGAAGGTACGACCTACCGACATAACCTCACCCGTAGCCTTCATCTGTGTGCCGAGCTCGTTCGATGCGTCGCTAAACTTATCGAATGGGAAGCGTGCCACCTTTGTTACGATGTAGTCGAGCGTTGGCTCGAAGCTGGCAGGTGTGTTAGCAATCTGAATCTCGTCGAGGTGCATACCAACGGCCACCTTAGCTGTTACGCGAGCGATAGGGTAGCCACTTGCCTTCGATGCCAATGCCGATGAGCGGCTAACGCGAGGGTTGACCTCGATGATGAAGTACTTGAACGAAAGTGGGTCGAGCGCAAACTGAACATTGCAACCACCCTCAATCTTGAGGGCACGGATGAGCTTAAGGGCGCTCGAGCGAAGCATCTGGTACTCCTTGTTTGCCAATGTCTGGCTTGGAGCAACCACGATAGAGTCACCTGTGTGGATACCCACAGGGTCAACATTCTCCATCGAGCAGATAGCGATAGCCGTATCGTTCTTATCGCGCATAACCTCGAACTCAATCTCCTTGTAGCCCTTGATGCTCTTCTCTACGAGCACCTGGTGAATAGGCGATAGTGCGAGAGCGTTGCGCATAGTGTCACGAAGCTCCTCCTCGTTGTCGGCAAAACCACCACCTGTACCACCGAGTGTGAAGGCTGGGCGGAGAACTACTGGGTAGCCAATCTCCTTAGCCGCAGCGACACCCTCCTCGATAGAGTTGGTAATGCGTGATGGGATAACGGGCTCACCGATGCGGAGGCACAACTCCTTGAAGAGCTCACGATCCTCTGCCTCCTCGATTGAGGTGAACGAAGTACCGAGAATCTCCACGCCGCACTCCTCGAGGATACCCTTCTTAGCAAGCTGAACGGCGAGGTTAAGACCTGTCTGACCACCGAGGCCTGGCACGATAGCATCAGGACGCTCGTAGCGGATAATCTTGGCTACATACTCGAGCGTAAGTGGCTCCATATAGACCTTATCGGCGATATGGGTGTCGGTCATAATTGTCGCAGGATTAGAGTTAACCAGGATAACCTGATAGCCCTCCTCCTTAAGTGCGAGGCAGGCCTGTGTACCTGCATAGTCGAACTCGGCAGCCTGACCAATGACGATTGGACCTGAGCCGATAACCATTACTTTCTTGATATCTGTTCTTTTAGGCATTTTCTACTCCTCCATCAATTTAATGAATTTATCGAAAAGATATGTGCTGCTTGCCTCTGGTGAGCAGTCAGGCTGGTACTGTACCGAGAATACCTTGTCGGCCAAATCCTCGATACCTGCCACTGTGCCATCAAGCAGGTTGCGGTGTGTAACTGTGAGTGGTGTACCCTCGAGCGATGCCTCGTCGATGGTGTAGCCGTGGTTCTGCACGACGATCTCGAGTTTACCATTCTCAAGACACTTAACTGGGTGGTTAGCGCCACGGTGACCCACCTTCATCTTGGTGTTCTTAGCGCCGTAGCTGATAGCGATGAGCTGGTGACCGAGGTCAACACCGAAGATAGGCAACTTACCACGCAACTTCTGCAATGTTTCGCAGATAACAGCCGAGTCAGCAGGGTTACCTGGGCCATTCGATACGAAGATACCGTCTGGGTTGAAGGCCATAATCTCCTCTGCGGTCGACTTGTAAGGCACGATTGTTACATTGCAACCCTTGGCGTTGAGCTGGCGGATGAAGCTATACTTGATACCGCAGTCGATAGCCACCACATCCCATCTATGGTTTGGTGTACGCGAGAACCAGCGCTTCTTGCAGCTCACCTTCTCAAGAAGGTTTGCGCTCTGTGGCTTGTTCTTGATGAGCTCCATCACCTCCTCGTGTGGCATATCGATGTCTACGATGGCAGCCTTCTGTGTGCCCTCGTTGCGGATGATGCGGGTAATCATACGGGTATCCACGCCGCTGATGCCTGGCACATTCAACTCCTCGAATGCCTCGTTGAGGGTCTTGGTGTAGCGGAAGTTGCTTGGTGCATCGCAGCACTCACGAACGACCATACCGCCCATCGAAGGGAACTTACTCTCATAATCCTCATCGGCAAAGCCGTAGTTACCCATAAGTGGATATGTCATCACCACAATCTGGTCGGTGTAGGTAGGGTCAGACACGATCTCCTGATATCCTACCATCGAGGTGTTGAAGACAATCTCGCATACCGCATTGCGGTTCGAGCCGAATCCATAGCCGGGAAACTCCTTGCCATTTTCAAGTACAAGTTTCTTGGTAAAAGGTTTCATCTACTTCTTGTTTTTATATTATTTTGTTTTGTTGTCATATACCACTTCGCCACGGTGCAGTGTCATCACCACATCGCCCACCATCTCTCTGCCGTCGAACATCGAGATGCGGCCCATAGAGTAGAAGTTATTGCTGTCGACGCGCCACTCACGCTCAGTATCGAAGAGTACGATGTCAGCTCTGTCGCCAACCTCAATGCCGCCATTGATGCGGAATACCTTGCGAGGGTTGATGCTCATAAGTTCCACCAACCTCTCGAGCGTAATCACTCCCTTGCGCACGAGGTGGGTGTTGAGCGCTGCGAAGGCTGTCTCCAAGCCCACGATGCCCATTGCGCTATCCTTAAGTCCGCGTGACTTCTCCTCGACGCTGTGAGGTGCGTGGTCGGTTGCAATCATATCGATGGTGCCATCCTTGATACCCTCCACCAGCGCAGCACGATCCTCTGTCGAGCGGAGTGGTGGGTTCATCTTCCAGCGAGCATCCTCCTCGAGGTCCATATCGGTGAAGATGAGGTAGTGAGGGCCTGTCTCACAGGTCACCTTCACGCCACGCGCCTTAGCCTGGCGCACCAACTCAACGGTCTCCTTTGTCGAGATGTGGCACACATGGTAGCGGCAGCCGAGTCTCTCAGCAATCTCAATATCACGCTTTACCTGCTCCCACTCGCTCTCCGAACAGATGCCCTTGTGGCCATGCTGACGAGCATACTCGCCATCGTGAATGTAGCCACCCTTGAGCAGCTCCTCGACCTCGCAGTGTGCCGCAATGAGGGCGTCGTGCTTCACCGCCTCGGTCATCGCACGCTCCATCATACCATCCACCTGCACGCCACTGCCATCATCCGAGAAGGCACACACCTTATCCTTGAGTGATGCCAAGTCTACGAGCTCTTCGCCCTTGCGGCCGATGGTGATAGCTGCGTATGGCAATACCTCAATCTTAGCATCGCGCTCGATGATGTCGAGCTGCGCCTGAAGACCCTCTACACAGTCGGGCACAGGGTTGAGGTTTGGCATCGAACATACGGTGGTGTAGCCACCACGCGCTGCCGCCATTGTTCCCGTTGCGATGCGCTCCTTGTAGCCATATCCTGGCTCACGAAGGTGTACATGTACATCCACAAATGCAGGTGCCACCATAAGACCCGAGGCGTTGATAACCCTATCCTCGGCCGTCGCCTCGATAGATGAGGCGCGTTCTATAATGCGTCCGTCGGCAATCGCAATATCCTCGGTGCCACGACCTACGATATTACCGCCTTTGATAATTACTCTATGCTTGTCCATATATAAAAAAACAGGCGACCCAACGAGTCGCCAATATTAATTAAAAACAGTGATTCCCAATACATTAGAGCGTCGACAATTCGCCGACGACTGCGCGTTGTGCAGTGTACTATTCGGCTGGTTATTTGTCGCTCGTCTCATAGTTATCCGTAAATTTGTGCAAAGATAAGCATTTTTTGCAAACCTCGCAACATTAGGATGCTATATTTTATAATAAAATGAGTAAAAAAAGGACACTGCTCCTGCTATGAAAGCCACTGCGAGGCGTAGAAGTGTAGCACTGCCCAGCAGACATACCTGCCACACTTGCCCACGAGCATCCAAAATGCCGAAGGGAGGAATTTAGCCTTGTAGAATCCGAGCACGATGGCGAAGATGTCGCCCACGAACGGAGTCCAGGTGAGCAGGGCGAGCAGCGCCCCGTAACGCTCCACCTTTGCCTTGTGCTTGGCTATGGTGTCGGGCTTGACCTTGAACCACCTCTCGAGCCACTCGAGCTTTCCGAGCCATCCCATCCAGTAGCCTATTAGTCCACCGCACCAGTTACCCAGCGTCGCCACCACCACCGTAGTTACAGCGTCGCCTCCAGCGATTAACATTCCGAGCAGCAGGGCGTCGGAGCTGAAGGGGAATATGGTGGCTGCAAGTAGCGAGCCGATGAATAGTCCAAGGTATCCAAATTCGAGTAGATTTTCCATTCTCTTAGTTGCGGTATAAGCCCCATTTTGGGCACTTTTATTCACCCGACAAAGATAGTGCATTTTATTGATGCGAAGATAAAGTTGAGGCGAGGTGATAAAAAAATAACAAAAAAATGGGTCTGAATCACTATTTTTTAGAAGAAAATGTGTACTTTTGCTGATGAATTGCTATATAGCGATTGTGTGTTAATAGATAAGTAATTAATCCTAAAATACTTAACTAAGTAAAACCTTTACAATGAAGCGCATTTTGGTTTTGGGTGCCGGT
Organism: Alistipes sp.; assembly: GCA_017631255.1. Lineage (GTDB taxonomy): Bacteria > Bacteroidota > Bacteroidia > Bacteroidales > Rikenellaceae > Alistipes. The sequence continues at coordinate 5,159 of JAGBTP010000039.1, forward strand.
GGTCAGATTGGATCTGAGTTGGTACCATATCTTCGCTCAATCTATGGTGCATCAAATGTTGTTGCTACCGATGTTAAACACAATGCTGTTCTTGCTGAGGCTGGTCCTTTCGAGGCGTTGGATGCTCTCGATGCAAAGCAGTATGCAGAACTTGTCGAGAAGTACAAGATCGACTCTATCTTCAACCTTGTAGCGTTGCTCTCTGCTACTGGTGAGAAGAACCCTCAGCTGGCTATGCGCATCAATATGGGTGCTTTGGAGAACTCTTTGGAGATTGCTCGTGAGAAGAACTGCGCTGTCTTTACTCCAAGTTCTATTGGTGCTTTCGGTGGTGACTTCCCACGCGATAAGACCCCACAGGATACCGTGATGCAGCCAAACACCATCTACGGTGTATGCAAGGTTACCGGCGAGCTTTTGTCTAACTACTACCACTCACGCTTCGGCGTTGATACTCGTTCGGTGCGTTTCCCAGGTATCATCTCTAATGTAACTCTCCCTGGTGGCGGTACTACTGACTACGCAGTTGAGATCTATTATGAGGCTGTTAAGGGCAACAAGTTCACTTGTAACATCGCTCCAGATGTATATATGGATATGATGTACATGCCAGATGCATTGCGTGCTACTGTTGAGCTTATGGAGGCTGATCCTGCAAAGCTTAAGCACCGCAACTCATTCAACATCGCAGCTATGAGCTTCACTCCAGAGATCATCCGCGAGGTTGTTGAGCGCCATGTTCCTGGTTTCCAGATGGACTACAATGTAGACCCAGTTAAGGATGTTATCTCTCGCAGCTGGCCTAACTCACTCGACGACACTTGCGCTCGTGAGGAGTGGGGTTGGAAGCCTGAGTGGGACTTGGAGTCTATGTCTAAGGATATGTTGGAGAAGGTACGCATCAAGCTCGGCTTGTAGTATCTCGCCACAAAGTAATAAGACCGACTAATCGCTTAGTCGGTCTTATTTTTTTCTGCCATAATGTGACGCTCGATTGCTTATCGGCGATTAACCCTCTCGCTTCGCACTATGCCTTTTGTATAGACGCTTGAACCAGAAGTAGTAGCCCGTAAGAGGTAGACTTGCACCGAGCAAGGCGGCGAGGAAGGTCACGATGCGACTAAAGATGCCGCCCCAGGTTCCCAAATGTATCGAGTGAATCCAGCCGCCAATCTTCTTGGCTTTGTCACTCTGGGCGTAGGGTATATGCTTGATAATCTCACCCGTAGCTGGTTCAAAGGTGTAGCTATCGGCTGCGCGCTGATTGCCCCACTTGTCGTGGTATTGCTGTGCTGTGCCGTTCGATATTGTAATCTTGGCATACGATGAGTCGCGTGCGGCAAGCTCCTCATAAACACTCTGCCACTTGGCAAACTCCACCGCCTCGCTCTGTGCGCCTGCTGTGATGCTCTTACTCTTTGACTTCGACCTCTCGACAACCTCCGAGCCAAATACCTTGTAGAATCCCCCTCTGTACCACGAGAACGACCAAGTTAGTCCCGTTAGCGATAGCGCAAGAAGTACCACGATGGCATATATTCCGCCCGCAACATGTAGGTCGTAGAGGAGTCGTTTGCATCCCTTGCTCCACTTTATTGATAGGCGATTTTTGAGCATCTGCCTGTTCCTTGGCCACCAAATCACAGCACCCGAAATGAGTACAAAGACAAACATTATGGTGCTGATGCCGACAATCAACTTACCGATGGCGATACCTCCATCCTCTGCTCGAGGGCTTCCCATCAGCCACCTATGTAACTTGAGCGTCGTGGAGAATAGCGGCAAGCGCTTACTCTGCCCCAAAACCTCTCCGCTGTACTGGTCTACATATATGGATGCACGCTGCGGATTCGACAGGTGTAGCTGATAGGTGCGCTTAGGGTCATCGGTGATGGTGACACCCGTAATCGCAGCATCGGGGGCGATATGCTCCGATGCCAAGCTAATAAGCTCCTCGAGCGGCATAGCCTCCTCGCCCAGAGCCTTGACCTTGTAGAGATGTGGCTGTGACAATTCGGTCACCTCCCTCTCAAATACGAGTATCGCACCCGTAAAGCAGAGAATCGTGATGACGAGGCCAAAGGGCACCGATAACCATAGATGTAGCTTGCGAAAGAGTTTCATAATGCAAAGTTACTCAAATATACCAATATACGAAGCTCCAGCACCCGTTTTTAGCGTTGCGCCTACCGTAAAACCATCGGCACTTGCAACCGCTGAGTCGAAGATGTAGACATTACCCTCACCACCTACGGGGCAGAGTGCCATATACACCTTGCCATCTACAACCTTGGCGTACTGATATTGGTTGAGGTATAGATCGTTAGGTGTGTTCATCTTGATAGCAGTCTTGTTGTAAATATCCACGCGCAGCACACCCCACGCCGCAGCGCTCTCACTGCTACCAAGCTCCGTGTCGTAGTAGGTGGCGTAGCCGATGCCATTGCCTGCATAGAACCAGCCGAGTGCCGAAACATTGCCTCCTGCTGCTGCCGATAGGTCAAAGACATAGCTGTTGTCGTAGTTGCCGTCATTGAGCTTTAGCATATGCGATGCGGTAATCTGATAGATGTCGCCTCGCTCATCCTGGTGCGATACGGGTATGCGGTAGCCGTATGTCGAACCATTTGCTACGGCCGACTCGATAACCTTTGCGTTCTTGAGCGAAGGGTAATCTACGACTAATGTTGTAGCAGGGTAGACGATATTCTTAATCTTCTCGTCGGGGTTGTCGGGGTTGAGCTTCTGTTTTGCAACGCCATAATATGCCTTGCCGTTTGCGATTGTCGGTGCATCAATGCGGAAGATGAAGTGGTTGTTAGCCTCGTCGCTCTCCGAAGTAGGGATGAGGAACGACTCGCACGCCCCAAGCGATAAATCGGCAAGGTTGACATCGACGATTGTCGCCGTTGCGTTGGTGTGTAGGTAGCCCGATGTCTGGTCACCCTCCTCGGTGAAGATGTTTTCGGTTATAACATTGTGTACCAGCGCACTCTGGTCATCTATGACTGTCCATCGTGGGTACTCCGTGCCTACCATCGGCGCAACATTGGTCTCGTGCGTCTGGTAGTAGTTCTGCCCGCCCTCGACGGTGAACTTCATAATCGTGCCGCCGCCGTAGTTGAGGTTGTAGAGCACCTTGCCATCACGCGAGGCAAAGACACGCGCAGTGCGCGTCGATGGCACCTCAAAGCCGTAGTTGATGAACGATATCTCGCCCTCGCTCAAATCCTCCAGCGCCTGAACATAGGTCTCGGTGTTGCCCTCGGTGCTGGTTGCAAGCACTACATTGTAGAGGATATCCGCACCGCTGGTCGGAGTATTGATGCTTGTCTGCTCTTTAGCGCAAGCCGTAGAGAGTAGTAGTAGGCCAATGCCTAACTTGAGAGTGTTAATTGTGTGATTCATACTGTTTTAATTTATAATTACTATTTTGATATTGCGTAAGATAGCTTAACCAAGAACATTCTTCCAGGCCTCTGCAATGCCCAATTATCGAACACCTGCTCGTTAAAGAGGTTCTTCACATCGAAGCTCAGGCTTAGCTGGCGCTTTAGGAATGAGTATGTTATGCCAATGTCGTGGACTAATTGGCTAGGTATCATCGCCTTGCCCGCACCGCCTAAGCTCTCCCAGTTCCGGTAAAACTGGTGTACATAGCCCATATTGTAGCTAAATGCAAGCCTTGACTCCTTACCTAACCAGCCATCTGCCACATACTCCACCGACCAATTTGTGGTGAAGTAGGGCGTATTGCGCAGCCTATCCTTATAGTATATGTACTCTGTTCCGTGCTGGTCGTATCGCAGGTTGAAGCGCGCATCGGTGTATGATAGGTTAAGTTCGCTAAACAGGCGGTTGTGGAAGTTGTACTTGACCACCGCATCGACGCCCATACTGCGCACCTTGCCAAGGTTCTCGTAGCCGTACATCTCATCGGTGGGGTTGGTCAACGACTTCTGTATCATATCCGTAACATCACGGAAGAAGAGGTTGATGTCTGACTCCAAAGAGTGACGCTCGAAACGAAATGCCCCGATGATTGCGCCAATGTTCACATTTATGCTCTTTTCTGGCCGTAGGTCGTATGACGATTGAATGTTGTTCGTGGTATTGCCGAGAAGCTCGGTCACGCCAGGGAGCCTTACGGCATACTCGGCCGATGAGGTCAAAATAAGTCTTGACCCGAGACTGTACGATAGGGTTGCGCCGAAGCCGTGGTCGCTGATTGAGCGAGCTATTTTCGATGCCTCCAACACGCCATTATTCATTACGGGGTCGGTGAGCTGCACGCCCTGCATATAGAACTTGTAGAAGGCATTGGTCTGCAACCTCTCATCGAGGAACTTGCCGCTGTAATCGAGGCTGAGGATTGTTTTGTGTAGATGCCTTGCCTCGGTGAATTGCTGCTCTGCCTCAGTGAGATATGGATCGTTAATATCTCGCGTGAAGCCGCTAAATAGCACATTGGCTGCGATGGTATGCGCTGGCACAATGTGATACGCCACGCGTGCCCTGCCTGCAATCGTCGTCTCGATGTTGGTCGCAAGTGTCGCCTTGCCAGCCTCGCCACCACCCTTGTTCCATTTGAGAGGGTTACCCTCACGGTCTGTCATTATCTGACCGAGCCAATTATACATATATGGTATGGTGTCGATGACCTGCCTGTTGCCACGCGCGAGGGTGACATTTGCCGAGATGTCCAAGTTACGCACGATGTCCTGCTTCTCGTAAAGCACCTTGCCCATTATGGTGTGCTGCTTCGAGCGCCTATTGCCGTAGACCACATCCATCGTAGCTCCGTGTTGTATCTCCTTGTCCATATCCGAGTAGACAGCGCCGACGAGGAACTTATCAGCCCAGCGAACCTTAACGAAGCCGGTGTTAAGTGTTATGCCCTTCGATTGGTATGCGTCGTGAAACCTCTCTGCCGTAATTTTCGATACCTTACCATTTTGTGGGTCTGTCACCTTGATTGGGTCGCCCCAAACCTTGTAGTTGTTGTCGCTGTGGTTGAAGAAGGCCGATGCCTGCACGGTAAATCCGTTTTTGCTGTTCCTGTAATTGCCGTTGAAGTCCCACTTGTGGGTGTTGAACGAGCCGTAGGTGTAGGATGTGGAGAGGGACTTGGATGCTGGCTGCTTGAGGACGATATTTATGGCGCCGCCCAAGGCATCGTCAGTAAGGTGGGCGGGGACTACGCCCTTGTAAACATCAATTTTCTCGATTAGCGATGGCGGTAGGCTGCTTATAGAGAATGAGTTACCGTAGTTCTCCATCGGTATGCCGTCTATGAAGATGCGTATCGAGTTGCCCGAAAGACCGTTGATGTTGTACTGAATTTCGGAGCCCGCACCGCCACTCTGGCGTAGCTTAACGCCCGAAGTGCGGTTGAGGAGCTCGCTGGTCTGCAAGGTGCTAAGCATTGCCTTCTTGGTGTCGACGGTGCTCAGAGCAAAGCCCTCTTCACGCTCAAGGCGACTATCCGTCTTTGCCATTACTACCACCTCATCAAGCATATGCTCTGCCTCCTCAAGCTGTACACTCAGGCTGAAGCCCTGATCGCTGATGATGACCGGTATCTCCTGCTTCTCGTAGCCTATCGACGACACCATCAGGAGATATGCACCTTGTGGTACTTCGAGCCTAAACTTACCGTTGGCGTCTGTTAGGCAGCCGTAATGCGTGCCGATAAGGTGTACGGTAACATAGTCCAGTGGTGTGTTGTCTGTCGTGGTGACTACGCCGTCGATGGTAACTCTGCTATCTGCCGTTTGTGCGACTACGGTCGTGCACACCGCCACGATGCAGTATAAGGGTAGTAGTATTTTTAGCCAACTATATCTCATTCCAATTTCACTTTTTCTGGGTGCAAAATTAGGTAGAGATTTTGGTGTGGACAATCCCCGTATTTTAGGATTCTTTGCTGCGACGGCTAACTTTTCTCACTATATTTAGGTATTGTATCTTTATTTGCTACGCTATAATCGCGCTATTTGGCAAAATCTAAGCCCGTAATATGGCCTGAAATAGAGCATTTGCGCACGCGATTGCACAGCTACGCACGACTTATAATATAAATATGTTGTGCCGTCATAATGCGCATCGCTGATGTATGCACACACGCATCCGACCGAGCAAGAAACTCTGTCGGTCAGATGTGCATAAGTCGAATGTAAAAAGGTGGAATTTAATCCTTTATGAGTTGGTCGGGTGTTAGGCGTACAACCTCGCCATTGCGCACGACCACAAGGTCACCATTATCCTTGCGTGTACGCTCGATAAGGCGACGCTGCGCTAATAAGATGCCCGCATCTATACGCTCCTGAAGCTCTCTAATCTCAAACTCACTCATAACTCAATATTTTCTGATATGCTAACGGGTCAACAACCTCTTTTATTTCGCCCTTCGAGCCATAAGCGATCTTTTTAACCCCCTCAGCAGTTGAGTTATCGTATATCACCCAATAGTCGCAAATCGGTACATAGAGCTTCGTAAGGTTACGCATACTGCTCTCGTAGCGGCGACGAATGGTATTGGTCGGAATGTTATGACCACCAAGACTCACTCGCTTAGCTACGCGCTGAATTGCCTGCTCTGGAGTAGGCAGCCAGAAGTAAAGTAGCGATACGAAGTAACCGCGCTCGTGTGCGCGCTCAATGAATTTCTGATATGTGCGAGTCGATAGTGTGGTCTCGAAGGCGAAGTCAGAACCCTCATCAAGCAAATCGTTGATGCGGCGCAGCATTAGGCGTCCTGCCTCGATAGCCATACTATCGGGGTTGAAAGGCGATAGGCCACGCGCGATCTCATCGGCGTTTACAAACTCGTGACAGTGGAGCAGCTCTGGCAACATTGTGTATGATGCCGTAGTCTTGCCTGCGCCATTGCAGCCTGCTATGATGTAGAGTTTCTGCATATTAACTTTGTTAAGCCTAATGGCTACGATGCAAAGATAATAATTTTTAGATTAATAACAAAATTTTATAGCCCAGCTTGCCAATATCTCCTTTTTTCTGGGCTCCTGACTACTCGCTACTATGCCTCCTCGGATAGGAACTTCATCGTGTCCACACCATCGGCATAGTCCCAAAGTGTAGGGTATTGTGCCCTGCCAAAGGGGATGGCGTTGGCAACATCTGCGTGAGATACAACGCATTGCACCTCCTCACGATGTGCCTCTATCCACGCCTTTGCCTCGCTTATATCGTCATAGCGAACGATGCTCACCTCGGCAAGCGACTGTGGAAAGCCACTCTGCTCAACGGCAATAAATGCGCCGTAGTCGCTAAATGGGCACTGTTGGAGTGTATAAAGTGCGCGTCGCGCTGCGATGTTGTTTCGTAGCTTGGGGTTTGTTGGCGCTGTGTGAGGCAGCGAAAGAGTCATCGTACGAGGCATAAAAAGCATTGATATTGAGCGACAACCAAGACCCGAATAGGCTGTGATATCCGTGATTAGTGAAGATAACTCCTCCTCGCTCTCGTTGCCATCAAGGAGTGCAACTGAGTGTCTGCTACCTCGCAGTAGGCGACGCGTGCCCTCGAAGTGGCTGCGGAAGTAGTCGTTGGCCTGATCGCCACCCGTAGCAATGGCGATGTTGTACTGCTCCTCGGCGCTATATGTATATATAGGAATGGTGCTATCTATCGCTCGAAGCTCAGCAATGACATACTCCATCAACACCCTATCCTTACTCGAGGGCTTGACATAGGCCTCGTTGCCACTGCATAGAACGCATAGTAGGTCAAAGAATCCCACAAGTGGAATGTTGCCCGCCATTACAATAGCCACGCGCTTGGGCGCAGCGGTGCGAGGATAGCTGTCGTACCACGCCCTCAATTTGTCGGCATTGAGCATCTCCTCTCGTATTGCCTCCATTGCACGAACGATGTCGGGGCGCGTGAACCACGCGTTCTGCTCAATGGCGGCAGTGATAATGCCCTTGCCCTCGCTTGTAGTAAGCGATGCGAGTCTATCGCCTAACTCAACGAATATATCTACAATATTTTTCATAAGTAGCTTAGTTGTAGACTATTGTGCCTCCATTAATGCGATTACATCCTCAATGTGCGCTACGCTCACGCAATCCTTTATTAGCACGCGCTTCTGGCTATCGAGAAGATATAGCGACGGTATGGCACTAAGGTTATATAGCCTCTTTTCGGTGATTACCATACCATTATCGTAACCATTTATCCACCCAGTAGGCAAATTTACAAGGTAGTTACGCCAAGCCTCGAGGTCGGCATCGGGGTAGATGTTTAGTATCTCGACACGACCCATCTCGCATAGTTCGTTGATAAGCGGCGAGGCACATATCTCGTCGATAATCTCAGCGCACATCGGGCAGCCGGGGTTGCTGAACATAAGAATGGTGTACTCTGCTCCTATGCCGTGTAGCCTTCCTGTGCGACCATTGGCGAGCGTATAGACGAAGTCGTTAGCCACACATCCTATGCGGTTCTGGTACGCTATCTCGAGGTCGTAGGCTGGTGCTATGCGGTCATACTCGTCGAGTAGTGGCGATGCGAGGATGGTCTCCAAAACGGGAATGTAGTACTCGTCGTTGCGTAGTGGCGAGTTGGGGTTGTGCAGTACCTCCTCAGTGAGCATCGTGAAGAAGTTGAGCACCTCACGACTCTGCGATGCACGCACCATAAGGCTGCGAAGCAGTGAGTCGGCACTCTGATGCGGAATGAAGAGTACATAGTCGCTCATAGCCTGCAACATATCTACCGTATCGTACTGCGCAACCTCGGCACCGCACTCGAAGTCGAAGTCGTCCCAATAGTGGGCAATCATCGCCTCGTACTCCTCGCGTGTGCGTAGTGTCCTCACATCCTCCACGCTGCGCTTCATCGTGCGTGTGGTGGTGATACATACCGTATCGCTCTGCGTGTTGCTGCTCACCTCGCTTTGCGGCTTTGTGCTGCCGCCACAGCCTACGAGGAGCGATGCGATAGCCGCTATGGCCGTCATATATGCTCGCTTCATACTCTACTAATTAATAAAGGGTGTCAAACCGAAGCTCGACACCCTTGTGGTTTAGATTACATACGCTCCGGTACGCTGATGCCCAAGAGTGACATCGCTGAGCGAATCACGCGTGCCACCTCAGATGCAAGGCGTAGGCGCAGAGCGCGTGTTACGCTGCACTCCTCCTTGAGGATTGAGTGGTCGTGGTAGTAGCCGTTGAACTGCTTAGCAAGGTCGTAGGCATACGCCGCAATAACCGAAGGAGCGAACTGCTCACCTGCGGTGCGCACCACAGCTGGGTACTCCGAGAGAGCCTTGATGAGCTCCACCTCTGCTGGCAGGAGCGCCGCCTCGGTGTAACCCTCAGTTGAGATGCCTGCCTCCTCAGCCTTACGCAAGATTGAGCGGATGCGTGCGTGAGTGTACTGAATGAATGGACCTGTGTTGCCGTTGAAGTCGATAGACTCGCGTGGGTCGAAGAGCATAGTCTTCTTGGGATCCACCTTGAGGATGAAGTACTTAAGCGCGCCAAGGCCTACCATCTCAGAGATGGCGCATGCCTCCTCCTCCGATGCGCCATCGAGTTTACCGAGCTCGTCCGACATCTCGCGTGCGGTACCAATCATATCTGCGATGAGGTCGTCGGCATCTACCACGGTACCCTCGCGTGACTTCATCTTACCCTCAGGGAGCTCAACCATACCGTATGAGAGGTGGAAGATGTTGTCGCTCCACTCGTAACCGAGCTTCTTGAGCACGAGCTTAAGCACCTGGAAGTGGTAGTTCTGTTCGTTACCAACGACATAAATCATATCGTCGAGCTTATTCTCCTCGAAGCGGCTGAGCGCTGTACCGAGGTCCTGAGTCATATATACCGATGTGCCATCACCACGGAGCAAGAGCTTCTGATCGAGACCATCTGCCTCGAGGTCGATCCATACCGAGTTGTCCTCCTTGCGGAAGAACACACCCTTCTTAAGACCATCCTCTACGAGGCTCTTACCGAGTAAGTATGTCTGTGACTCGTAATATACCTTGTCGAAGTCAACGCCCATAGCCTTGTATGTCACATCGAAGCCCTCGTAAACCCAGCCGTTCATTGTCTCCCAGAGAGCGTAAATCTCAGGGTCCTTAGCCTCCCACTTGCGGAGCATCTCCTGTGCTGCGAGCATAACGGGAGCCTTCTTCTTAGCCTCATCCTCCGACATACCGCCAGCAACGAGCTCCTTAACCTCAGCCTTGTAGTGCTTGTCGAACTCGACATAGTACTTACCTACGAGGTGGTCGCCCTTCATACCTAATGATGCAGGGGTCTCGCCGCCGCCGTAGAGCTGCCAAGCGAGCATCGACTTACAGATGTGAATACCACGGTCGTTAACAAGGTTTACCTTGATAACATTGTGACCATTAGCCTTAAGAATGGTAGCCACTGAGTAGCCAAGCAGGTTGTTACGAATGTGACCGAGGTGGAGTGGCTTGTTGGTGTTAGGCGATGAGTACTCAATCATAATGGTGCGACCCGATGCTGGAGCCATACCATAGTCCTCCGCTGCCACAATCTCGGCAAAGCGAGCTGCCCAGAACGAGGCGTCGATAGCCAAGTTGAGGAAGCCCTTGATTACATTGAACGACTTAATCTCAGGAGTTGTCGCAGCGATCTTCTCGCCAAGCTCCGTTGCTGTCGCCTCCGGAGACTTTCGTGATGCCTTGAGAAGTGGGAATACCACCACAGTATAGTCACCCTCGAACTCCTTGCGTGTCTTCTGTATTTGTAGGTTGTCGCTCACACCGTAAAGCTCCTCTGCGGCACGCTTTACGACGCTTGAAATAAACTCTTCAATATTGATCATAGTTACCTATATTTATATCCGGGTCACAAAGGTAAGTTTTCTTTGCGAAACTTTCGCGTTTTTACAGTAAAAAATCCTATCTTTGTGCTATTATTTGATAGAATTATGAAGATTGCCAACATAGAACTCGGCTCACAGCCCCTTTTCTTGGCTCCTATGGAGGATGTCACCGACCCGTCGTTTCGCTATATGTGCAAGCGTTTCGGTGCCGATGTGGTCTATACCGAGTTTATATCATCCGATGGTTTGATACGCGATGCGTGGAAGTCGCGTGCAAAACTAAATATTGCCGACGAGGAGCGTCCCGTGGGTATTCAGATTTATGGCCACCTCATCGAGCCTATGGTCGAGGCGGCGCGTATTGCCGAAAGTGCTAATCCGGATATTATCGACATCAACTTCGGCTGCCCCGTTAAGAAGATTGCCAACCGTGGTGCTGGTTCGGGTATGATGAAGGACCCCGACCTTATGGTCGAGATGACGCGCCAGATTGTGCGTGCGGTAAATAAGCCTGTGACGGTTAAGACGCGTCTCGGCTGGAGCGACGAGATGAAGAATATCGAGGAGATTGCCCTCCGCTTGCAGGATGTGGGCATCGCAGCCCTCACCATCCACGGTAGAACGCGTGCGCAGATGTATCGTGGTGAGGCCGATTGGACGCTTATTGGTAAGATTAAGAACGATCCTCGCATCTCCATTCCTATCATCGGTAACGGCGATGTCGATTCGGCGGAGAAGTGCAAGCAGATGTTCGACCGCTATGGCGTCGATGGCGTGATGATTGGTCGCGCGACATACGGCCGACCTTGGATTTTCCGCGAATGTAAGCACTATCTTGAGACGGGCGAGCTGTTGCCGCAACCATCTGTTATCGAGCGTGTTGCTATTGCAAAGGAGCACCTTGCTAAGTCGTTGGAAGTCAAGGGCGATAGGGTAGGAATCCTTGAGATGCGTCGCCACCTTACCAACTACTTTAAGGGTTTGCCCGACTTCAAGCAGACGCGTCTCAAGCTAGTCACCTCGTTCGATACCCAGGAGATAAATGCTACGCTCGACTATGTTGCTGAGCGTTGGGGTGAGTTCGATATGCGTGAGGCTGTGCCTGCGCCATTGTCGCACGATTTGTAGGGGAGTGATATGATGATAAATTGGGGTTATCCTGAGAAGGGATAACCCCAATTTAGTTATTTGCAATCATAAGTTACAGCAACTCGAGAATCTTCTCCATCAGTACTCCGAAGTGGTTGCCCAAGGCGTAGCCGACGATGCCAGCGCCAAGGCCTGTAACCACGGCGTTGCGGTTGCGCATTACGCCCGCAGCCATTGGCACGAAGGGTGGCGAGTTGATGAAGGCCACAGAGGATATTACCATCGAGTCGGCATCGACCCTTAACAGACGGCACACGATGGCGTGAATGGTGAGCGACACGAACACCGCAAAGCTCATAAAGGCTATCTGGCTAAGGCCAGCGTTGAGATCGAGTTTCGAGAAGTCGGCCATCGAGGCTATTGCAAGGCTGAATATATATATAAGGTACATACCGATGTCGTAGCTGCGCTTGAGCTCGCGTATCGGGCGAATGAATGATGCCGCCACGCCGAGGGTCGTAATCATAAGGATAAAGACCACCATAAACCACTCCTCTGGGAGCGCTATCGCCGTACCGCCCGATATGGCTACGATGACTATGGTACAGAGGAAAATTTTAGCCATTTCCTTCAAGCCCTCACGCGTAAACATACCGTTATACTTTCGCTTCTCAGCAAGGATTATATCGCGCTCAGTGTTGTCATTCTCCTCTTCTACCACAAGCACACGCTCCACAGGCTCGCCATATATGCGGCGGAAGAGACGAATACCAAAGCTAAAGAGAAAGATGAAGTAGGCGAACGAGATTATTATGTCATAGGAGTTTATGAGAGTGTATGTGCTGCCGCTTGTCTGGAATATTGTCTGTAAGGCTGCGGCGTTGATGGTGCCGCCTGTGTACATTCCAGATATGATGCCTCCAATCTCTGTACCCTCGTTGAGACCCTTGCCAAAAAGAACATATCCCGCACCTACGGCGATAGCCACCGACAGGAATCCACTCACGACAACCCTAAGCTGCAAGCTCCACTCTTTGCGCGAGAAGCTACATCCGAAGAGCATCATCGGTATGGCGAGCGGCACCATAATATTGGGTAGCAGCTCCTGAAGTGTAAGCACCGCTTTTGGCATCATCGGAATGTTGCCAATGATAATGCCTACGGCGTACAGCACCATAATTGGACCAATCTTTTTTAGAATGGCGTTGCGGTTACATATATAGACCACTAAAGCTGGGCTTAGCAGGAAGAACAGCAGGGTAGTGATAAGTGTAAATAAAGCCATAGTATTGGGTGTTATCTATGAAATTTGTTGCAAATATAGTCTAAATTGTTGGATTAAGAAAATCCTATTTTCCTGCAAAATTACACGCTAAAATACGATTATCGGGTAAGTATATATACTTATTAATGCGTATATAAATAAAGTAAATGTTGCAAAAAGTTCGTTTTTGTTGAAAAAAATGTTAAATTTGTAGGTCTTTATGTAGCTTTTTTGTGCTCATTGGAGCATTTTTTAGGCGGATATAATGACGAAACAACACACACAAACTTATTAAAATATCGAGGTTTTAGGACCTACTAAAATGGTTATTTATGAAGGAACTATTGGCAAATTTGGACACGCTTAGCATTAATTTGGGTGCGGGTGAAATGTTTGTAGTTAATATCATCTTGGCAGTCGTGATGTTCGGCGTTGCGCTTGGCATCAAGGTGCAGACATTCAAGGATGTGTTTCAAAGACCTACCGCTGTACTTGCTGGCGTGACATTGCAGTACTTCGTGCTTCCAGCCGTTACCTGTCTGCTTGCTATCGTTCTTAACCCTATCATTACCCCAATGGTGGCTATCGGTATGATTCTCGTGGCATCGTGCCCTGGTGGTAACATCTCAAACTTTATGACCTCGCTCTCGAAGGGTAATGTCGAGTTGTCGGTGTCGATGACAGCCATCACAACAGCCCTCGCGTCGTTCATCACGCCACTTAACTTCTGGTTCTGGGGTACTATCTACTGCCGCTTCGCTTCGGTGCGAAACGATATCCCTACGCTCGAGATTCCGTTTATGGATATGCTCCACCAGATTCTCCTTATTTTGGGTATTCCAATCATCGTAGGTATGCTCTGCGCACACTACCTGCCTAACTTCTCAAAGCGCATTGTCAAGCCATTGCAGTGGCTCTCAATTCTGCTCTTTATGGGTATGGTGGCGGTGTCGCTCACACAGGTGCTCACAGCTCTCGAGGCTCGCTGGGCGGTATATGCAAGCATCCTTGCCGCAGTCTTGGTGGTTATAATCCACAATGCTACTGCTCTCACATCGGGCTATACCGTAGCGCGACTCTTGAAGCTCCCAGAGGCTGACTGCCGCTCGCTCACTATTGAGACAGGTATCCAGAATTCGGGTCTTGGCCTTGCACTTCTCTTTAACCCAGCTATCTTCGACCCAACTGTTTGGAGTAGCAATGGCGGTATGGTGCTTATCACTGCGCTCTGGGGTGTATGGCATATCGTTTCGGGCTTGACCGTTGCGACTATCTTCCGCCGTCGTAAGCTCGCATAAGTGTACCCCCCCCAATAAAAAGAGTATTATGGCACGAGAAAAGAAGATTCAAGATCCTGATTGGTTGTATAGCTTTCTGCGTCA
>JAGBTP010000040.1 GCA_017631255.1 Alistipes sp.
AAAATGGCACACAAAAAAGGTGTTGGTAGTTCTAAGAACGGCCGTGAGTCAGAGAGCAAGCGACTCGGTGTAAAGCTTTTCGGTGGTCAGTTCGCTAAGGCGGGTAACATTATCGTTCGTCAGCGAGGCACAGTACACAACCCAGGTGAGAACGTGGGTATGGGTAAGGACCACACTCTTTTTGCATTGGTTGACGGTACAGTTAGCTTCTGCAAGAAGTCGTCTGGCAAGTCATTTGTTAGCGTAGTTCCAATGGCTGAGTAATTAGTCGGAAACGCAACAATGCTTACACAAGAAAAGGAGAGCTTCGGCTCTCTTTTTTTTGTCTGTGCGGCTCAAATAGTAATATTTCTCAAGCAGACTATTTGAGATTCGCATTTTTTCACTATCTTTGTATGTTCGACGGCTCTTTAGTTCAAGGGATAGAACGAAGGTTTCCTAAACCTTAAATCCGGGTTCGAGTCCCGGAGGGGCTACTTCGGAGGGTAAGCAGAGGCTTATCCTCTTTTTTTGTATATCTGCCATCTTAGCGCAAAAGGGGTAAAAAGCGAGATTGAGAGGCTGAAAGACTTTACTTATGGAAAAATAGATACAATAAAATTTACACATAGCACACCCATAATACTGCTAATTATCAAAGATTTGCAACTCGATAGGGCTCATTTACGCATTTGTACGCATTAGAAAATCGGAAAAACAGTTTCGTTACTTGCAAAAAAGTTATATCTTTGCAGAAGAAAATGATATTTTCAAAACCAAGATTATATGTTGGAAAGAAACTTAATCAAGATTTACGAGCAGAGCTTCCGCAATAACCGCGAGATGTCTGCTTTGACCGACTACTTCAAGGGCGAGACATTCTCGTACTACGAGGTAGCTAAGGAGATTGCCAAGCTCCACCTCCTCTTCAAGGAGGCTGGCATCGAGGCTGGCGATAAGATTGCACTCGTAGGCCGCAACAACACTCGCTGGTGCATAAGCTACATCGCAACAATTACCTATGGTGCTGTGATCGTGCCTATCCTTCAGGACTTCAACCCTAACGATATCATCAACATTGTTAACCACTCGGAGAGTAAGCTTCTCTTCCTCGGTGACAACTTCTGGGATGACATCGAGGGCGAGCAGATTCCTGGTATCGCTGCGGCATTCTCGCTCACAGACTACCATGCTATCTACGAGAAGGAGGGCAACAAGCTCACTTCGTATATGAACAACATCCTCACTCACTACCGTGTAGCATACCCTAACGGCTTCAGCATCGAGGATATTAAGTACCCTGAGGTGCCAAACGACAGCGTTTGCTTGCTCAACTACACCTCTGGTACCACAGGTTCATCGAAGGGCGTAATGCTTACCGTTAACAACCTTACCGGTAATGTGCAGTTTGCAATGGATATGGTTAACCCAGAGACCGGCACTCACTACTTCCGTAGAGGTGGCCGCACACTCTCGTTCCTCCCATTGGCACACGCCTACGGTTGTACCTTCGACTTCTTGACACAGTTGGCTTGCGGTGCCCACATCACACTCCTTGGACGCATCCCTTCGCCAAAGATTCTTGTCGAGGCGATGAAGCAGACCCGTCCAAATATTATTTGCTCAGTGCCACTCATCCTCGAGAAGGTATATCGTAAGAGCATCCTTCCTCTCCTTGAGAAGGGCCCTATGAGCATCGCTATGCGTATTCCACTCATCAACACCGCTATCTACTCGACTATCAAGTCGAAGCTCATCGAGCAGTTTGGTGGCTGTGTCGAGATCTTCATCGTCGGCGGTGCAGCGCTTAACAGCGAGACTGAGGACTTCCTCCGCACCATTAAGTTCCCAATCACAGTGGGTTACGGTATGACCGAGTGCGCACCACTCATCAGCTTCGAGGATCCAGCAAACTTCAAGGCTGGCTCTTGCGGTCGCATCCTCCCACCATACCTCCTCGAGGGTAAGATTACCTCGCGCGACCCACAGAACATCCCTGGCGAGTTGCTCGTGCGTGGTGAGCATGTGATGAAGGGCTACTACAAGAATGAGGAGGCTACAAAGGCAGTACTCGACGAGGACGGCTGGCTCCACACAGGCGATATGTGTACTATGGACGAGGACGGCACGCTCTACATCCGTGGTCGTTGCAAGACTATGATTCTCTCTGGTTCTGGCCAGAACATCTACCCAGAGGAGATTGAGGAGCGCTTGAACAACCTCTATATGGTTGCCGAGTCACTCGTTATCGAGAACAATGGTCGCCTCACAGCGCTCGTAGTACCTGATTATGAGCTTGCTACGGCCGAGGGTGTCAACCTCGACAACTTGCAGGAGATTATGGACAAGAACCTTCAGGATCTTAACGGTATGGTGGCATCGTACGAGAAGATTGCCAACATCGTTATCCATCGTGAGGAGTTCGTCAAGACCCCTAAGCGAAGCATCAAGCGTTACCTTTATAGCGCTGAGCGCCTCAACCTCAACTAATAGAGTTTAGGCATTTAGGCAATAAGAAAAGGGTTACCGAAGTATCGGTAACCCTTTATTCGTAGCGATTTGCTTAAGTAAGGAACTGCTTAAGCCGCAAACCCACTCAATTAGAATGGGATGTCATCTACTACACCTGCACCAGCCGAGTATGATGGCTGTGGCTCCTCAACAAATGGAGGCATATCGTGCATAGGAGGCTGTGCCTGCGACTGCACTGGCTGGATGCGCCAAGCGCGTACATCGGTGTACCATCTATCCATATACTTGCGCGACTCGATGTCGAACGACACGATGTAGTTCTCGCCCACGCGCAACGATGCAACCTCCTGACCCTTATTCATAAAGGTTACGGCCAACTCCTTGCCGTACTGCTTGTTAGGCTGCTCAAATACCACTGTCTGACGCTCCCAGCTACCGCGTGCCGACTGACCTGATACGGGTGGGAGGATCTCTAATACTTTACCTTCGAATTCCATATTTTTCGTTTAATTAGTTTACATTCAATCCCATACACTATGCCACAGAGCAAGCAATACCGAGTGCCTCGACACGCTCAGCGATGGCACGAAGCTCATCCTTCTCCACCTTCTCCAATGTCTGGCAAGGGGTGTCACGGTCCAGCGAGTAGACCATCACCTGCTTAGGCTTAATCTCAGCAACGAGTTTCAACCACGCCGCAACCTCCTCCTCAGTTGTGTTATCGACACGCTGACCGAGGTACTCGCCCCTAAGGAACATAGTCTGCACGATGAGCTCGCCCTCAAAGGCCTTGAGAAGCTCTACGGTGCGCGCTACGGTGTAGTTGCCCTGCGGCTTGTTCATCAGCTGAACGGTGGCATCGAATGCCGAGTCGAGTTTAAGGATATTGTTATCTACGCGACGCAGCGCACGACACACATCCTCGCGATGAATCTGCGTAGCATTTGAGAGTACCGACACCTTAGCCGCTGGGCAGTGCTTATCCCTGAGGGCGATGGTGTCGCCGATAATCGACTCGAAGTCGGGGTGCATCGTAGGCTCGCCATTACCAGCAAAGGTGATAACATCGGGAGGCGTGCCGTCAGCCACCATCTTAGCCAGCGTAGCGTCGAGCATAGCGTAGACATCCTCACGAGCATTGAAGCGGCGCTTACCTGGGTGGTCGGCATTCCAACCACACTCACAGTAGATGCAGTCGAAGCTACACAGCTTTGACTCGATAGGCAAGAGGTTGACACCGAGCGAGATGCCGAGACGGCGTGAACGCACAGGGCCAAAGATTATATTATCATATAGTGAAGTCATAGGTCTGTTAGGTTATTTATGATGATTAGTTTTTCGAACCCTTTGCGCCACCGAGCTTCGCACCGTGGCGAGCCTGATATGCAAAGATATTCTCCGAGTAGGATGTTGTCTTAAACTCCGAGTCGCGCTTACGCCTAAACGCCACAGCGATAAGGCGATCGATAAGCTCCTCGAAGCTTACACCCGTAGCCTCCCAGAGGTAGAACGAGAGCGAGCCAGGGATGGTATTAATCTCGTTGACATAGATGCCACCCGTAGCCTCGTCAATCATAAAGTCGATACGCGATACGCCGTCGCAAGCCAGTACGCGGAAGGTCTTGCACGCCGTAGTGCGGATAAATTCTGTCACATCCTCAGGTAGGCGCGCAGGAATCTCACGCACGGTAGAGTGCATACCCTCCGAAGGCTTATTCTTGCCACCACCGAGGTATTTATCCTCGTAGCTAAGGATCTCGCCGCTACGCACCGGTGCCTCGCACACCGAAGCCTCACAGTCGTAGTAGTCGCCAAGTACCGAGCAGTTAATCTCCTTCAAATTCTCGATAAGGCGCTCGACAATGATGCGCTTCGAGTACTTGATAGCGTTATCCACCGCCTCGATGAGCTCCTCACGGTTATGCACCGCCTTGATGCCGACGCTCGAGCCAAGGTTCGCAGGCTTAACGATGAGCGGATATGCGAGGGCCTCCGACTTAGCAATAGCCTCATCACGCTCCGAAAGCCACTCCTTGTCCGAGAACCAAGCATAGTCCACAACAGGGATTCCACTCTCACGAAGAATCATCTTCATCGCAATCTTATCCATACCATTTGCCGAGGCAAGAGGGTTAGGCGATGCGTATGGGATGCCGGTCATCTCAACCAAGCCCTGGAACGAGCCATCCTCGCCCGAGGTGCCGTGCAGCGCTGGGAGGATGACATCGAGCGTAGTCACCACATCACTGCCGAAGAGCGGCTTGCGCACCTTGTAGAGGTGGTTGTCGCCATAGACAGGACGCAAATAGACCTCCTGCACCGAGCTAAGCAGGGCCTTCATATCGCGATAGTTGTCCGTAGTACGGAGCTTGTCGCCCGTGTACCAGCGGCCCTCCTTCGAGATGTAGATAGGCACAATGTTATACTTCTCGGCACTCATTGCAGCCATAGTCTGCGCTGCGGTGATTACCGAAATCTCGTTCTCCACAGAGCGACCACCAAAAATTACTCCTACATTGATTTTCATCGTTATATTCTTTATTTGTTAATTACTTAAATGAGTCGGGCAGGTCGTTTTCATACAGCACCACATCGCCACCCTTGAGGCGTGGACTAAGGTCGGCCATAGCCTCGCTGAACGAGTCGACAATCTGCACCCTATCTGCGGCATACCCCGCCTCGCTGAGGCCCGTAGTTATGGCCTCACGGTTTACGGCATTTACCACATATACCCTATCGGCATTCGACTTGGCTATATCCCTACCGAACGCCCTATTATTCTCATACTGACGCGCACCCATCTCCACGAAGCCTGGCGTCACGACATATCTCGACCCAGATGTCTCAAAGCCCGCCAACACCTCGAGTGCCATACGCGCACCTGTGGGATTAGAGTTGTAGGCATCGTCAAGAATAGTGACACCACCCTGACGGCGGAGGCTTAAGCGGTGCTCCACCTGCTCTATCTGCCTTACAGCCCTACGACGCTGCTCAATACCGACACCCATATACTCCGCAATGGCGAGTGCTGCGGTGATATTGAGGATGTTACCCCTACCAAGGATATGCGTAGCATAGCCCTCATCCACGCCACCTTCAGCCTTTGCGACGCTAAAGCGTGTCTCCGTAGCTCCGTAGACCACATCCGTTGCACGATACTCTGCCGCTGCGTTATCCACGGCATAGGTATGCACCTTGATGCCTGTCGATGCGATATGTCGTGCTGCCGCCTCCGAGTCGATATTAATGATACCGAAGCCACCCTCGGGCAGAGCATCTATAAGTTCGAACTTGGTGCGCGCTACATTCTCCACGCTGCCAAAGGTCTCGAGGTGCATCTCGCCCACCGAGGTTACGATACCCATCTCGGGTGCAACGAGGTCACATATCTCCTTGATATCGCCGCTCTGCTTGGCACCCATCTCGACGATAAAGACCTCGTGGTGGGGCTTAAGGTGCTCCCTCACAGTGCGCACCACGCCAAGCGTAGTGTTAAAGTTACCTGGTGTCATAAGCACATTATACCTCTCAGAGAGTAGGCGGAAGAGGAAGTGCTTTGTCGATGTCTTGCCAAAGCTACCCGTGATGCCAATAATCCTTAGGTGCGGCATTGCGCGCAGACGGCGCTTAGCATCGTTGTAGTACCAGCGTGTTATCGCCGCCTCAAGCGGCTGGTTAATTGTACCAGCAAGGATAGTCCAATAGTCCAATGACAGGAGCATCATCACCATAAGTGCGTACTCGACTGCGTAGATATGCGTCACCGTAACAATGGCCACCGTAATGAGCAATCGCGTAGCAATCAGTCGCTTAACGCGCATCGTATATGCGATGGGTATCTTGTACTTTATCGACAGCTCGGCAATAGCAATAACCGCCATCCACACCATAACCACCGTAAGCAGCGCCCAGTGCTCCGTCACAACAAAAAGCAGCGCCGCCACCACAGCAAGGATATTCGAGCGCATATGCCACTCGCCCGTATTGCGCAGCCAGCGGTTATATCGCTCCACGCGGTAGGAGTTCTGCTGAAACATCTGCACCGAGTAGCGCATCGTAGCCCATAGGAACAGGAGCCACACCAATGAGAATATGTGTACCGTGATATTCATCCCTGCTATTGAATCTTAAGAAACGCCTTCATTGTCTCCTGCCACAACGCCTTCTGCTCAATCATCGCAAAGTGACCCGCACCCTTAGCAACCACAAGGCCTGCATCGGGAATGAGTCGCTCCATAGTGCGCGCATCACTAAGTGGCGTTGCGGTGTCCAGCTCACCCCAGAAGAGGAGTACGGGAGCCTTGATGCGCGGCATCACCGAGCATAGGTCCTCGTTCACACACTTCGATAGTATGGCGCGCATCATAGGCGTAGCACGATTGTAGTCCGACGATGCGGCGCGCGCACGACGCTGCTCGAGGAGCATATTTGCCTTGGTGCGACCTATGAGTATGGGCAGAGCGTGCTTGAGGAGTTTGTAGGTGTAGACCTTACGATAGTAGCTCAACGAGCGGCGAGGCTTGACACCCGCAGCATCGGCAAGCACCACGCTTTTAACCTCGTTACGCGAGGCATAGAGTAGCGACACACGACCACCGAACGAGTGGCCGACAAGGGTTGGCATCGTGATGCCCTCGTGAGCAACGAGAGCCTCTATCGAGCGAGTGTACTCCTCGACACCCCACACCTCACTTGGCTCGTTGCTATGGCCAAAGCCCGCAAAATCTACCGCCACAACCCTATGGCGGCCCTTGAGGAGCTCCGCAGTGTCGTTCCAAATAGTACGATCGCAGCCCCAGCCGTGGAGCAGGATAATCGCATCCCCCTCACCCTCAAGAGAGTATGCAATCTCAACACCGTTATATGTAAAACGCTTGTCCATAAATGCAAAGGTACGAAACAATTCTCAAATCGCAATAGTCATAGCGCAAAAATAATAGGTAACCTGTATGCGATTTTTACCCTGCACAAATCTTTATTTTGCTGCAAACTCTATTCGACTCCACCGCCAACCAATTCCCCGTCAATAGGGGGCATCGTTAGTCTCGATAAAGAGATTGGGCCGAATGGATAGTACTATGCGTACGCTCCATTCAGCCCAATAACTGCGGGGCAAACAAGTCCCCGTATTGCAAAAGTTACTAAGAGATAGATGCGCGAGGGCTCTTATTCTCAGGCGCCTCAAGCTCCATCTCGTTCTGCAAGAGAATCATATCGACGATGTGCGCAGCACACTCCTCGGCACCAATCTCGACGACCATATTCCACTGAATCTGTATCTGCACGATGCCGTTCATCGCCGACAGCGTGCCCATAATGCGGTTCTGTGGCGCAAGGATAATCACACCATCCACATCGGTGTACTCAGCCATAAACTGCGTAGCGATGACCACATCGTGGGCCGTTGGCACGAACTTAACCACGATATTCTCCATCTCGCAGCCCAGCATTTGCAGGCTATCTACAAGCGGCGTGAGGTGGGCGTTATTGAACTCCTCAAACTCGCGCACAACCACCACTCCGAACTTCATATTTGATGCAACATCCGACATCATAGCGTCACTTTTTTAGTCTATCGTAAGAGAGAGGCTGCCCCGACAGGACAGCCCTCACTATCAAAATTACCGAGGACAGAGCCTCGCATACCAATCGCTCATAGGGCCGATTGCTCGCCCATAGAGTTGTTACTCAGCGATATACTTGGTGTACTTACCCTTAAGCTCTGGGTAGATCTCAACCATTGCCTTGTATGTCTCCTGAGCCTTAACATTGTCGCCCATAGCAACATATACAAGTGCGAGCTTACGAGCATTGTTCTCGTAAGTGTTAACATCATCACTTGCAACCATAGCCTTAGTGAAGAGCTCAACTGCGCTCTGGAGGTCGTTCTCCTCAACAGCAACATCACCACGGAGTGAGTAAACAAGTGCGTTGATGATCTCACCAGCAGCACCCTCAGCGTCAGCATACTTAGCGAGGTAAGCCTTAGCGCTCTCCAAGTCGCCAGCCTTGAGGTACTCAGCAGCAGCCATATAGGTTGCAGTGTTAGCAGCCTTAGTGCCCTCGTACTCCTCTACGATAGCTACATACGACTCAACGCTTGCCTCAGATGTGAGGGCTACGGTGAGAGCTGCCTGAGCGTTGTGCTCGTGCTTCTGAGCGCTGTTCTTCACGAGGCTCAATACGACGAAGATAGCCACTGCAACAACAGTGATACCTACAAGACCCGAAAGGAGCTTGTTGCCATAAGTGTCGAAGAATGTCTCCAACTTACCCTTAGTCTCGACCATAATATCGGTCTCAGGGTTCTGTACTTTGTTTGTCATAGTCTGTTTTGTATTTAATATTATTACTCTTTGTCTTATTCGTGATTCAACCTACAAAAGTAACACAAATAATTCGAATATCATAGTTTTATCCATAAAATTTTAATTTCACGACGCTATATTGGCTATTTATCTCGCTATGCCGCTAAGCGCCGCATCGATATAGAGGATAAAATTTGATGAGCGCTGGGTAGTCTGCGATTTTTTGAGTATATTTGCAAAAATGTTTGTCTATGAGAGGAGCCGCAACATATATCGCACGCATCGCCATCTGTCTACTTCTGTGGGCGAGTGCGACACTATCGACATCGTGCAGCGTGATAGAGGAGCAGCTCCCGACATACGAGGAGACATCGCTCGTCGGCGTTGGCGACAAGGCGCCCGACTTCTGCACAACATCACTCGACGACAAGGTGCTATCGCTCAGCAGCGTAGCGGGAGAGGTGGTGATGCTCATTCTCTTCTCGCACGAGTGTCCCGACTGCAAGGCACTCCTCGACGAGTTGCAAACAATCATAGACGGGGGCGAGGCGTTACCCACGACGATGGCGATATCGCGTGGTGGCAGTAAGGAGGCAATAATGGCCTATCGTGATGAGAATGGCTACACCGTAGATATGGCAGCAGATAGCGACAAGCTGATATACGGACTCTATGCCACGATGTATGTACCTCGCTACTACCTCATTGACAAAGAAGGCGTTATAAGAATGATGAAGTTCGAGTACTACGAGGGGGACCTTCGTGAGATGCTCGATATGGCTAAGGAGATAAGACAGTAATAGAATATGATTCTCGACAATATATCGATTATAAACTTCAAGAACATCGGCAACGAACAGCTCACGCTCTCTGCTGGCATCAACTGCTTCGTAGGCGATAATGGCGCAGGTAAGACCAACATCCTCGACGCCATCCACTACCTCGCTATGGCGCGATCGATGCACACCATTAGCGATGCCCAGAGCCTTCGACACGGAGAGGAGTCGTTCATCATCGACGGTCGCTTTAGCCGTGATGACGCGCGCCCTGAGCAGGTGGTATGCGCCTACACCAAGCGTGGCGGCAAGACCCTCAAGCGTAACGGCAAAGAGTACGACAAACTTTCGGACCACATCGGTGGCATACCCATCGTGGTGGTATCGCCTGCCGACACCGCCCTTATCAGCGACTCAGCCGAGGAGCGCCGTCGCTACCTCAATAGATTCATATCGCAGACAGACAGGACATACCTCGCTGCGCTAATACGCTACAACGCAGCACTTCAGGAGCGCAACAAGCTACTCAAGACATCGCCCTCGGAGGAGATGCTTCTCATATACGATACTATGCTCGCAGCCTCGGCAGATGTGATATACAACCGCCGTAAGGAGATGATCGCCAGGATGCAACCACTCGTAGAGCACTACTATGCCCTACTATCCGAGGAGCGCGAGACCATAGGTCTTGTCTATCGTTCGGAGCTGGAGACGACACCTCTTACCGAGCTACTCCTCGCAGCACGCCAGCGAGATTTCGTCAACGAGCACACCACTTGTGGCGTACATCGTGACGATATGATACTTAGCATCGGCGACTACCCGCTGCGCAAGTTCGGCTCGCAGGGACAGCAGAAGTCATACCTCGTAGCGCTGAAACTTGCCGAGTACACCATCCTTGCCGAAAAGAGCGGCGAGCGCCCCATCCTACTTCTGGACGACCTCTTCGACAAGCTCGATATGCGTCGCGTGGCACAGCTACTCAAGCTCGTAGGTAGCGAGGACTTCGGACAGATATTCATCACCGACTGCAACAAGCACCGTTTGGAGCGCACCTTGGGCGAGGCAGGCGCTGAGTACCAACTATTTAACATCGCGCAGGGCTGCGCCACAACACTATGAAACGCTCCGAGCCAAAGCTTATAGGCGACATACTCAAGGAGTTCTTCGAGAGGCCCTTCGTTGCGCGTAAGGTTGCCGAAGGTAGGCTGCCGGAGTATTGGCGTGAGGTGGCGGGCGACTACATCGCCTCGATGACCACCGAGTGTCGATACGAGCGTGGTATTCTCTATATCAGCATCGCTTCGGGCGTAGCACGACAGGAGGTATTCTTTCGTCGTGACGACTATATGACACGCCTCAACGTGCGCGCTGGTCACCACATTGTAAACAGCATTATCGTCAGATAATCACCCTATTACGCACGCCCTTTCACTATAATTTTATTGCAAACTTTCGCAAGCGTGGCTCTATCATCTCCTCGGGGATGATACTCTTAATCGCGTCGGCTAAGATGTTCAACATACGCTCACGCACAAAGTCACGCCTAACCACAAACGCCACATCACGACCCGGCGTAGGGTTATACAACTCCCTCACACGCTCCCTCTGCGCACCGCACATCAGCGGCAGCTGCATCTCTGGGATAATAGTATAGCCGCCATTCTCGTCCACAATACGCATCAGCGTCTCCACGCTACCCGCCGCATATATCGAGGCGTTGGTCATATCGCGCACACAGAACGGAAACTGTCCGTGGTTGGGGCAGTAGCTCTCACCCAGCACCCATATACTCTCCGAACGCAGGGTCTGTGTGTCGAGTTGTGCCTCGTTGTAGTTTGCCTCCGTAGGATTGAGGTAGGCATAGTAGCGCTCGTGGTAGATAGGTATCTCGAGCAGCCCCTCCTCCGCTACGGGCATAGCGAGCATCGCAACATCAAGCTCCGCACGACGCAACTTCTTCTTAATGGTCTCGATGCGCGCCTCCTCCACAGCCAATGTAATCTCGGGGTGATGCTCTTTGAGGTAGCCAAAGAGCTTGGGCAGGATGTATGGCGATATAGTCGAGGCGATGCCGAGGCGTATGTGTCCCACACTCTGCTCCTTGTGCGTCGACACCAGCTCCTCCATCTGCGAGGCGTTATATAGCACTACGCGCGCCTGAGCAATTATCTCCTCGCCCAGCGTTGTAGGTCGTATGGGGTGGCTCGTGCGATCGAAAATCGTGACATCTAACTCCGCCTCTAACTTCTGGATAAGCGACGAGAGGGTCGACTGCGTTACGCCACACGACTCCGCTGCCCTAACAAAGTGGCGACAGTTGTCCACCGCCACGATATACTCAAGTTGTTGAAGTGTCATAGTAATCTGTTTTATCTATACAAAGATAGTAATAATCTATTTCATAACACGCCCTCGACGCATATTTTCGAGCTACCAACAAAAAAATAACCCCTCGGGAAGTACCAAAGTACGACCCAAGGGGCTAAATTTATGGGCTAACGCCCACAGATAGGCTTAGCGATTATGCCTCGAGGGCGAAACGCTTGTAAGCTACAACAGTAGCCTCCTTATCAGCCTTCTGGATGAACTCGCGGATAGACTCCTTCTCGCCTACAACGCACTGGTTGAGAAGAGTGTTCTCCTCGAAGAACTTACGCATCTTACCCTCAGCGATCTTCTCAAGGATAGCGTCTGGCTTGTTAGAGTTCTTAGGATCCTGCTTCATCATCTCCATCTGGATAGCCTTCTCCTTCTCTACAACCTCAGCTGGGCAGTCCTGCTCGTCGATTGAGAGTGGAGCCATTGCAGTAGCCTGCATAGCAACCTTGCGAGCAACCTCCTCGTCGATAGCCTTGTTGAAGCCAAGAACAGTACCGAGCTTCTTGTTGAAGTGAACATAAGCTACGCAGTAAGGAGCCTCAATACGAGCGTAGTAAGCGATCTCAACCTTCTCGCCAGTCTGACCTGACTTCTCAGTTACGATCTCCTCTACGGTGTGACCCTCAGCGTTCTTAACACCCATAAGAGCGTCACGATCTGCTGCGTCAGCTGCAACAGCGAGCTCGAGGATAGCATCTGCAAATGCACCGAACTCAACATTCTGAGCTACGAAGTCAGTCTCGCAAGCAAGGCAAAGGATGTAAGCCTTCTCACCTACGATCTTAGTTACAACAACACCCTCAGTTGCAGTGCGGTCTGAACGCTTAGCAACAACGAGCTTACCCTTCTCACGGATGATATCCTTAGCGCGCTCGAAATCGCCCTCAGCCTCCTGAAGAGCCTTCTTGCAATCCATCATACCTGCGCCGGTCATCTTACGGAGCTTCATTACATCAGCTGCTTTGATTTCCATATCTGTAAGTTTTTTTTTCGTTAAAATAATTGTCTTTGAAAAAAGTCCGGCGAGCGGGCCTTAGCCTACCCGCCGGTAAATTTGCCTCTTGGCGAAAGGTGAATTACTCAGCCTTAGCCTCCTCAGTAGCGGCAACAACCTCAGCTACAGTAGCCTCCTCAGCATCAACTGAAGCCTTTACTGACTTCTTGATGCGTGGCTTAGCCTGCTTTGCACCCTCCTGAGCCTCAGCCTCCTGAGCCTCCTTCTCCTTCTCGAGCTTGCGCTCCTCAGCACCCTCAGCGATAGCACCGCATACTACATCGAGGATAGTAGCGATTGACTTCTGAGCATCGTCATTTGCTGGAATTACATAATCAATGTCGGTAGGATCACAACAAGTATCAACCATTGCAAATACAGGGATGCTCAAACGCTTAGCCTCCTTAACGGCGTTCTGCTCCTTCTGCACATCGATAACGAACAATGCAGCTGGAAGACGGTTAAGGTCAGCGATAGAACCGAGGTTCTTCTCGAGCTTTGCACGCTGGCGTGCAATCTGGAGCTTCTCGCGCTTTGAGAAATTATCGAAAGTACCGTCGTTGGTCATCTTATCGATGGTAGCCATCTTCTTAACGGCCTTGCGGATTGTAGGGAAGTTTGTAAGCATACCACCTGCCCAACGCTCTGTAACATAAGGCATACCTACTGCTGATACCTTCTCAGCTACGATCTCCTTAGCCTGCTTCTTTGTTGCTACGAACAATACGCGACGACCGCTCTTTACGATCTGCTTAAGAGCAGCAGCTGCCTCGTCGAGCTTGATAACAGTCTTGTGAAGATCGATGATGTGGATACCGTTCTTCTCCATAAAGATATATGGAGCCATTTTAGGGTTCCACTTACGCTTCAAGTGACCGAAGTGTACACCGGCCTCCAAAAGTGTATTAAAATCTGTGCGTGCCATTTTTTCTTTGTTTTTTTTGTTTGTTAACTCTTTAATCAACCTACGAGTAACCTACTTTGTTTTTGTTCTCGGAGGTTTAATCGCAATCGGGCAACCATCGTGGCAGCACACCTTGTGCATAGCGCTAAGGCAATAGCTGTTATCCTACGCACACCTTCGCTCGAGTATGTTCGGCGACAGCAAGGCGCACCGACGGGTGGAGATGTGGTCCTCGAGGTTTTGAACCCTGATTGTGCTTTTTTTGTTTTGTTTTGTCGCAGTTGGTTCGCGATGCGTATTAACGCTTGCTGAACTGGAACTTACGACGAGCACCTGGCTGACCAGGCTTCTTACGCTCAACCTCGCGTGAGTCACGCATAAGGAAGCCGTTCTTCTTCAAGATAGGACGCATCTCTGCATCGATCTGGCAAAGAGCACGAGCGATACCCATACGCGCTGCCTCAGCCTGACCCTTGATACCACCACCTACGAGGTTGATCATAACATCGTAGTTCTCCAAGGTGTTAGTAACCAACAAAGGCTGCTTAACCTCGTACTGGAGAATGTTCAATGGGAAGTAAACCTCAAGCTCCTTATGGTTAACTGTAATCTTACCTGTACCTGGCTTCACGAATACGCGAGCAACAGCGGCCTTACGGCGACCTACGCAGTTTACAACTTCCATAATTCTTACTTAATCTCGTTTAACTTAATCTCCTTAGGGTTCTGTGCAGCGTGTGGATGCTCAGCACCTGCATAAACCTTCAAATTCTTCATAATTGCCTCACCAAGACGAGTCTTAGGCAACATACCGCGAACTGCGTGCTCTACAACGAACTGAGGCTTCTTGTCAGTTGTCAAGAAATCAGCTGGAGTAGCGAAACGCTGACCACCAGGGAAACCTGTGTAGCGTGTGTAGACCTTATCGGTCATCTTTGCGCCTGTAAGCTTAACCTTATCCGCATTGATCACGATAACATAGTCACCGCAATTTGTGTGGGGGGTGTAAGTAGGCTTGTTCTTGCCACGGAGGATCTTAGCTACCTGCGAAGCAAGGCGTCCCAAAATCTCGTTTGTAGCGTCAATCACAAACCACTCCTTCTGAGCGTCGTCTGCCTTGACCGAGATTGTCTTGTAACTCTTTGAATCCACTTTGTTAAAAGTTTAGTTAATACTATAAATTATTGTAATCCAATTCCCGAAACCGTTTTTCGGGCCTGCAAAGATACTAAAATTTAATTAGATGCAAATTTCTTATAAGTTCTTTTTTTTAGCAAAACAACTATTTAACTATAAATCAATGCGTTAACACCTTTTTAACCCCGAGTAATTATTTTGCTAATTGTGCAATTTCGGGAGTAAATAGCCTCTTGCCTCCTATCGAAAGAAGTTGGGGCACGGCACAAGCCACGCCCCGTAATATTATATATAGGTATCGGCTACTTACCGAGCGCCTGCGAGATGTTGATTATATAGTCGCCCATACGCTCCAATTCGGCCAGCGTATCGAGGTAGTAGACGCTCGATGTGTAGTTCGAGCCATCGCTCTCAATCTTGAGAATCTCCTCCTCACGCAACGCATTGCGCAGGTCATTGAGCTCAATCTCCGCATCGGTAGCCATACGAATGCCTATCTGCTCGATGTTATCGGCCTTGAGGTTGCCAATCATCACAGCGTAGCACTTATCGAGCACATCGAGTACCGCTCCGAGCTTCTGCTTCTGCTCCTCGGTGAAGGTTCTATTGTGCGAGTTGCGGCGCATCAGGATGCGAGCGATGACCTCACCCGAATCACCGAGGCTCTCGAGCTCACCGATAATCTTATACATACGCTTGGTCTCGGTACGCGTATCCTCCGAGATGCTATCCTCAGGCAGGGCGTTAAGGAACTGCGCAATCTCGTACTCCATACGGTCGGCAATCTCCTCGTACTTAACCAATCGCTGGCGCACCGCCTCGAACTCCTTGGCATCGCCCGCCTCGATAGCTGTGCGGAGGAAGCCCACGGTGCGGCTCGACACCTCAGCAAAGTGTACCACCTCGTTGCGTGCCTGACCCACAGCAAGTTCAGCGGTAGAGAGGTGGCCAGCGTCGATAAACTTAAGCTTAACACTATCCTCATCCACACTCTTCTTATCCTTAATCACAGCCGACACAATCTTCACGATTACATTTACGAACCAGATGAGAATTAAGGTGTTGAAGATATTAAAGAGCGTATGGAGCATCGAAATACCGTAGAGCGTAGCCATACTCTCGTCTGCCGTCATCACCACATCTGCCGAATGAACGATATCCATTGGATTAGGCAGACCGAGCCAAGTTATGGTCGTACCCACAAGCATCAGGAATGGGCGGAAGAGTGCGAGGGCCCAACATACGCCGAAGAGGTTGAAGAGCGTGTGCGCAAGGGCGGCACGGCGTGCGTTTGCATTACCCACAGCAGCGGCTATGTTTGCCGTAATTGTAGTACCGATATTCTCACCAAGCACCATCGCAGCACCCATCTCGAACGAAATCCAACCCATATTCACCATAATGAGGGTCAGCGCCATAGTCGCCGATGATGACTGCAACACGAGCGTGAGGATAGTACCAAAGAGTAGGAAGATGAGCACCGAGCCAAAGCCGTAGCTTGTCCAATTCTGGATGAATGCCAGCACCTCAGGGGTCTCACGAAGGTCGGGCACCGACTCCTTCATAAGCGAGAGACCGAGGAAGAGGAGCGAGAAGCCCATCACAAGCTCGCTGATATGGCGGCGGTGGTCACTCTTCGAGATGCTAAGGATGAAGCCAAGCGCCATAAGTGGCACCGCAAAGAGCGAGATATCGGCCTTGAATCCGAGAAGCGAGACGAGCCACGCCGTCACCGTAGTACCGATGTTGGCACCCATAATCACACCCACGGCCTGAGCGAGGGTGAGCAGGCCGGCGTTCACAAAGCCTACTGTCATAACCGTTGTTGCCGACGAGGACTGAATAACAGAGGTGATGCCCAAACCTGACATCACGCCCTTGAACGGATTGGATGTCATTGCCGTTAGGAAGCTGCGCATCTTGCTACCCGCAGCCTTCTGCAAGCCGCCGCTCATAAGGTTCATTCCGTAGAGGAACATACCGAGCGCGCCTAAAAGTGTTAATGCTTGAATCATAATGTTTTATAGTTTATAAATATTTATTTCGCCTATCTTTATATCTTCGTTTCGCTGACAAAAATATCCTTTTCCAACGACAAAAACAACAGTGTAAACGAATTGTAACACGATTTTAACGGCTTTGTATGATATGTTTCAAAGGCGCTACCACACCACGGCTCAAGCATAAAACAATAGCTGCCAACAGAGAGTTGTTGACAGTCTATTTTCTTTTAATAAAGTTGTATAACAAGAGCTAATTTTAGGCACACGAAGCACGAACGAGCGGTGTTTACTTGTTTCGTATGGCAAACTCGCTAACCTCATAAAAATTGGAAATATCTCAAACAGTCGGCTCTCTACCCATCCAAGTCCCCCTTTGAAAAGAGGGATTGTAGATATTCCACCCTTTGTTGTTAGAAGAGGTTAGATGTGGCGTAGATTAAGAAAAAGAGCAGATGGGCTGTACTAAAAGCGTACTGCCCATTCGCTCTTTTGATTGAGAGGTCGCCGATGACCCCTTATCACAATAAAGTTGACGACTTTAGGAATTATCTCGTACCAAAAATTCTATCGCCCGCATCACCAAGACCTGGGAGGATGTAGTTCTTCTCGTTGAGACCCTCATCGAGTGCCGCAAGGTAGATATCCACATCGGGGTGCTTCTCCTCAACAGCCTTGACACCCTGAGGCGATGCCACGAGGCACATAAGACGAATCTGAGTGTAGCCATCGTCCTTGAGGCGTGAGATAGCATCGCAGGCACTACCTCCCGTTGCGAGCATAGGGTCGGTGACAATCACCAAGCGATCCTTGTTTGCAGGCATCTTATAGTAATAGAATACCGGCAAGCAGGTCTCCTCGTCGCGATACATACCGATATGGCCGATACGCGCCGAAGGGATGAGCGTTGTAAGGCCGTCGACCATACCGAGACCTGCGCGAAGGATAGGTGCGATAACCACCTTCTTACCCGCAATCTTAGGTGCGTTCATCTTCATCAGCGGGGTCTCAATCTCCTCGTAGGTGAGTGGGAAGTCACGAGTAATCTCGTAGCCCATAAACATAGCGATCTCCTTAAGCAAATCGCGGAATTTTATTGTAGAGGTCTCCTTGTTGCGCATAAGGCTCAGCTTGTGCTGCACAAGTGGATGGTCAATAATATGCAATGCCATAACGAAGGGGTTTAATATTCTTACCGCAAATATAGTGATTATTTTTTGAAAAAGCTCACCACTTTCTGCAAAAAAATAGTTAATTTTGCAACTATACTAACTACTTGCATTCATATGAAAAACAGCAACAATCTCGGTCTTGTCCAGAAGACAATCGTGGGAGCGCAGTTCCTCTTTGTCGCCTTTGGAGCAACGGTATTGGTCCCACTATTGGTGGGCTTGGATCCATCGGTAGCACTTCTCACAGCTGGTATCGGAACACTCATCTTCCACGCAGTAACCAAGGGCAAGGTGCCCGTATTCCTCGGTAGTAGCTTTGCATTTATCGCGCCTATCATCAAGGCAACCGAACTGTTTGGCCTCCCTGGCACATTGTCGGGTCTTGTGGCCGTAGGTAGCGTATATGCGCTTATGAGCCTTTTGGTGCGCCTGCGTGGTGTGACATTCATCACACGCCTCTTTCCTCCTATTGTCGTAGGTCCTGTGATTATGCTCATCGGTCTCTCGCTGGCGGGTACGGGCGTAAATATGGCACAGAGTAATTGGACGCTGGCCATCATCTCACTCGCAACTACGATCGTCGTATCACTCTACGCCAAGGGCTTGCTCCGCCTAATACCTATCTTTGCGGGTATCGTCGTGGGTTATATCGCAGCCATCTTCTACGGCATCATCGACTTCCAGCCCGTTATGGACGCATCGTGGTTCGCACTGCCAGCCTTCGTGCGCCCTGAGCTACGCTGGGAGGCCATCATCTTTATGATTCCCGTAGCTATTGCCCCTGTTATTGAGCACATTGGCGACATCTACGCCATCAATGAGGTTACGGGTAAGGACTATGTTTCGGACCCAGGTCTGCATCGCACAATGCTTGGCGACGGCCTTGCTTGCGTGGCAGCATCGTTCATCGGTGGCCCTCCTGTGACCACATATTCTGAGGTTACGGGCGCTATCTCGCTCACTAAGATTGCCGACCCTGCGGTTATCCGCATCGCAGCTATCTTTGGTATCCTCTTCTCGGTGTTGGGCAAGGTGAGCGCACTGCTCAAGACCATCCCTGAGGCTGTGCTTGGTGGTATTATGTTGCTCCTCTTCGGCACTATCGCAGCGGTGGGTATCAACAGCCTTGTGAAGAATAAGATTGACCTTGGCAACACACGCAACCTTGTCATCGTGTCGCTTATCCTCATCCTCGGTATCGGCGGTGCTGAGTTCAGCATCGGCACCTTCACCATTGGTGGCATCGGTCTAGCTGCATTGGTGGGTGTTGTCCTCAACCTGATTCTCCCTCAGGGCAAGCAGCAGTAAGAGCTCATAGACATAAAAAAAGGTGTGTCTTCCGTGGAGGACACACCTTTTTTTTTATTAACACGCAACTCTACTACTTGCGATCACCAAAGATACGGAGCAAGTAGAGGAAGAGGTTAACGAAGTCGAGGTAGAGGTGTAGCGCACCATAAAGGGCAAGCTTATAACCCATCTCGTCCACCGAACCGTGCTCGATGACCATCTGCTTAATCTTCTGAGTATCATACGCTGTGAGGCCCACGAAGATAAGAACACCGGCGTAGCTAACAATCCAATAGAGCATCTCCGACTGGAGGAAGATGTTAACCACCGTAGCGATGATCATACCGATAAGGCCCATAATGAAGATGCTACGCAGACGCGAGAGGTCGATGCGTGTGAAGTAGCCCACAAGGCTCATCGCAAGGAAGGTACCCGCAGTGATGAAGAATACCGATGCGATAGAGGTCATCGTGTAGAGCATAAATATCGACGACATCGTAACACCCATAAGTGCCGAGTAGACGATAAAGAGCAGCGTCGCCGTAGTCATCGACATTGCGTAGAGGCGTGCCGAAATCCAGATTACGAGACCAATCTGTGCGATGAACAAAATCCAAATCAACGATGAACTCTCCGCCAATGTCTGCCAGAAGAGTGGCGACTCAGAGAGGAAGTAGGCCACAAGGCCCGTTACTGTTAGCGCTGCCGCCATCTGCATATAGACGCTCTTGAGGAGTGTCGATGCTGCCGACTGTGAGGCAGTCTGTGAAGAAACATAGTTTGCCATAATATCCTAATTTATTGTTTTTGTTTGTCTTATCCTGTGCGGCATCTCGCTCGCTAAGCTGATGTCGAGCACCATTTGTCACACCAGCATCCTACCAATATAGAGCCATACCACGACGCAAATATAACACAAATCTGCAATAAAATGTGATTTTTAGCCCTATTTACCAACTTATTAAACAAAAATCCAACCACCCGACACCGAGCAGTTGGAATCTATTCTCGCTTCGCCCAAGTCCCGACGCCTACTTTCTAAATATGAAGTAGACGGCAAGCACAAGGCAGGCAAAGCCCGCAAGGTGGTTCCAGCGCAGTGGGTCGCCCTTGACAAAGAGCACAGCAAAGAGCGTGAACACCACAAGAGAGATAACCTCCTGAATAACCTTAAGCTGCCAGAGCGTAAAGGGGCCTCCGAGCTCGGCACTACCAATGCGGTTAGCAGGCACCTGAAAGCAGTACTCAAAGAGGGCGATGCCCCAGCTAATGAGCACGATAGCTACGACGCCGTAGCGCTGCAACTGCGACTTGAAGGCGATGTGGCCATACCAGGCCAAAGTCATAAAGACATTCGAGCAGATGAGCAGTGCTATGGTTGATATACCTTTGATAAGCATATTATTAGGGTAATGTTTATTAAAATATTGCAATTCGGGGCGCAAAGTTAATTAAAAAAGGTAAAGAGTGTTATGCGAGGCGTTATAAAATTTTGCTATCTCGCAACTTTATTGTACTTTTGCCACTCAAATGCAAACAACCATAATAAATTTATAAGATGAACAAACTTTTTGGATTTACATTTATGAGTGTATTGGCACTTACTGCTTGCACAGCAACCACCGAGGTGGAGCAGGCAGAGCAGCCTTGGGTTGTTGATCGCTTCGACGACATCAAGGTTATTCGTTACGAGGTTCCAGGTTTCAACGAGCTTCCTCTCGAGGAGAAGATCTACATCTACTACCTCGCTGAGGCAGCAAAGTGCGGCCGTGATATCCTCTTCGACCAGAACTTTAAGTACAACCTCGCTGTGCGTCGCACCCTCGAGCAGATCTATGTAGCTTCTGAGGTACGCGAGGGCGAGGAGTTTGCCGCTTTCGAGAAGTACCTCAAGAAGGTATGGTTCGCTAACGGTATCCACCACCACTACTCTAACGATAAGTTCGCTCCTGAGTTCTCTGAGGCTTGGTTCCGTGAGCAGCTCGCAGCCTTCATCAACGACGAGAACCGTCAGATCGAGGACGACTTCCTCTGCCAGATTATCTTCAACAAGGATCTCTTCGCATCGCGTCTCAACCAGACCGCTGGCGTGGATGTAATCACCGAGTCTTGCGGCAACTACTACGAGGGCGTTAACCAGGCTGAGGTAGAGGCGTTCTACGCTAAGATGATTGCTGCTGACGAGGGTAACCCAGAGCCTATCTCTTACGGTCTCAACTCAAAGCTTATGCGCAACGAGAAGGGCGAGATCTTCGAGAATGTATGGAAGGTTGGCGGTATGTACTCATCGGCTATCGAGCGCATCGTTTACTGGCTCGAGAAGGCTGCTGAGGTAGGTACCCCTGTTCAGCGTGAGACACTCGAGGCACTCATTAAGTACTACAAGAGCGGTGACCTCAAGGACTTCGATACATACAATGTTCTTTGGGTTAAGGATACTGAGTCGAATGTCGATGTTGTAAATGGCTTCATCGAGGACTACGGCGATCCACTCGGTCGCAAGGCATCGTGGGAGTCAGTGGTAAACTTCCGTGACGAGGAGGCTTGCCACCGTACCGAGATTATGGCTGAGAACGCACAGTGGTTCGAGGACAACGCTCCTATCAACCCTGCATACCGCAAGGCTGAGGTTAAGGGCGTATCTGCTAAGGTTATCACCGTGGCAATGCTCGGTGGCGACTGCTACCCTGCTACCGCTATCGGTATCAACCTCCCTAACGCTGACTGGATTCGTAAGGAGCACGGCTCAAAGTCTGTAACCATCGACAACATCACCTACGCATACGATAAGGCTGCTCAGGGCAATGGCTTTATGGAGGAGTTCGTACTTCGTGAGGAGGATCGTGAGCGTATGAAGAAGTATGGCAAGTACAGCGACGACCTCCACACCGACCTTCACGAGTGCTTGGGTCACGGTTCTGGTCAGCTTGCTCCTGGCACTAAGGGCAACGAGTTGCGTACCTACTCATCTACATTGGAGGAGGCTCGTGCTGACCTCTTCGCACTCTACTACTTGGGCGATCCTAAGCTTATCGAGATCGGTCTTATCGAGACTCTCGATGTAGCGTGGGCACAGTACAGCAAGTACATTATGAACGGTATGCAGACTCAGCTCTCTCGTATCGAGCCAGGCAAGAATGTCGAGGAGTCACATATGCGTAACCGTAAGCTCATCGCTGAGTGGTGCTACAAGAAGGGTATGGAGGAGAATGTTATCGAGATCGTTAAGCAGGATGGTAAGAGCTATGTTGTAGTTAACAACTTCGAGCGTCTCCGTGAGCTCTTCGGCGAGCTTCTCTGCGAGGTTCAGCGCATCAAGTCTGAGGGCGACTACGAGGCTTGCAAGGCCCTTGTTGAGGACTATGCAGTTAAGGTAGATCCTGAGTTCCACGCTGAGGTTATCGCCCGTAACAAGGCGCTCAACATCGAGCCTTACGGTGGTTTCGTTAACCCAGAGTACGAGCTCGTTCAGGATGCTGAGGGTAACATCGTTGATGTTAAGATTCTCTACCCAGCGAACTACATCGAGCAGCACCTTGACTACTCAACCAACTACTCGTTCCTCCCAACTCTCAACTAATAGTTGCCTCGGGAGGCAGCGAAATAGAGCAGGGGTTGTCCACGAAGGACAACCCCTTATTTTATACCCTGCACAAAGCAGTGCCTATGTTAGTCTGCCCGCTCTAATTCGTAAGGCAGCCCTTTAGGCCAATCTGGCCTACCTCTCCAACATCACACTTAGGTAGACATCTCCGAAGCTATCAAGTAGGGTCTTGACGGTGACGAAGGTCTGGTCTGTTGCCAGCTCAGGATATGCCTTAACAAGGCCATTTGCAACATCACGCGCATCGAGCATCACGACAAGGCGCTCGCCGATAAACTTAACATAGCCGTTGGCCTTATAGCTCTTACCCTGATCGGTAGCTGTCGCCACCACGGCGGCGTTGGTCTCGTCGTAGGTGAAGTTAGCCTCCATAATCGAGTCACGCGTAGCAACAACGGCAAGGCCATTGCGGCGCAGCGTGAGCGAGCAACAACCCTCGACAATGCCCATCTTCTGCAACTCGGCAATGCCCACAGCCTCGAACTGGTCGAGTGCAACGCCCGCAAGAGGGCTACTTCCCAGGTACTCCACCTTGGCACTCTTATACTGCCAGGTGCCCATAATCTTACTCTTAGCAGGTGCATTCTCCTTAAGTGTATCGTAGGGCGATATCTGCTGCTCCGCAGGCTGCGAGGTTGCACCAAGCAGGCCTCCCAGCGCCTTGCCGAGGTCGAACTGCGCCGAGGCCTCAAATGGGAGCATCATAGCGGCACAAAATAGTGCTGCGACAAAAAGTATCTTTTTCATAATCAGTCTCTTAATACAAAAAACTATCAGCATTTAGCCAAATACCAAAATTGGTGCTCGCGACACGCACGAAGCACCAATTCTAGTTTAATAACGGGGTAACGGGGCGTGTTACTCGATAGCGTCGAGCTCACGCTCCATATCCTCAACCTCCTGCAACCACGCACGCTCCTGCGCATCCGAAGGCATATGGAGGTCACCACGAGGCGAGAGACCTACGCCACCAACCTTTGGACCATCAGGCATAGCCGAGCGCTTGAACTGCTGCGAGAAGAAGCGACGGAAGAAGACCTTGAGCCACTTGATGATGGTAGCCTTGTCGTAGACATCCTCGAAGGCGATAGATGCCAACATAGCAATCTTCGCTGGCGCATAGCGACGGCGCAATGTGCAGTAGAGGAAGAAGTCGTGAAGGTCGTATGGGCCCACAACATCCTCGGTCTTCTGTGCGATATCGCCACTCTCGCTGTGAGGCAAGAGCTCAGGGCTGATAGGCGTAGCCACAACATCCAATAGAGCCTCGCGCAAAGCGCCCTCAGCACGGTTGTTAGCGTACCAATCGACCATATACTTAACCAGCGTCTTAGGCACCGATGAGTTGATGCCGTACATCGACATCTGGTCGCCGTTGTATGTTGCCCAGCCGAGTGCCAGCTCACTCATATCACCCGTACCAACAACCATACCGCCGCACATATTTGCCACATCCATAAGGATCTGCGTACGCTCGCGTGCCTGTGAGTTCTCGTATGCCACTGACTTCTCATCGACATTGAGACCGATATCCTTGAAGTGCTGCTCGCACGCATCCTTGATAGATATCTCACGAAGCGTACAGCCCAACTCCTTAATCATCGTCACTGCGTTCTGGTATGTGCGACCCGTAGTACCGAAGCCAGGCATAGTGACGCCGATGATGCCCTTTCTATCCAATCCCAAGAGGTCGTATGTGTCGCATACGGCAAGCAGAGCAAGGGTTGAGTCAAGACCACCCGAGATACCCATTACCACGGTCTTGCAGTTGGTATGCTCGAGACGCTGTGCAAGACCTGCGCTCTGGATAGCGAAGACCTCACGACAGTGTACAGCGCGTGCCGCCTCATCCTCTGGCACGAAGTAGAGAGGTTCGATATGTCGGCGCACATCGCCCTGATAGCAGATCTCGTCGACATCGATCTCCACCACGCGCATCTCTGGCGCACCAGGATAGTAGAATGTATTACGCGCAGTACGGCGTGTAGAGATATACTCCACATCAATATCCGAGATGACCATACGATCGTTACGCACGAAGCGCTCGCTGACACCCAATACTCTACCGAGCTCGGCGATAACGGCATTACCCGCAAATACGAGGTCGCTTGACGACTCACCGTGACCCGACGATGCGTACACATATGCCGACATCGTACGCGATGACTGCTCAGCGATGAGCGAGATGAGATAGTCGTGCTTGCATACCGACTCAGGCGAAGCCGAGAGGTTGAAGAGCAACTTAGCACCCTGCACCGCCTGCATTGATGATGGTGGCACGGGCACCCACATATCCTCGCAAATCTCGACGCCGAACTCCACACCGTGGATATCGAACATCAGGTCGCTACCGAAGCAGCACTCCTGACCTGCGTAGCGAATCATTCTATCCTTGATAGAGTAGCCCGACACCCACCAGCGAAGCTCCGAGAACTCACCGTAGTTAGGGATGTAGCTCTTAGGCACGATACCCCACAACTGGCCCTGACCGAAGATAGCAGCACAGTTATAGAGGCGGTCAGCAAAGACTACGGGCAGACCCACGATACCGATTGTTGGGATGTCGGCAGTCTCCTTCATCAACCACGCCAGCGACTGCTCAGCGTCGTTAAGGAGCTTATTCTGGAGCACCATATCACCGCAGGTATAACCCACAAGCGAGAGCTCAGGCATAACCACAATCTCAACACCCTCGTTAAAGGCCTCCTCCATAATCTTGAGTGCGCCCTCGGCATTGCGTCTTGCGTCGGCGATGTGTACTCGAGGTACCGCCGCAGCTACTCTTATATATCCGTATTGGTTATTCATAGTATTTTCGTTGGTTAATGTTTTGCGGAGGAGGTGTTACTCTGCCCAGATGCGAGCAAGGTTGATGATGGTATTCATCGCCTTCTGCATAGTTGTGAGCGATGCGTACTCATATCTACCGTGGAAGTTCATACCGCCTGTGAAGAGGTTAGGGCAAGGCAGACCCATAAACGAGAGGCGCGAGCCATCGGTACCGC
This sequence comes from Alistipes sp., assembly GCA_017631255.1. GTDB lineage: Bacteria > Bacteroidota > Bacteroidia > Bacteroidales > Rikenellaceae > Alistipes. The sequence goes on from JAGBTP010000040.1 coordinate 26,024, forward strand.
CACGGATAGGGCGAACGAGAGGCTTAACACCCGCCTCGATCATAGCACGCTTAGCCTTCTCGATAACCTGTGGGTGTGGCTCAACCATCTTACGCATATTGTAGTACTGGTCGCGCATATTGAGCGTCAACACCTTCTCGCCATACTTACGCTGCAAGAAGTTCACAACATCCCACATAAGCTGCTTCTTCTGCTCGAACTTATCGCTGTCGTGGTCACGGATGATGTAGTTAATCTCCGCCTCCTCGACGCTACCCTTGATGCCTACGCAGTGGAAGAAGCCCTCATAGTGCTCGGTAAACTGTGGGCGCTCCGATGCTGGGAGGAGGCTGTTAAGTTCCGTAGCAATGTCGATGGCGTTGATCATCTTATTCTTAGCCATACCTGGGTGCACATTCCGGCCTGCGATGGTGATCTTAGCACCCGCAGCGTTGAAGTTCTCGTACTCCAACTCACCCTCCATACCGCCATCCATAGTGTATGCAAAGTCGGCAGCAAAGCGCTCCACTGAGAAGTAGTCTACGCCACGACCAATCTCCTCGTCAGGCGTGAAGCCCACGCGAATCTTACCGTGTGCAACCTCAGGGTGAGCGATAAGCCACTCCATAGCTGTAACAATCTCAGCAACACCAGCCTTATCATCAGCACCGAGAAGCGTTGTACCATCGGTGTGGATAAGGGTGTGGCCCTTGAAGACTGCGAGCTCTGGGAACTCCTCAACCTTGAGCCATACATCGTTGCCAAGCATAATATCACGACCGTTGTAGTTCTCGACGATGTGAGGCTTAACATTTGCACCGCTCATATCGGGCGCAGTGTCCACATGCGAGATGAAGCCGATGACAGGGGCATTCTCATAGCCCTTAGTTGCTGGCAAGGTAGCCATCACATAGCCATACTCGTCCATCGACACCTCCTTGAGGCCGAGGGTCTCGAGCTCCTCCTTGAGGTATTTGAGGAGCACAAGCTGCTTATCGGTTGATGGGAATGATGTGCTCGACTCGTCTGACTGAGTGTCGAACGACACATACTTCAAAAATCTATCTTTCAAGTCCATACTTATTATCGTTTTTTTAGCTTAGTAATCTTTATGTTAATATGTCAATGTCTCTATTTCGGGGACTACTCCTCAATCTTAGCCTTGCGTGAGTGCCAGATGAAGTAAGCGATGATAGCTGCATACATAGCGATGCCGAGATATACAGCACCCATTGATGCAGACCAGTCGGTGAGCATCCAGTCGATACCCGCAAATGCAAGGATTGCGCTGACAACACCCATAAGCGCACCACCAGCGATGAAGCCCGATGCGATGAGCGTACCACGGTTGTTATTAGCCTTAGCCTGCTCAGGGTCCTTGTGACGGTTAACAGCCCACGATACCAAACCACCCACTACGAGTGGAGCGTTGAGGTTCATAGGGATGAACATACCGAGTGCAAATGGAAGGGCAGGCACGCCGATGAGTGTGAGCACAAGGATAAGACCTGCGCCGATGCCGTAGAGCAACCAAGGTGTCACGCCACCCATCATAAGAGGCTGGATAACAGCAGCCATAGCGTTAGCCTGAGGTGCCACGAGGGCATTCTCACCAACGAAGCCATAGGTGTCGTTCATAATAATCATCACGCCCGCAACAGTAGCCGCCGATACGAATGTACCCACGAACTTCCAGGTCTGCTGCTTGCGAGGTGTAGTACCGAGCCAGTAGCCAATCTTAAGATCGGTGATGAAGCCGCCCGCCATAGAGAGTGCAGTACATACCACGCCACCGATAACAAGTGCCGCAATCATACCCGACTCACCCTCAAGGCCAACTGACACGAGTACCAATGAAGAGAGAATGAGGGTCATAAGTGTCATACCCGATACAGGGTTGGAACCTACGATAGCGATAGCGTTAGCTGCAACGGTAGTGAAGAGGAATGCGATAACGAAGACGATAAGCAACGCTACGATGGTCTGCATCCAATTACCGAGCACGCCAAACTGGAAGAAGAAGAGCGTAGCTGCGAGGGTTGAGATGAGAATTGCAAGGATGCTCTTCATACGAATATCGCGCTGAGTACGAGGCTCGTCAGCAACCTCCTTCTTACCACCAAACTCATTCTTAGCGAGCAAGACGGCACTCTTGATGATGCCCGCCTGACGAATGATACCGATAAGACCCGCCATAGCGATACCACCGATGCCGATAGGACGACCGATGTAGGTATAGAGGTTCTCTGGGCTGAAGATAAGTTCTGGATTAGCCAAGATATTCTCGTTGGTGATACCGAGCATAGACACCATAGCAGCGGCATCCATAGCGCCATCGAATGAACCTACAAGAGGCACGATGAAGAACCATACCAGGGCCGAGCCAGCAGCGATAATCAAGGCATACTTGAGACCAATGATATAACCAAGACCGAGCACCGCAGCCGAGGTGTTAAGGCCGAAGGTGAGCTTAAGGTTAGCCGCAAGAGCCTTACCCCAGCCCCACATCTGTGTTGAGAGCGACGACACCCAAGCACCGAAGGTCGACACGATAAAGTCGTAGAGACCTCCAATAAGACCCGCAGCCACGAGAATCTTAGCCTGCGAGCCACCCTTCTCACCCGATACGAGCACCTCGGTGGTAGCCGTAGCCTCAGGGAATGGGTACTTGCCGTGCATATCCTTAACGAAGTACTTACGGAATGGGATTAAGAGTACGATACCGAGGATACCGCCAAGCATCGACGATAGGAATACCTGATAGAACTGTGCATCGAGACCAAGGATGTAGAGTGCTGGCAATGTGAAGATTGCACCAGCCACGATAACACCCGACGAAGCACCGATAGACTGAATGATGACATTCTGACCGAGCATATTCTTCTTACCACGCATCTGGCCAAGGCCCACAGCGATGATGGCGATAGGAATAGCCGCCTCGAAGACCTGACCCACCTTAAGGCCGAGGTATGCCGCAGCAGCTGAGAAGAGTACCGCCATAAGAATACCGATACTTACCGAGTATGGCGTCACCTCCGCAGGGGTCTCCGCCGCACCCATAATTGGGTTGTACTGCTCGCCGTCGTGAAGTTCACGGTAGGCGTTTTCTGGCAGTGAAGTTTTAGGTTGTTGTTCTGTCATAGTTATTAAGTTTTATATTGTTATTACTCTTATTCCATCAAGTACACATATAAATCGTCCAAAGATAGCACATTTTTTGCTAAAAACAAATTTTTACGCGCCACAAATAGCCTCCACGCCAAAGCATAATATCATCGCAACGGAGGCTCCAAAAAAAATTTGGTGATTTGAGAAAAAAGCTATATCTTTGAAGGCTTTATGCGCGCTACGCTACGCCCTCGCGTGAAAGTCGACTCGAGAGTGGCTATGGAGACAAGGGGCGGTAAAGCACACTAACAAGAGGATTACAAAGAACATAAAACTAAGATATTATGCAGTTAGCAGACAAGTATTCACCTGAACAGATTGAGCAGAAGTGGTACGACTTCTGGATGAAAGAGAATCTATTTCACTCGGAGCCTGATGCTCGTGAGCCTTACACCATAGTTATCCCACCACCAAATGTGACCGGTATGCTCCATATGGGTCATATGCTTAACAACACCTTACAGGATGTACTCGTGCGTCGTGCTCGTATGCAGGGCAAGAACGCTTGCTGGGTGCCAGGTACCGACCACGCATCTATCGCAACAGAGGCTAAGGTGGTAGCTAAGCTCAAGGAGGAGGGCATCGAGAAGTCATCGCTCACACGCGAGGAGTTCCTTGCTCACGCCTGGGAGTGGAAGGAGAAGCACGGTGGTATCATCCTCAACCAGCTCACCAAGCTCGGTGCATCGTGCGACTGGGAGCGCACCTGCTTCACTATGGACGAGCCTCGCACTGCGGGCGTACTCAAGGTATTCGTTGACCTCTACCGCAAGGGCCGCATCTACCGTGGCGTGAGAATGGTTAACTGGGACCCATCGGCTCAGACAGCCCTCTCGGACGAGGAGGTAATCTACAAGGAGTCGAACGGTAAGCTCTACTACCTCCGCTATCAGATTGAGGGCACCGAGGAGTACATCATCGTGGCTACAACACGCCCTGAGACCATCCTTGGCGATACCGCCCTCTGCGTTAACCCTAACGACGAGCGCTACAAGCACCTCGCTACCGATGCTCGCGTTATCGTACCTCTTGTTGGCCGCTCTATTCCTATCATTCGTGACGAGTATGTTGACCTCGAGTTCGGTACTGGTGCTCTTAAGGTTACCCCTGCGCACGATGTCAACGACTATATGCTCGGTGAGAAGTATGGTCTTGAGACTATCGACATCTTCAACGACAACGGCACCATCAACGACAAGGTGGGTCTCTATGTCGGTATGGAGCGTTTCGAGTGCCGTCGCGTGATTGAGAAGGACCTCACCGACGCTGGCCTAATGGAGAAGGTTGAGCCTTACACCAACAATGTAGGCTACTCGGAGCGTACAGGTGTTGCTATCGAGCCTAAGCTCTCGATGCAGTGGTTCCTATCGATGGATGAGCTTGCTAAACCAGCAACTAAGGCAGTACTTGAGGATATCATCAAGTTCGTGCCAGCTAAGTATAAGAACACCTACCGTCACTGGATGGAGAACATCAAGGATTGGTGTATCTCGCGTCAGTTGTGGTGGGGTCAGCGTATCCCAGCATACTACCTCCCTAAGGGTGGCTATGTAGTTGCTGAGACCGCTGAGGAGGCACTCGCACTTGCACGCGAGAAGGATTCATCGCTTCAGATGAGTGACCTCCGTCAGGATGAGGATGTACTCGACACTTGGTTCTCATCGTGGTTGTGGCCTATCTCCGTATTCGACGGTCTTCGCTACCCTAACAACCCTGAGATTGAGTACTACTACCCTACTAACGACCTTGTTACCGGTCCAGATATCATCTTCTTCTGGTTGGCTCGTATGATTATGGCGGGCTACGAGTGGCGTGGCGAGATGCCATTCCGTAATGTCTACTTCACAGGTATCGTGCGCGATAAGCTCGGTCGTAAGATGTCGAAGCAGCTCGGCAACTCACCTGATCCACTCGACCTTATCGCTAAGTATGGTGCCGATGGTATGCGTGTTGCTATGCTTATGTCTACATCTGCGGGCAACGATGTTATGTTCGACGAGGCTCTCTGCGAGCAGGGTCGTAACTTCTGCAACAAGATTTGGAACGCCTACCGTCTCGTAAATATGTGGGAGGTAGACAATACCACCCCACAGCCTGAGGCGGCGCAGCAGGCTATCCGCTGGTTCGACGAGGTGCTCAACGACCGCATCGAGCTCGTACACCACAATATGGAGCAGTACCGCATCTCTGAGGCATTTACCGAGCTTTATCGTCTCTTCTGGGATGACTTTAGCGGCTGGTACCTCGAGATGATTAAGCCAGCGTACCAGTCTCCTATCGACGCCGCTACCATCGCTGCAACAAAGCACTACTTCGACACACTTATGCGCTTGTTGCACCCATTTATGCCATTCGTTACCGAGGAGATCTGGCAGGACCTCAAGCCCGAGGCCGACATCAAGTCGATCGTCATTGCCCCTATGCCTGTGGCTAAGGCTAAGGCCAACGAGGAGACCCTCGCACGCTTTACCCTCGTAACGGAGATTGTTACCGCTATCCGTAACATCCGTCGTGAGAAGCAGCTTGCACAGAAGGAGGAGCTCACGCTCAACTATATCGCCGACGAGAACTACCCACAGGAGTTTGCTGCCGTAATCTCGAAGATGGCTAACCTTAAGGCTATCAACGCCGTAGAGGAGAAGGATGCTACCGCAGCAGCCTTCATCGTTAAGACTACGCAGTACTTCGTGCCTATGGAGGGCAAGATTGATATCGAGGCAGAGCTCAAGAAACTCACCGCTGACCTTGAGTACTACGAGGGCTTCCTCGCATCGGTAGTTAAAAAGCTCTCGAACGAGCGTTTCGTGTCGTCAGCACCTGAGAAGGTCGTTGCCAACGAGCGCGCTAAGCAGGCAGATGCTGAGGCTAAGATAGCAGCTCTCAAGGAGCAGATTGCAGCACTCAAGTAGTCGCCTATGGCAGATATCACGATATACACCGACGGCTCAGCGCGCGGTAACCCAGGACCTGGAGGCTACGGCGTAGTCCTCCTATCGGGACCCTATCGCAAGGAGCTGTCGGCAGGATACCGCCTCACAACCAACAATCGTATGGAGCTTATGGCGGTATGTGTGGCACTCGAGGCGTTGAAGTACGAGGGTAGCAATGTTACCCTCTACTCCGACTCGAAGTATGTCATCGAGGCAGTAAACCAAAGATGGGTATTTGGCTGGGAGCGCAAGGGCTTCTCTGGCAAGAAGAATCCCGACCTTTGGATGCGCTTCCTGAGGGTATATCGCCGCCATAATGTGAGATTCATATGGGTCAAAGGCCACGATGTGACGGTCGAGAACAACCGTTGCGACCAGCTCGCCGTTGCCGCAGCACTCGGAGGTAACCTCCTCGAGGATAGCGGCTACGAGGATTAGCCCGACCTTAAGAGATTAATAGTATGAAGAGACTCAAGAGTAGAACATCCACACCCTCGGAGGGTGAGGCGCAGAAGGACTCCACGATTCGTAAGCAGTCGTGGAAGCCTGGCACGCTGATATACCCCCTTCCAGCGGTACTCGTGAGCTGTGGCACCACACCCGAGGAGTACAACCTCCTCACCATTGCGTGGACGGGAACGGTATGTACCAACCCACCGATGTGCTACATCTCGGTACGCAAGGAGCGCCACTCCTACGACATCATACGCCGCAGCGGTGAGTTTGCCATCAACCTCACAACCGAGGATATGGCACACGCCACGGATTGGTGCGGCGTGCGCTCGGGACGCGATCACAACAAGTGGGAGGCTACGGGACTTACGCCAATGACCACGCCACACATCACTGCCCCTATCGTCGCCGAATCACCGCTCTCGATATGCTGTCGTGTGAAGCAGGTAGTGGAGCTTGGCTCACACGATATGTTCATCGCTGATGTCGTTGGCATCGAGGCAGATGAGAGGTATATCGACGCAGAGACGGGCAAGTTCTCACTCGACAAGGCGCACCCGATAGTCTACTCTCATGGCGAGTATTACTCCCTGGGCAAGATGCTTGGCCACTTCGGCTGGTCAGTACGCAAGAAGCCAAACACAAAGAGCTCAAAACCAAGAAAATAATTACAAAAGAGATATGACAGAACAGGAACACGAGCTCCTCAATAGATACGAGGAGTCGCTTCGCAAGAGCCTTACGGAGCATCTCACATCACTCAAAGCCTTGGACGGCAGACTGCTCGAGGTCGAGGAGCTAAACGAGAAGTGGCGTAGCTCAGCACCATCATATATGGCCGACGCTGTACCCGAAATCGCTAAGTATCCGCTCGTTGCCGTTGCGTGGGCAATGTACGAGGGTATGGGTGCTGCGGTGCTCTGGGATAAGGAGTGGTCACGCTATGAGGCCACCGAGGACTTCCACACAATGTTCACCGGACCACGAGGCTTCGACTGTATGGATGAGTACATCACCGAGGTGCTTATGTGCTTGCCTCTCGGTAGCGACGAGGCAAATAAACTCGAGGACTTGGTACGCTCAACCGCTGAGCGTGCGCAGTCGCTCATTCGCAAGGAGCAGATTGAGGCACAGAGCGTTATGGCATTCCATATCTTCGCCCGCACGACCAAGGTTATGTTCGAGGCAGGCGTTGCTGTGGCTCTCCGCCGTATGGGCTACAACTATGTCAAGGTTAACGCCGATGTAGTAAGCTAACGAGCATCGCAATTACAAAAAAGGCTGTCGAACAATGATTCGACAGCCTTTTTTATTGGATAGATATAACAAGCTTATACAAAAAAAGAGTTCTGCATCCGCTGGACACAGAACCCTCACCTTATATAGTTAAGGATTACTATTTAACTGCATTAACGATTGCCTCAAATGCCTTAGGCTCGTTGAGTGCAAGGTCAGCCAAAACCTTACGGTTGAGGGCGATACCCTTAACATTCATCTTACCGATAAACTCTGAGTAAGTCATACCGTACATACGAAC
>JAGBTP010000003.1 GCA_017631255.1 Alistipes sp.
CCTCGATGGTGCGGTAGATCATCTCGGCATCGAGCTCGTTCTGGTGGTTCTGGTCGGCATAGGTGCGCTCCATAGGCAGCATCCAGCCTGCACCCTCTTTGTAGCCCTCAACCCACCAGCCGTCGAGTACTGAGAACTGCATTACGCCGTTCATCACGCACTTCTCGCCTGATGTACCTGAAGCCTCCAAAGGACGTGTAGGAGTGTTCAACCATACGTCAACACCCTGAACCATGCGGCGTGCAAGCTCCATGTCGTAGTTCTGCAAGAATACGATCTTACCTACGAACTCAGGCATTGCTGATACCTCAACGATACGCTTGATGAGGTCCTGACCTGGCTTATCATTTGGGTGAGCCTTACCTGCGAAGATGAACTGCACAGGGCGCTCCTTGTTGTTAACCAAGGCTGAGAGACGCTCGAGGTTGGTGAAGAGCAGGTATGCACGCTTGTATGTTGCGAAACGACGCGCGAAACCGATAGTAAGCACATCTGGCTTGATGCTCTCAACCACCTGAACCATCTGGCGTGGCGACTGCAAACGAACCTGTGTTGGGTCGCTGTAACGCTTGCGGATGGTCTTGATGAGGCGCTCCTTGAGGAACATACGCTCCTGCCAGAGCTCCTTGTCGTCAATCTTGTGAACACCCTGCCACTCAGGAATGTTGTATGTGTGACCCTCGAAGCCGGTAGCGAAGTGACGCGAGTAGAGGCGACGGAGGTTCGATGCCACCCAAGTTGGGAAGTGAACACCGTTGGTTACATAGCCAATGTGGAGCTCGTTCTTGAAGTAGCCTGGCCACATATTGCCGAGGATATCCTTCGATACCTCACCGTGCAACCACGATACGCCGTTAACCTCCTGTGAGAGGTTGCAAGCGAGTACCGACATCGAGAACTTCTCGTTAGGGTCGTTAGGGTTGGTCTTACCGAGGTTGATGAACTGATCCCAGGTGATGCCGAGCACATCTGGGTAGTGCGACATATACTGACGAATCATACTCTCAGGGAACGCATCGTGGCCCGCAGGAACAGGGGTGTGCGTTGTGAAGAGCGATGATGAGCGTACTACCTCCATAGCCTCAGAGAACGAGAGGTGCTTCTTAGCCACGAGGTTGCGGATGCGCTCCACGCCGATGAATGCTGCGTGACCCTCGTTGCAGTGATATACCTGCTGCTTGATGCCCATCTTCACGAGGGCACGGATACCACCCACGCCAAGCAAGATCTCCTGCTTGAGACGGTTCTCCCAGTCGCCACCGTAGAGGTGGTATGTCACCTGACGATCCTCCTCGAGGTTAGCCTCGTAGTCAGCATCCAAGAGGTAGAGGTCTGTACGACCTACCTGGCACTTCCATACACGAGCTGAGAGTGTACGACCTGGCAATGCCACCTGTGTGGTGATCCAGTTGCCGAACTCATCGCGTACAGGTGAGATAGGGAGCTTAAAGAAGTTCTGAGCCTCGTAAGTAGCCTCCTGAGCACCCTGTGCTGAGAGGCGCTGTGTGAAGTAGCCGTAGCGGTAGAGAAGACCCACAGCAACCATACCCACATTGCGATCCGAAGCCTCCTTGAGGTAGTCACCCGCCAAGATACCAAGACCTCCAGAGTAGATCTTGAGTGTCGAGTGCAAACCGTACTCCATTGAGAAGTATGCCACCTTTGCGTGCTCAGGCGATGGCTTCTCGTTCATATAGTCGGTGAACTCCTTGTAAACGGCATCCATACGGCTGAGGAACTCCTTGTCGGCGCACAACTCCTCGCAGCGTGATGCTGAGAGCTTGTCGAGCAACACGATAGGGTTGCGGTCAACCTTAACCCAAAGCTCAGCATCTACCGACTCGAAGAGGTCGCGTGCCGATACTGTCCAGCACCACCACAAGTTGCGTGAGAGCTCCTCGAGTGGCTTAAGACGCTCTGGAATACCCTTCTCGACCATAAGACGGTGCCAAGTTGGGCGGTTTGATGCGAGCTGCTGGCGCAAGAAGCTAATCTGCTCACCACGACCACCGCCGTCGATAAGTACACGGTTGGTGCGTGATACTGAGTTGTCCATAGCCTCCTCGTATGCCTGCTTGTACTCCTTGAAGAGCTTGCTCCACAACGCTGTTGTAGACATCTGCTGTGCTGCTACGCGTGCCTCGGCCATAGCCTTAGCATCCATCGCCATATACTTCTTGAGTACCTCGGTGATCTGGAATACTGCCTCGCGCTCGTTGTAGTCGTCACGACGCACGATCTCCACACCCTCGTGGTTCGAGTGCTTAGCTACCCACATACCGAAGCCAGCGAGTGTAGTTGTTACGGTAGGCACGCCGTAGGCTACTGACTCAAGTGGGGTGTAGCCCCAAGGCTCGTAGTACGATGCGAATACGGTGAGGTCCATACCTGCGAGCAACTCGTAGTAGCTCATATTGAAGATGCCATCCTTACCGTTGAGGTATGTAGGGATGAAGAGCACCTTAACGCGCGATGCCGAAGTGTAGAGGATGCTGCCCTCGACGCTCTGCGACACCTGATCCCACGCCTCAGCAGTGAGGTTGTGAGTGAGAAAACGCTTCTGCGATGGGTCGATTGAGCCCTTCTTCTCGAGTGCCTCCTCAAGGTCGTGGCGTGCGCCGTCATTACCTGCTGGTACGGCGATAACAGCCAATACATCGCGATCCATATTGCCCGATGCGAGCTGCTTGAGCGACTCGAGGAATACATCGATACCCTTATTGCGGAACTCGTAGCGGCCGCTTGTACCTACGATGAGGGTGTCCTCGCCGAAGTTGTAGCCCCAGGTTGCAGCTGCCACCTCGAGCATCTTGTTGCGTGCCGCCTTGCGCTGTGCCTCAAGGGCCTTACCCTCAGGTACAAAGCCGTTCTCAAAGCCGTTAGGGGTGATGCGTGTCACCTCACGACCGAGCAAGTACTTACACTCGTTAGCTGTGATGTCGCTTACGGTGAGGAACGCGTCAGAGTTCATCGCTGCTGACTTCTCGAGCGAGTGCTTAGCCATAACATTGAACTGGCGAGCCAGGTCGTCGGCGTTGAACTTGTGGAGGTCGTTGTAGAGAGGCAAGCGGTTGCCAGCGATGCAGCGACCCATAACTGTTGCGTGTGTCGAGAAGACAGTAGCCACATAAGGGGCGTTGTTACGGAGGTAGAGCGAGCCTGCTGCTGCCATCCACTCGTGGAAGTGTGCCACCACCTTGTTAGCAGGTGATGCGAAGGTGTCGACGAACGATGCGATAACCACACCTGCTGCGTGACCGAAGAGCACAGGCTCAACATAGTCCCACTGACCAGAGAGTGAATCGACATTGTACGACTCCCAAAGCTGCTTTAGGATGTTGTCCTTTTCGCGGATGAACGACTTGAAGTCGATAAGCACAGCGATAGGGCTGCTCTCGATAGCCCAGCGGCCGATACGCACACGAACACCCTGATTGTAGAGTGACTCTCGCCAAGCAGCGAGAAGGGTGATGTCCTCCTGAAACTCTGGATTAGCAGCATCGAACGAGAAGTCAGGACCGATAGTGATATACTTATCGCCCAACACTCGCTTCACGGTTGGTGCCTTAGAGGCGATGACAGTATGAATGCCGCCAACCTTGTTGCATACCTCCCAGCTAACCTCAAATAGGTAGTCGGGGGTCAAATTAACATTACTCATAAATTATTGAATTATAGATTATTCATCCTTCCGTAAGATTATCTTCTTTTGGCATAGGGGCAGACCTCGCAGAATATAACATTACGGTGCAAAGTTAATACAAATATTTTATTAAGGGCAATTATATTAAATAATTTTAATATATCGGGTGATAATATTACCGAATGGTCGATTTTCGAGGCTGAATGGGAGGATTTTGCACACCAGTACCTATATAAATTAACGCGTGTGCACGCCCACGGGCGACAAATGGCGACCTGTCAAGGTGCTTAGCTACGGCGGCACACCCTTTGAAAATCGCCTAAATTGACATATCTTTGCACCCCGTAACGCGGCTTTGCCCCGTTCATAACTCTTGGTAAACGACTATATTATGCTCAAATATTCGCCATACTACAAGCGCATCCTGCGTCTCGCTATGCCTGTTGTTTTTGCGCAGGTGGGGCAGCTCACCACACAATTTGCCGACACCGCTATGGTGGGTAACTTCGGCGGCGAGAACCCCGTACCGCTTGCTGCCGTTGCCCTCGGTAGCTCGCTCTTCCTGCTTATCTACCTTGCGGCGCTGGGCCTTGCGCTCTCGATTACGCCCATCGTCGGCGAGCAGTATGCGCGTGGTGATAACGGCATCGTGGGTAAGTTGCTAACGAACAGCATCTTCTATTGTACGGCTATTGGTATCATTGCCACTATTGCTGCCGTTGCCCTCCGACCCTTTATCGGGGTGCTGGGCGAGTGGATGAGCTCACCTGGGCAGAGCGTCGAGGCGGTGTCGGAGATGGCGCTGCCCTACTACGATATGCTCATCTGGAGCATCATTCCGCTTATGCTCTTCCTCGCCGTCAAGCAGTTCCTCGAGGGCATCGGCAACACCAGCACAGCGATGTGGATAACCCTTGCGGGTAATGCCCTCAATATCGCGCTTAACTATATATTCATCTTCGGCAAGTGCGGCTTCGAGGCTATGGGTGCCGAGGGTGCGGGTCTCGCTACGCTTCTCTCTCGTATTATGCAGCTCGTCGCCATTGCGCTCTACTTCCTATATGCCAAGATGTTACGACCATATAAAGAGCATCTCAGCATTGCCGCAATCAGCTTAGAGTCGCTCCGCTCGCTTATCCGCGTGGGTTACCCGATATCGTTCCAGATGGTACTCGAGTCGGCGGCATTTATCCTCAGCTCCATCCTTGCCCTCTCGTTTGGTGAGGTGGCGGCGGGCTCTATGCAGGTGGCCTTCAGCATCGCCAATATCGCGTGGATGATTACGGTGGCTATCGGCTCCGCCTCGACCATCGTTATGTCGCACATCTACGGCAATGGCCACCACGCCGAACTGCGCCCTACGGTTACGGCTACCTACCACCTCGGCCTTGCCTGGGCGACGATTATGGCGCTCATCTTTGTCCTCTTTCGTGAGCCTATGGCGGCACTATTTACCGATAATGCGGGCGTCGTGGCGCTCACCTCGCAGCTTATGCTCCTCATCGCCATCTATCAATTCTCTGATGCCGTTCAGGGCCTATCGATCAGTATGATGCGAGGCTTGCAGGATGTGAAAATCATTATGCCAATAGTCCTTTGCAGCTACCTCGGTCTTAATATCCCGATAGGCTGCTACCTCGCCTATGGCCTCGATATGGGCTGCCGTGGCTTGGTTATAGGTCTTATCGTTGGACTCTCCACTGCCGCCCTCTTGACGCTAATTAGGTTGAGGCGGACAGTCGCAAAATATGCGCAATAAGACAATAAAGGCTGCTCACTGAGCAGCCTTTATTATTTGGTGTAATGGCCTAACTATTACAGGTATAGCTTGACGCCAACGAAGTAGGTGCGAGGCATCGAAGGGCCGTAGATGTATGCCGAATCACGACCTGCACCCCAGTCAATATCGCGCTGGTAGGCATCAAAAAGATTCTTCACGCCGGCGTTGACCTCGAGGTTGATGATGTTGGTGAGGCGGAAGGTGTAGCCCACCTTGAAGCCGCAGTCCCAGAAGGCTGGCGTAAGGACATCCGAGTCGGCGTGTTCCTCGCCATTGATGTCGGTGTAGGCGTTGTGCTGCACGAGCATACGGCCTGTGTATGTGCCGAAGAGCGAGGCATTTAGCTGCTTGGTGATGTAGAAGTTCGAGCTCAGGTAGCCATAGTGGTCTGGCGAGCGGAACATCGTGCGTTGTGCCTCCACAGCGTCGCTCCACTGCTCAGGCTCGACATAGCGGCTCTTCTGGAAGGTGTAGCCCAGCTGCACATCGAATACCTGTGGAATACCAATCTTAACCTCTGCGGTGATACCTCCCACGCGTGCTCCCGCAGCATTGCGGCGCTCCTTGAGGATTACGCCATCGGTGCCATCACCCACCTTCTCGAGCGTGAAGACATCGTTGAGCATCGTGTAGAAGCCCTCGACGAGGATGTTGGTCTGCACCTTGCCGAAGTTATGGTAGTAGTCTGCCGAGGCACTCAGCGAGTGCGAAAACTCGGGACGGAGGTCGTCGGCAAGCGTAATGAGCGACACCGTGTGGTTGAGGGCGTCGATATGCAAATCCTCGTTGTAGGCCTGTGGTGCGCGGTAGCCGCTTGAGTACGAGACGCGCAGACCGAGGTTGTCGATAGGGCTGTAACGAATGTTGGCACGAGGCGAGAAGATAGGCCTGTCGATCATATTGTGCTTGTCGAGGCGGAAGCCGATGAGGATGTTAACCTTCTCACTCTTCCACTCATTCTGGGCAAAGAGACCTACGGTCGAGGTCTGCTGGTCGAGGCGGCGCTCGGTAGCTATATAGTAGTCATTGAGTGAATTATAGTTGTACTCCACGCCTGCCGTCAGCTCTGCTGGAAGTCCCGCCTTGTAGTTGAAGGTGTACTGACCGCCCGCTACGAACATCATATCCTTGGTCGTGCCATAGGCGTCGGGATTCATATCAGCTCCGAAGTAGCTCGAGCGCGCGATGCCCTGCGCCGAGGTGTAGATGCTGGCACGATGACGCATATTTGGGAAGTAGTCGAAGCGGAGGCCACCGCCGTCGATGTTGTGGTCCACCTGCTCGCAGATGTATGACATATGAGGTGCACCGTCGAGGTTATCGCCACCACGACGGAAGTCGTGAATATGGTGATACTCAGCCGTTAGGCGCGAGTGCGCCGAGGTCTTGTAGTAGGCACGGAAGCCGATGGTCTCCGAACGGAGCTTGGTGATATCGGTAAAGCCGTCGTTGTTGCGGTCGTAGCCATCGCGGTTCTTGACCTGACCGAAAACATATGCGCCCAGCTTGTAGTCGTCCGACACGAAGGCTCCTCCGAGCGAGGTGTTGATGTCGGGCGTGCCGTCCTCCATAATGTTGGTGGTATTGGATAGCGAGAGGGTGTTGCGAACGGGGTCCTTGGTGATGATGTTAACCACGCCGCCAATGGCATTCGAGCCGAAGAGCGCCGAGCCACCACCACGGATAACCTCCACACGCTCGACCATAGCTACGGGCATAAGGTCGAGGCCGTAGACGCCTGCCAGCGATGAGAATATGGCGCGACTGTCGAGCAGAATCTGCGAATACTGACCCTCGAGGCCGTTGATGCGTAGCTGTGGTGCGCCGCAGTTGCCGCAGGTGTTCTCCACGCGCAGACCCGACTGGAAGTTCATCGCCTCTGAGAGGTTCGACGACGCTGTGCCCTCAAAGAGCTTCGTAGATGCCACATTTACCACGGTGGCTGTCTGCCTGCGGTTTGTCTCGTTACGCGTTGCTGACACCACCACCTCGTCAAGTGATACGGCCGACTCCTGGAGTTTGAAGTTAAGCTCCTCGGTCCTACGCTCCAGGGCGATGTATCCCATCTCGACGGTCTCGTAGCCTATGGCCGACACGACGAATGTAACCTCACCGAGTGGCAGGTTGTTGAGCTTGTAGTGACCCGTACCGTCTGCGGCGCAGCCGATTGTGGTGCCCTTGATTGCGACGGTAGCATAGGGTAGGTGCTCGCCCGAATTTGCCGATACGATATGGCCGTAGACATTGGCGTCGGTAGGTTTCTTAGGGTTGCGGTTCTGCACCTCGACGATGGGCGAGGTGGGGTTGTCATTCGCCGCCGAGGCTATGATGGGTAGGGTGAGTGTTAGTAGTAGTGTGAAGATTAAATGTCTCATCTGTTTGCGTGCGTATGTTAAGTGTAATTGTCTGTGTGCAAAGGTATAACGCCCATAGAGAGTGGGCAATAGCCACTCTATGGTAATTTACACGGCAAAGCATCCCCATAATAAGGGGTTTGTGCCGTAGGGTGTAGTGTGTCGTGTGAGTTTTTAGGCCTTTGCAGGTGGGGCGCGCAACAGATGCAGCGTGTGCTCAGCCGAGTGAGCAGCCTCCATAACCGGTCCCTCGGAGGTGGCTATGGTGAGCGATGTGTATGGTATCTCGATGGTGCTATCGGCCACCAGAGCACTTGGTGTTGTGAGACGATAGATGGTGTCTACCGAGCTATCGCTATGAGTATGGGCGGTGCTGCTGCCCATAAAGGGGTGGGAGTGCACCACGCTGATGCCGTTGATCGTATGGCAGTGGATAAAGAGGGTGCTGCTGGCAAGGTATATACCCATCACCAGCATCATCAGCGTACTCAATATCCTTTGTTTCTGTCGCATACGGCGGCAAAGATAACGAAAAAAAACTGTTTAACAAGGCTACTTTGGTGTTATCTCGCTCGAAATATGCTCATTAACTTAAAGTGAACTCCGCTTTTTCGAGCCTCGTGCGCCTAAAACTACCTCTTGTTACATAGCTTTTTATAATAAAACGAGGCTGCCAACCAATGCTTGTCGACAGCCTCGTTTATCAAAATATCCTCTTATCGCCTACACCTCTGAGGTGAACTTGAAGCGTATATCCTTGAAGTTCTCCTGCGCAAGTGCCAACGCGTAGCTCGTATCGGCCAGGAACACATCACGACCGTGCTTGTCCACAGCCATATTCGTGTGCTTGCGACGCTTGAAGTCGGCGAGCTGCGCCTCGTTGTCCGATTCAATCCAGCAGGCCTTGTGAATCGAAATAGGCTCCCAGCGACACTTAGCACCATACTCGTGCTCGAGGCGGTACTGGATAACCTCGAACTGCAACGCTCCCACCGTGCCGATAATCTTGCGGCCGTTGAGCGACGAGGTGAAGAGCTGCGCAACACCCTCATCCATAAGCTGGTCGATACCCTTAGCCAACTGCTTGAACTTCATAGGGTCGGCATTCTCGATATAACGGAAGTGCTCAGGCGAGAACGAAGGGATGCCCGTAAACTTGAGCTTCTCGCCCTCGGTGAAGGTGTCGCCAATCATAAAGGTACCCGTATCGTGCAGACCCACGATATCGCCTGGGAAGGCCTCGTCGATAATCGACTTCTTTTCGGCCATAAAGGCTGTTGGTGATGAGAACTTGAGTTGCTTGCCACTGCGCACGTGGAGGTAGTTCTTGTTACGCTCGAACTTACCCGAACATATCTTCATAAAGGCGATACGGTCGCGGTGGTTAGGGTCCATATTGGCGTGAATCTTGAAGATAAAGCCCGTAAGCTTGGCCTCCGAAGGCTCCACAACGCGTGTCTCGGTAGGTGCTGTGCGTGGTGATGGCGCTATGCGGATGAAGCAGTCGAGAAGCTCTCGCACGCCGAAGTTATTAACCGCCGAACCGAAGAATACAGGGGCAATCTCTCCTGCGAGGTACTGCTCACGGTCAAACGAGTCGTACACACCCTCGACAATGTCGACATTCTCGCGTAGCTGCTCGGCAAACTTAGCACCGATGTAGGTGTCGAGGTCGGGCGTTGTGAGGTCGGTAATCTCTACTGTCGAGGCGTCGGCCGTCTGTCGCTCGTCCGAGGTGAAGAGCGAGAGGTTCTTCTCGTAGAGGTTGTAGACACCCTTGAAGGTGTCGCCCGACGAGATAGGGAAGGCCAGCGGACGCACGCGAATCTTAAGCTCACGCTCCACTTCGTCGAGGAGGTCAAACGGATCCTTCGAAGGTCTATCGAGCTTGTTGATGAATACGATAACGGGGGTCTTGCGCATACGACATACATCCATCAGTCGGCGTGTCTGCGTCTCGACACCCTTTGCGCCGTCGATGACGATGATTACCGAGTCTACGGCCGTAAGCGTGCGGTAAGTATCTTCGGCGAAGTCCTCGTGACCTGGGGTATCGAGGATGTTAATTTTGACATCCTTGTACTCGAAACCCATCACGGATGTAGCCACCGAGATACCTCGCTGTCGCTCAATCTCCATAAAGTCGGATGTTGCGCCCTTCTTAATCTTGTTGCTCTTCACAGCGCCAGCCACGTGGATAGCACCACCGAAGAGGAGGAGCTTCTCGGTCAGGGTAGTCTTTCCGGCATCAGGGTGTGCGATAACGGCGAAAGTTCGTCGTTTGGTAATCTCATCAATCAAAGCCATATTCTTCTATGTTTTTCGTTTTGTGCGCAAAGATAGTAAAAAGATGCGAACTACCACCACTCGTACCCTCACTTTGTGAGGCAGCAGTATTTTGCATCGCATTGTGGGGTAGCATTATGCCATATTCATCGAATAATTGAATTAAAATCGGATGCCATAGCCATAACGCAACAATGGATTGCCCTTGCGGTGCAATCCATTATCACTCTTGTGGCGGAGCCACACTCTAATCAAAGGCGACGAGCCCTCGGTGCCCCGACCGATAGCTGCGACTTGAAGCCGCTATGCCACCACTACGCCGGTCACTCTCAGGATTTGCTTGCGCTCACCCCTCGGCTCAGCTACTTAGCCTTCGACTAGTTGTACTTGAATGTTGCCTCGTCTGATACGGTCAACTTCTTACGACCCTTAGCGCGTCGTGCAGCCAATACCTTGCGGCCATTAGCAGTAGCCATTCTCTGACGGAAACCGTGCTTGTTAATTCTCTTACGGCGAGAAGGCTGGTAAGTTCTTTTCATTGCCATAGTTGTATCTGTTTTATTGTTTTTGTTCCGTTGTTACTGTAAATAACGCTTTAACTGCGAGGTGCAAAGGTACAACCTTTTTTTTATTTTGCAAATAAACTGCGAAAAAAAGTGCTTTTCGGGGTCAATTATGCCAAATTTTGGGTCATTCTACTCCTCGAAAAGGTTAATTTCACCTCGCTCGACCTTGCCATAAAGCGCCGCAAGTTCACCTACGGCGGGCGATATTACGGCCAAAGTATCGGCTATTGCCTGCTCGCCACCGCCCTTGATTTTGTAGAGCAGCGCAGCGTAGAGCGCACGGAAGCAGAGCTCCGTATCGCTAATCTCATCCTTGTCGATAATGGTGCGCAGACGGGGTAGTTCGGCACGCAGCGCAGCGTATGTGGCACGGTAGTGTTCACCCACGGGTAGCTGCATAAGCTGGAGGTGGAGGTTGTGCAGGTCGGCGATGAGGTGGAGCGTATGCTCAAGGTGGCCTTGATTCTCCTTGCCCTCCTTGCGCAAGAGCTCGACAATCTGCATATACCAATTAAATATGTTCTCCTTCTGCTGCTCATCCGTGCCCTCGGTCTTGGCTACGAGGGTGGCATATATCGCTTCGGGGCTAAACTGCAAGGCTCGCAATAGGTCCTCGACCTGCCATAGGTAGAGGATGTACTCGGCGATGTTCTCCTTGCGCTTTTGTAGTGCTATTAACATAGTGGTAGTTGCCTAAATTATATAATTATATATGTGTAGCCTAAAGCCACTCCGAGGTGTAGACCGTACTCTTTGGGGCGTTGGGCACATTTTCGAAGTAGGTAAAGCCCGTCAGGCGCTCCAACTCCTCGATCGAGATGATATCCTTGACCTGTGGTTTGTGACCCTTGTCCTGCTCGTGGCAGATGACAAAGGCGGCACACTTAAGCTCCGACGCTGAGCAATCCTTGACGCACTTGCCCGACGAGCCGCTCTTGGTGCGCAACAGGGCGTAGTAGAACATCGTTGGGCGAGACACATCCGAGCGACCGCCGAACGATATCTTTGCAGGGCGACCCGTATTGCCATACTTATCGGTGTAGGTATCGAAGTAGCAGCCGATTACGGTGTAGAGCGTGTCGGCACATACCAGGTCGTCGATGTGGTCCTCGAGGTTGTTCCACGCACCGCCACCGGTGTTGAAGGTGTCGGAGTACTGTGGTGCGATGTTCGAGAAGTAGAAGACCTGCTTGTTGGTCGCTGTCGACGATGTACGCTCTGCTGAGCCGAGCATATGGCCATTGTTGCAGCCACTATCGGCATCCTTACGCACATACTGAATGTTCGATGGAATCTGCGGATCCTGCGTGTAGGCATCTGTACGCTTTGCCGTGCCCGAGTAGCGTGCGTGACGAGGTGCCGCCACCCATACGGGGCAGTGGTGCTCCGACGAGAAGCATACGGTGTAGTTACGCGCTGAGCCGCTATTCTGGGCATTGCGCTCGCCGCCTGCACATAGGTGATGGGCGTAGTAGTATGTCGAGTTGTTGTCGTCACGACCATCGGCGTTGGCATCAACCTCTATCGGCAACTCATACCATCCCGCACGATATGTCGCACCTACCGTTGGAGTAGGGTCTGGCTCAGGGTCTGGCTCAGGGTCTGGCTCAGGGTCTGGCTCAGGGTCTGGCTCAGGGTCAGGGTCGGGGGTTGGTTCAGGTTCTGGCTCTGGCTCTGGGTCGGGGGTTGGTTCTGGGTCGTTATTGCCGTTGGCGAGGGTTTTGAACTTCTCGCCGTCGAAGAGCCAGGTCTCGCCACCTGCCATAATATATATGCGGTAGTGGTATGTTGTCGAGGGCTTAAGCTCCTCGATGGTGAGCTCGAACATACGACCGATGGCGGCCTCGTGCAGGGCGTAGTTATCGCTGCCCGAACGCGCCACCATAAATCCCACGCGCTCGATAGCACCATAGTTCGATGTGTTGATGGTGGCGCTGAGGGTTGCTGTGGTGGCGGTGATCTCCTCGGCGCTGCTCTCCACTACGCTGCACGCAAATGGCTCGCTCTTCTCGCAGGCGGCAATGCCCACGATGGCAACAACGAGTGCCACGAGGAGCGATAATCTAAGTGTTAATGCTTTCATTTGGAGTGTGTTGTCTCGTTTTTTGGAGGTGTTATTCTCTGTTTTTTGAATCTATCCATATTGTCACAGGGCCGTCGTTCGTAAGCTCAATCTTCATATCGGCGCCGAAGCTACCCGTCGCCACACGACGCCCCAAGGCACTCTCAACGCTCGCTACGAAGCGCTCATACAGCGGCTTCGATATGGCCTCAGGTGCCGCCTTAATCCACGAGGGTCGGTTGCCCTTCTTGGTCATTGCGTGTAGCGTGAACTGGCTCACAATCATCACCTCGCCACCGATATCCTCGACCGAGAGGTTCATTACACCCTCAGCATCGTCGAAGATGCGTAGCTGCACGAGTTTCTTCGTCAGCCAGGCGATATCCTCGTCCGTCTCGTCGTGGCCTATGCCGACAAGGACCACCAGACCCTTGCCTATCTCGGAGTGCACCGCCCCGTCAATGCGGCAGCGTGCTCCTGTTGTGCGCTGAATGAGGAGTCTCATCGCTGTGCCTCCTCGAAGAATGCCCAGAGGCTGTCGCCCTTAGGTACGGGTGCTGTCACCACTACGGGCTTGCCACCTACGGGGTGAAGGAACTCCACGCGACGCGAGTGCAGCGAGATGCTGCCATCCTTGTTCGAGCGCTTAGCGCCATACTTAAGGTCGCCCTTGATTGAGCAGCCTATGGCTGAGAGCTGCGCACGAATCTGGTGGTGGCGACCCGTCTTGAGGTCCACCTCCACGAGGGTGTAGTTTGTCGAGGCTCCGAGCACACGGTAGTCGAGTATCGCCTCCTTGCTGTCGCCCTTAGGACGCTGATAGGCGTGCGAGCGGTTGGTTTTGGGGTTGCGCGCAATCCAGTGGTGGAGCGTACCCTCCTCGTCGTTGGGGCGCTCCTCGGTGATAGCCCAATAGGTCTTCTTAATCTGCTGTGCGCGTATCATCTCGTTGAGGCGTGTGAGGGCCTTAGAGGTCTTGGCAAAGACCACAACACCACTTACGGGGCGGTCGATGCGATGTGCTACGCCGAGGTAGACGGCGCCAGGCTTATGGTCGCGCACCTTAATCATCGCCTTAATCTGATCCTCGATGGCCTCGGTGCCGTCGGGGTCGCTCTGCACGAGGTCGCCAGCGTGCTTGTTGACTATGAGGAGGTGGTTGTCCTCATAGAGTATATCCTTGATTGTAAACATATTATAGCTTGAATGTGAAGGGTAACAATTTTTCGGCTCTGTCCACTACGGTGGCGCCTCCTGCGCCCGACATTATCACCCTGATAGGGCTCTGCTGCCTGCGCTCCACATCGACAATCACCTGACGGCACTGGCCGCAGGGGTAGCACTCCCTCTCCGAGGGGTTCGAGGCGATGGCCAGGGCCTCGATATGGTCATCCTTGTAGTTGGCCTCGACATAGAAGAGCAGCGAGCGCTCGGCACAAAGTCCTGCGGGATATACCTCGCTCTCGAAGTTCGAGGCGTGGAGTGTCGTGCCACTCTTTAGGCGCACCGCAGCGCCCACCCTGAAGTTTGAGTATGGTGCATTTGCCGTTGCCGTTGCTGCCACAGCCTCCTCCACAAGGGCGATATCCTCGGCTGCGAGGTCGGCGATGGCGTCGTAGTGTTCGTATGAGATGTCCAATATGCGTTTCATATCTCTGAGGTGTTAGGTAATACGGATATGTTGCTCAGTGCAAAGGTACGAATAAAATGGCGAAAAGGCAAACTTTTTCTCCTGCCCACATAAATAGTAGCCGCCAAGAGTCTCCTCCCGACGGCTAAATCAAGGTTAGTCTACGACTAAAATGCGTGCATCTATGACCGTAGCTGTGGCGAACTTCGTGTGTCTAAATCGTGCGACACCTCCCGCCTAACGATTACGGACACCTACCCTAAAGGTAGTAGTAGATGCTGTCGTAACCCTCCACATCGACCGATGTGCGTAGCAGGGTGCCATCCTCTGCATAGTCGAGGTAGACCTCTGCGGGATAGCCATTTACGGCAATTTCGGCCTCGATGAAGTAGATGGTGTCGTTGTTGTTGCGCTCCAGGCGCTCAACATCATCAACAGGGGTCATCTTGCCATACTCCGCCTCGAAGGCTGTGCGCACCGCCTGTGGCAGCTCCGAGTAGGTGATGTCGAACGATGTCATCACCCACGCGCCATCCTTCGTGTACCAAGCCTCACACTCGCCCTGACCAGGGATGCGGAACTCGGCGACGATGTGGTCACGCTTCTTCTTCCACTCGACATCTACGGCCGTAGGGTAGCTCTCATAGAGGGCGCTGCGCATCGAGCGTGGTGCGTTGTAGTCATCGTTGCACGATGGGGTGAGAGTGGTGACGATGGCGAGTGCCAAAAATCCAAATGCAAACTTTCTCATAACTCTAACTCAATTTTTATATTCGTGCACCTCGCCGCACCTCGTTAGTCGTCGATCTCGACGAGACGATAGTCACGGTCGAAGGTGAGCTCTAAGCCGTTGTTTAGCTTGACCTCGTAGCCGCCTCTTCCGCGCTTAATCTCGCGCACCTTGCTATCGGCGTAGTTGGCCTTGAGGTAGTCAGCAATTTTGTCGGGGATGAGGTTGTGTGGCACCTCACTGTAACGGCAGTCGACCTCCTTCCAG
Source organism: Alistipes sp. (assembly GCA_017631255.1). Classification (GTDB taxonomy): domain Bacteria; phylum Bacteroidota; class Bacteroidia; order Bacteroidales; family Rikenellaceae; genus Alistipes. The sequence goes on from JAGBTP010000003.1 coordinate 15,319, forward strand.
TTGCCGTCGCTATAGAACTCGAGCTTGGTACCCGAAGTGAATACCACGGTGTACTCATCGCCGATGAGGTCGCTGTCGAGTGAGGTGAGCGACACTTGCTCTTTGCCGAAGTTATCCTTGATGAACTCCTTTGCAGCTGCGGGTAGCTGGTCGTAGGTGATAGGCCTGTCGTCGTCGGTGCTATGGAACGAGAGTGCAAAGGCGGTAGATGCCGTTGCGAGGATAGAAAGGATGAATACTGTAATCTTTTTCATAATAGTTTAAGGTTTTAATTCTCTAATTTTAGTTGTTTTATCTCTATTTTTACGGTTGCAAAGATTATACTTTTTTTTGAAATTACAAATTTAATTAATCTAAAATATGATTTTACTATCTAAAATTATTCATTTCATACCCATATAACGCTCTGAAACATACATTATTGTGCCTTGTTGCGGTATCGGGTGCGAAAATTGTTTGATATACGGCGTGCAAAATTTTTACCACTTTGTTGCCGTTTATAGGAAAAATTACTTACCTTTGTATGACTATGCTTACAATAAATTAGGTGAAGATGGCAAACAGAAAGTACACACTTTTAGAGGTCACGACGGGGAATAGAGCCCTTGAGCGCGAGTTCCTCGACCTGCCTAAAAAGATTTATAAGGGTAATCCGAATTGGGTGTGTCCCTTCGACGACTCAATAAAGGCGGTGTTCGACCCTAAGAAGAACAAACTCTTTGCCGATGGTGAGGCTATCCGCTGGGTGGCACGCAACGCCGAGGGCGAGTGCGTAGGTCGCATCGCTGCCTTCTACGACAAGGCTCACGCCTATGAGTACGAGCAGCCTACGGGTGGCTGCGGCTTCTTTGAGGCTATCGACGACCAGGAGCTTGCCAACACGCTCTTCGACGCAGCACGCCAGTGGCTCAAGGAGCGAGGTATGGAGGCGATGGACGGCCCTGTGAACTTCGGTTCGCGCGACGCTTGGTGGGGTCTGCTTGTCGAGGGCTACGAGCATCAGCCCCTTTTTGAGAACCCTTACCACCTGCCATACTACAAGGCGCTCTTCGAGAACTACGGCTTCCAGAACTACTTTAACCAGAATACCTATGTGTGGAACGCCTACGACGAGGTTAACGAGGTGGTCTACGATCGTGTTAAGCGACTGATGTCGACACCGGGTTATCGCTTTGCCCCCATTGGCGACGAGGATTTATACAGCGCAGTGGAGAAGTTCCGCACGATATACAACAAGGCGTGGACGCTCTTTACCGGCGTCAAGCCTATGGCCTCGGAGGAGGCACGGCAGATGGCCGACACGATGCGCCCGATTGTCGACCGCAACCTCATCTGGTTCTCGTACTTCAACGACGAGCCTATCGGCTTCTTCATTATGGTGCCCGACCTTAACCGCCTCATCGGCAAGTATAACGGCAAATTCGGCATCGTCAATAAGTTGCGAATGATGTGGGACCTCAAGGTGCGTAAAAAGTGCGACCGTATCTTCGCCATCGTCTTTGGCATCACGCCAGAGTTTCAGGGCAAGGGCGTCGAGTCGGGATTTATGCAGGCTATGCTCGAGGGCTATATCCGCACCGACAAGAATCAGTACCGCACCATTGAGTTTGCGTGGATTGGCGACTTCAACCCCGTGATGAATCGTATGGTCGAGCGCTACATCTGCGCACGCAAGCATAAGATGCACACCACCTACCGCTACTTGTTTGACCGCACGAAGGAGTTTATGCGCTGCCCTCGCCTCGGTCTTAAACCACGCCTGAAAGAGGAGTCGGCACAGGAGGCATAACAAGCTGAAAACTAACTAATAACATAAACACTAAAACTAAAAACTAAATGAAAACAACAGCATTTACCAAGTACCATATCGCTAATGGTGCAAAGATGGCGGAGTTCGCAGGCTACAATATGCCTATCGAGTTCTCAGGTATCAACGACGAGCATATCAATGTACGCGAGAAGTGCGGTGTGTTCGATGTTAGCCATATGGGTGAGATTTGGATTAAGGGCCCACGCGCAACAGAGTTCTTGCAGCGCATCACCACTAACAATGTGTGCGACCTCTTCGACGGCAAGGTTCAGTACACCACTATGCCTAACGGCAAGGGCGGTATCGTCGACGATATCCTTGTTTACCGCATCAACGAGGAGAAGTATATGCTCTGCGTTAACGCTGCTAACATCGACAAGGATTGGGCTCACATCTGCAAGCAGGGTGAGGAGTATGGTATGAAGGCTGGCGTTGAGCTCGAGAATAGCTCGGATAAGACTGCTCAGCTCGCTATCCAGGGTCCTTTGGCTATGAAGCTCGTGCAGAAGATGACCGAGGAGCAGGTTGAGGATATGGAGTACTACACCTTCAAGCTTTGCAAGGTGGCAGGTTGCGATGTTATCCTCTCTACAACCGGCTATACCGGCTCTGGCGGCTGCGAGATCTATATGTACAACGAGGATGCCGACACCATCTGGGAGGCAATGTGGAAGGTAGGCGAGGAGTTTGGCCTTAAGAATATTGGCCTTGGCGCACGCGATACTCTCCGCCTCGAGAAGGGCTTCTGCCTCTATGGCAACGACATCGACGACACAACATCGCCTATCGAGGCTGGTCTCAACTGGCTCACTAAGTTCGTCGAGAACAAGCCATTTATCGACCGTGAGCTTATGGAGCGCCAGAAGAAGGAGGGCGTTGCGCGCAAGCTCGTAGGCTTCAAGCTTATCGACCGTGGTGTGCCTCGTCACGAGTACGCTCTTGCCGACCTCGAGGGTAACCACATCGGCCATGTAACATCTGGTACTATGTCGCCTTGCCTCAAGGTAGGTATCGGTATGGGTTATGTTAAGCCTGAGTTCGCAAAGGCTGGAACTCAGATTGCCGTTGAGGTGCGTGGTCGTCTGCTTAAGGCAGAGGTTGTGCGCTTGCCATTCGTGTAATCGTAGAATAAAAACGGGGGTGTTCGATTCATTTTATGTGCCGAACACCTCTTTTTCGTAAAATAATCAAAAATAAATGCGCAAAGGTGGACATAATTAGGAATATTTGTCTATCTTTGTGTAACTATTTAGATGTAAAGGTAAGTCGACGACGACAAAAACAATAAAGTTAATCATTTATTATAACCTTTTAACTTAACTAAAACTATGGATGTAAAAGCATTAATGGCCCATTTGGAGGCTAAGCACCCTGGCGAGAGCGAGTACTTGCAGGCAGTTCAGGAGGTATTGGAGTCTATCGAGGAGGTATACAACCAGCACCCTGAGTATGAGAAGGCAAAGATTGTAGAGCGTATGGTTGAGCCAGACCGTATCTTCACATTCCGTGTTACTTGGGTAGACGACAACGGTGATGTTCAGACTAACCTCGGTTACCGCGTGCAGTTCAACTCAGCTATCGGTCCTTACAAGGGCGGTTTGCGTTTCCACCCAGCTGTTAACCCATCAATGTTGAAGTTCCTCGGTTTCGAGCAGACTTTCAAGAACGCTCTTACTACACTCC
>JAGBTP010000041.1 GCA_017631255.1 Alistipes sp.
CCACCACGCCAGTCCTTCAATGATGGACCGTCAACAGTCTTCTGAGTAGCGGTAACTGAGTGAACGGTAGTCATAAGACCGTTTACAAGGCCGAAGTTGTCGTTAAGAACCTTAGCGATAGGAGCCAAGCAGTTTGTAGTACAAGAAGCGTTAGATACGATCTGCTGACCAGCGTACTCAGAGGTGTTAACACCGCAAACGAACATTGGGGTGTCGTCCTTTGAAGGAGCTGACATAACTACATACTTAGCACCTGCGGTGATGTGAGCCTGTGCCTTCTCAGCTGTAAGGAAGAGACCTGTTGACTCAACTACATACTCTGCCTCAACCTCGTTCCACTTCAAGTTTGCAGGATCCTTCTCAGCAGTTACGCGGATCTCGTTACCGTTAACGATAAGGAGGTTCTCCTCCTCGCAGTAGTCAACAGTGCCATCGAACTTGCCGTGCATAGTGTCGTACTTGAGCATATAAGCCAAGTAGTCAACTGGGCAAAGGTCGTTGATACCTACAATCTGATACTTGTCTGCCTGAGCACAAGCTGCACGGAATACCATACGGCCGATACGACCGAAGCCATTAATACCAATCTTAATCATAATCGTCTTTTATTTTTTAATTAATAGATTATTCTTTCAAAAATCCACAAAAGCACTCCCGTCGGAGCCTTCGCCCCGCGTCGACCGAGGCACAACATTTAGCCACCGGCCCACTCTACTATCGCCTTTCGGACTACAAATTTATATATTTTTAGCCTATTAAACAAACAAAATCCTATTATTTTGACGCTCGATAGGCCACAATTTGAGCTATCGCACTACGCTTTTGGCGCGTTTTGCCATTGCCGAGGCAAAGACAAAGTCGTTAAGTTCGGGATTTTCCGACAGTAGAATGTCGTCCTTCGTGCCTTCCCACCACTTCTTACCCTCGTGGATATAGACAATCTTCTCGCCAATCTCCATCACCGAGTTCATATCGTGAGTGTTAACAATCGTCGTGATGCCGAACTCCTTAGTGATATCCTGAATGAGGTTATCAATGACCACCGATGTCTGCGGATCGAGGCCCGAATTAGGCTCGTCGCAGAAGAGGTAGCGCGGATTGAGCACTATGGCGCGAGCAATGGCCACACGCTTAACCATACCTCCACTAAGCTCCGAGGGGTAGAGATGGTCGGCACCCACGAGGCGCACACGCTCGAGGCAGAAGCTCACCCTATCGCGTTTCTCGCCCTCACTCATATCGGTGAAGAGGTCGAGTGGCAGGCGCACATTCTCCCTTACGGTCGAGGAGTCGAGCAGCGCACCACCCTGGAAGATCATACCGATATCCTTACGGATGGCCTTGCGCTCACCAAAGCTAAGGTCCGTGTAGCATACATCGTCGAAGAATATCTTACCCTCGTCCACATCGTGCAGGCCGACGAGCGACTTAAGCAGCACCGTCTTACCCGAACCACTACGGCCGATGATGAGGTTTGTCTTGCCGGTGTCGAACTCTACCGTGATGTCGTTGAGCACCTTACGACCATCGAAGGTCTTGGATATGTGATCTGCTCGTATCATACGCGCATAATTTGAGTTAGGATAAGGTCGAAAATCATAATGGTGATGGAGCTTGACACCACAGCGCGTGTCGAGGCGCGTCCCACCTCCAATGAGTTACCCTTAGCATAGTAGCCGCAGTATGCCGATATCGAGGTGATGATGAAGGCAAAAACCGAGCCTTTAACTAAGGCGTAAGTTATCGAGAATGGCTCAAAGCAGTAGAACAAGCCCTCAATGTAGTCGCCAGGAAGCATTATGCCCGTAAGGTAGCCGATGGCGTAGCCACCAACGATGCCCACGAAGATAGAAAAGAGCGTGAGCAGCGGGAAGAACATCACCGTAGCCAGCACCTTAGGTAGGATGAGGTATGCCGCCGAGTTGATACCCATAATCTCCAAAGCATCAATCTGCTCGGTGATACGCATAGTACCAATCTCCGAGGCGATATTCGAGCCAATCTTACCCGCAAGGATTAGTGCCACGACGGTTGACGAGAACTCGAGCACCATAACCTCACGCGTAGCGTAGCCAATCATAAACTGAGGTATGAAGGGCGACTCGAGCGTAATGGCCATCTGCAAGGCTACCACCGCACCGATGAAGGCGGAGATGATGGCCGTAAGCGAGATGGAGTTGAAGCCCAGCGCCTCAATCTCGAACCACACACGACGATAGTAAATACTGAGCTTCTCAGGACGCGAAAAGGCTCGTCCGAGGAGCTGGAAGTAGCGACCAATATGTTCGAATAGTCCTATCATAGCCTGCTGTCTATCTACATAAACCTCTCGATATCACTACTCTACCTCCTCGAACTCAACATAGTCCGACGAGTCGACATCGTTCTTCTTGCCACCACCATTACCGTCACTCTTAGGCCCCTTGCCCTGCGTAGCCTGCTGGCGCGCATCGGCCTCGGCCTGCATACGGCGCACGAACTCCTCGAGCGTCATACCTCCCGTAGCACCAAATGGCGAGCCCGTAGCTCCGCCCGAAGTGCCGCCCGAAGTGAATGGGTTGCCGCCACCGAAAGGATTAGCACCTCCAAAGGGGTTAGCGCCGCCGAAGGGGTTGCCACCACCAGCCTGACGCATCTGCTCCTCCATCTGTCGGCGCATCTTACGCATACGCCACGCAGCGATGCCGATGACGATAGCAAAGACGAGGAGTAGGCCAAGGATGAACCAGCCAATCCACTTAAACACGAATGGTGCAAATACCGCTAAGGCGAGCAGCGCCAAGCACAAAACGGGATGGCGCTCGATGAAAGCTAATATGCCGTAGAATATGATTTTCAGATATCCCATCTAATTCACTACATTATAAGTAATCGTGCAAAGTTACTAATTATTTCACAAATATCAAAACGCCCTCATCCCACTACTCGTAGTTCGACGAGAGGTAGTCCTTGACGCTAAAGTTCGTAGGTCGCTTTTCGGCATTGCAGCTGCGCTGCGTAGTAGTCGTCTTAGCCCTCACGCCACGCACCACATAGTCCTCGATAAACTGCAAGATGAGGTCGCACTTATCCTGCAATGGCGTCACCGCAAGTGAGTGGTCGGCATACTCCACCGCATAGAAGTAGTATGGCGCATCGAGCTTCTCAAGCTGTCGTGCCACATACTCCGAGCCGTAGAAGCCTACACCCATAACCGAGGCCTTGTTGTATGGCACATTGCTATCCGACGAGCCGTGGAAGAGGAGCATAGGGGCTGGCTCTGCCTCGAACTTAGGCTTGCCCTTGGTCGTGAAGATAGCGCCTGCGCACGACACCACCGCCGCATACCTGAAGCCCTCAGGGAGTACCGCTGCGAGCTCCGTGTCGTTGCACCTATTCCACTCTGCCTGCAACGCCGTAATAGCACCAGCACTCGAGCCACTAACCATAATCTTCTCAGGGTCGATACGCCACTCCTTCTGATTGTCAAGCACATAGCAGGTTGCGGCGTACATATCCTCTACGGCGATATTTACTGCATTTTTGAGCATACCAATCATATCTATGAGGCCTATGCCTTCGGGTATCGACTTAAGTCCGAGGCGGTAGTCTATCGACACAGCTACGATGCCAGCCTCTGCCAAACGGCGGAAATAGTCGGCATAGTACTCCCTATCGCGCTCGCCACCCACGAAGCCGCCACCAAAGGCGAAAATCATAACGGGACGCAGCTCCTCGCCCGCCACCTCAGTCATATATCTATCGAGGTATAGCGCCTCGCCGTCGTGCGTAGCGTAGTGGAATGTATCGCGCACAACACGACCCTGGGCAAAGAGCATCGTACTACCAAGCAGCGCCACGAATAATAACAGAATCTTTTTCATAGTAAATATCAATGTTTCGTTTAACTTTCACACCCTTAATTACTTATCCCACTCGCCTATCTCGAGGTTCTTGATGTCGCCATTCTCGATGTCTAACCTTATAGCCGTACGCACGCTGTGGATGCCGTACTTGCCCGCCGCACCGGGGTTGATGTGCAGCATATCGTAGATGGGGTCGTATATCACCTTGAGTATATGCGAATGTCCCGCCACAAATATCTTGGGTCTTGTGGCGTGGATATGTTGCAGGGCCTTGGGCTGATAGTGACGCGGATAGCCACCGATGTGTGTCATCAGCACCTTCACGCCCTCGACTTCGAAGAGCGCCACATCGTTGAACATACGCCTCAGCACGCCGCCGTCGATGTTGCCATATACCGCCCTCAGTGGCTTGAACGCCGCAATGCGGTCAGCAACCTCCACCGATCCGAAGTCGCCAGCGTGCCATACCTCATCGCAGGGGACGAGGAAGGCCTCGAGTGCCGCATCGAAGGTGTTGTGTGTGTCGGATATAACGCCTATCTTCATCGTTGTATGATATAATTATGCAAATATAGGAAAAAAGAGATAAAATACCACACTTGATGTTTCAGATTGGTTATAGTAGATGCGTCGTTACAACGCCAAATGTAGAGAAAATATTGCGAACGGAGGTCTTTAATGGCATAAAGAGCGAAGTGCGTGCGAAAAAAGTGTTATCTTTGTAGTAGATAATGCCACACGGCAAAGAGCGTCAAACCGAAAAATAGAGATAGTTATGAAGAGATTTATGCTACTTATCGCTGCCGCCATCGTATCAACCTTAGGCAGCGTCACAGCACAGCAAAACCTATGGCGTAGCGAGGGCCTGGTATCGCCCGAAATTGCAGATACGGGCTGCGTAACCTTTAGACTCTACGCCCCTGAGGCTAAGAGGGTGGAGGTTGCGGGCGACTTCCTGCCGCAGGGCGTCGAGAGCGCCGCTATGGTGCGCAGTGAGGAGGGCGTGTGGAGCTACACCACCGCACCACTTGCATCGGAGATGTACTACTACTCGTTCCGTGTCGACGGTATGCGCGATGTCACCGACCCCTCGAATGTCTACCTCGTGCGCGATGTGTCGACGCAGATGAACTACTTTATTGTTGGCGGCGACAGGGGCGATATATATAAGGCTCAGGCCATTAGCCACGGTACCGTAGCACGCGTATGGGCCGAAATGGGAGGCAGCGAGCGCCGTATGGTGGTCTACACCCCTGCGGGCTACGAGGCATCGAAGCGCCGTTATCCCGTGCTCTACCTGCTGCACGGTATGGGTGGCGACGAGGAGGCGTGGTTGGCAACGGGACGCCTCGCCGAAATTATGGATAACCTCATCGCTGAGGGCAAGGCCGAGGAGATGATTGTGGTTATGACCAACGGCTGCACCAAGCACGCCTCGGCACCAGGATACTCGGCAGAAGGTATGTGGAAACCATATATGAGTGGCTCGATGGATGGCTCGTTCGAGGCTATGTTCCCCGATGTCGTGTCGTGGGTCGACGCTCACTACCGCACCGTTAAACGCAAGGCCTCGCGTGCCATTGCTGGCCTCTCGATGGGAGGCTTCCACGCGATGCAGATATCGAAGGAGTACCCTAAGATGTTCGATTATGTGGGACTCTTCTCTGCCGCCATCTTCCGTGGCAAGGAGGACATTGCAACATATGCCGACCTCGAGACCAAGCTCGCACGCCAGTTCAGCGAGGGCGTAGCGCTCTATTGGATTGCTATCGGCAGCGACGACTTCCTATACAAGGAGAATGTCGACTATCGTGCGCTACTCGACAGCCACGGCTACGCCTACACCTATCGTGAGAGCGACGGCGGCCACATCTGGCGCAACTGGCGCATCTACATATCGGAGTTCGCGCAGATGATATTCAAATAGGAGCATAGTGCTAAAAGTTAGGGGTTGTCCTTGTCGGACAACCCCTATTTTATTGTGTGGCATCAATGTGCGTATGTGCGGATTTCGAGAACGAGTGTAACGCCAAAGATATCCAATGAGGCAGTTTCTGCCTACTTATTAAGCGCACGCCATAGCATATCCTTAAGCTGCGTAATATTAAGATTCGCAACTGATGAGATGAAAATCGACTCGATGCCCTCAGGAAGGTGAGCCTTCATCTGCTCGATAAGCTCGTCGTCGAGCATATCGCACTTGGTGATGGCAAGGAGGCGCTCCTTGTCCAAGAGTTCAGGGTTGTACTGCGTGAGCTCACCAAGGAGGATATTATAGTCGGCAGCGATGTCGTCGCTATCAGCAGGTATCATAAAGAGCAACACCGAGTTACGCTCGATATGGCGTAAGAAGCGGGTACCAAGACCACGACCCTCGTGCGCACCCTCGATGATACCAGGAATGTCGGCCATAACGAACGAGTGGTCATCACGCACCGATACGATACCCAAGTTTGGCTCGAGTGTAGTGAAGGCGTAGTTGGCAATCTTAGGCTTAGCGGCCGACACCACTGAGAGGAGCGTCGACTTACCAGCGTTAGGGAAGCCCACAAGACCTACATCGGCAAGCACCTTAAGTTCGAGGATGAAGGCACCCTCTGCACCATCCTCACCAGGCTGTGCGTAGCGTGGTGTCTGGTTTGTTGCGGTGCGGAAGTGCCAGTTACCCAGACCGCCACGGCCACCCTTGAGAAGCACAAGCTGCTCACCGTGTTCGGTAACCTCGCCCACAACCTCGGTATATGTCTCGCCTGTCTCCTCGTCGGTGAACACCTGCTTTGCCACCGTACCCAGCGGCACAGGGATGATGATATCCTTAGCATCGGCACCCGTAGAGCGAGCACCGTGGCCATTCTCGCCATCCTCGGCAAACTGGTGGCGCTTATATTTTAGGTGGATGAGTGTCCAATATTGGCTATCGCCCTGAAGGATGATGCTACCACCCTTACCGCCATCGCCGCCATCGGGACCACCGAAGGCAACGAACTTCTCACGACGGAAGTGGCACGAACCAGCACCACCGTGACCCGAACGGGCGAATATCTTTACATAATCAACAAAGTTTGAACCTGCCATAATCTCTTTATCTTCTTAATTCGGCTGCAAAGGTAACAAATTAAATATTAATATCAAACAACCCCCTCGCACACATTGCTCTTAAGTTGCATCTTGCCGCTCGCTCTACCTTAGCAACGACTCGATAAGGCGACCCAAATCGGTGCTATAATTCGAGCCATAGTAGTCGCCAAAGAGCATCCGTCCCTCGCTATCCACAACACACACGCGCGCAAACGCAAAGTCGGCATTACCCCAAAAGGCACCCATAGAGTCGAGCTGGTCGGTATTGCGGCAAGTAGAGACGGGCCAGGTGATGCCTCTCTGCTGCACGAAGCTGAGCATACTATCGTCGTCGGCAAGCGAGTATGACAGGATGCCAAGGCCATCGGCGGCGTAGCTATTGTAGTAGCTCGTGAGGCGGTACTGCGCAAAGTCCCTCGCCTCGTCGGATGAGAGGTCGAAGGTATAGAGTATCGTGTAGCTGTGGTCGGCGATGTAGCTATTGTCGATAATTTGGCCATCGAGGCTCTCAAACTCAAACGCTGGCAGCACGATGCCCATATTACCGCCCCTCTGCGCGATAAGACCACGGTAGTTGCGAATCATAAACTCAGCATCGGCAATCCACGCCTGGGGGATGTCGCCCTGAAGGTAGTTGCCATCAAGCGCGATGCTCTCAAGGTCCATCGCCACATAAGCCTCAGGGATGCCACCCGTAAAGCTATTATCCGAAAGGTCGAGGCTCCTAAGTTGCGATAGTTCAGCCACCTGCATAGGCAGCTCACCCACAATATCCAGGCCTGAGATATCGAGCGCTGTAACAAGGCCGTCGGCATCTACCGTCACGCCCTCCCACTGCGACACCTCTGCCTCGGTAGCCCAGCTATCATAGCCTGGCCACTGCGCACCTATATACTTTTCGTATAGGTCAAGCAGCGCAGCACGCTCCGCCTCACGCTTATGGCGCAGAATCGAGGCCTCGCTAATTGCCGCCTGACGAATGGTAAATGCTATCGCTATGGGGTAGTACTCGGCCTTAACCTCCACCACCGCCGTGCGCTCCTCGCCCATATTTTCGGAAATGGTGAGGGCTATGCTCTGTGGCTTTAGCGAGCGCGTAGCTTCGACAGGTGCTATCCACGATGCCGCCTCGTCGGGTATTATTACGCGATAGGTGATGTTCGACATAAAGTTAAGCACCACCTCGCCTCCTACATCCTCAACCGCAATGTCGGCATCCCCCGCCTCGGCACAAAGACCCAGCTCGTAGATGTGGAAACTGCGCATAATAACCCTCTCGTAGTCGGAGATGAAGAGCAACACCTTGCTATTTGGCATAATGGCCTCGCCCGTGGTTATGCGGATGATACCACTCTTGTCGCCCTGCTCGATAAGCTCAACATTGATGTCGCCCGACGCCATAAACTCTACATCGATTCGTGCGCTGCTGCTCACAATATTGTACCAAATATCGTGCGTGTCGTTGGCCATCATCTGTAAGTTCTCATCCTCGTCGAAGGTGACAGACAGCTCCTGCGCCTTGGGTAGCGTAATCACCGTGCCATCTGCCAACTCGAGGTAGACCGAGGCGTCGTCCTGCGTCACCGAATTGAAGTACGAGTCGCCATCCTCGCCCACAGCTCTCTGCAACTTGGACCAGGTAGCACCCTCGTCATACGAGATATACCAATAGTCATCCTCTATCTTTAGACGAGGCGTAACACCATCCTTGCCATCTTTTCCGTCGACACCATCCTGACCATCCTTGCCGTCCTCACCATCTTTACCATCTTGGCCATCCTTGCCGTCGGTGCCATCGAGGCCGCAATTACAATCTGCCGCCACCCTATTGCCATCCTCGTCCAGGAGCCAGTTGCCGTTGAGCGTCCAATAGTAGTGGCCGTCGCTGCCAAGGCGCACACCGATGATTGGAGTGTCGCCGTCGATGCCATCCTCACCATCCTTACCATCGCTACCGTCCTTGCCATCCTCACCGTCGACGCCATCTTTGCCATCCTCGCCGTCACGACCCTCGACACGCATTTTGTTACCCTCGTCGTCCAAGAGCCACTCGCCGTCGAGTGTCCAATAGTAGTTTCCGTCTGTATCCCTGCGCACGCCAATGGTCGGAGTGTAGCCGTCCTTACCGTCAGCGCCATCGACACCATCCTTGCCATCGCTACCGTCTGCACCATCCGCACCATCCTTGCCGTCACGACCCTCGACGCGAAGTTTGTTGCCCTCGTCGTCCAAGAGCCACTCGCCATCAAGCGTCCAATAATAAACGCCGTCGATATCCTTGCGGACATCTATCGTCGGAGTGTAACCATCCTTACCGTCTTTGCCGTCAACGCCATCCTTTCCATCCGTGCCGTCAACGCCATCAACGCCATCTTTGCCATCCTCGCCATGGTAAATGGCCACCACGCCACTATCGCTAAAGACAATCTCGTAGCCGATGACCTCGCCATTGCTGGTAATAGGGCGCACCGAGGTTACATAGTCGTGCGACTGCAGCTTGTTGAGTATGGTCTGAATTGCAGAGATGCTATTGTTGTACTTGTCGCACAGCGTCTCGAGCTTGGCCACACGCTCCTCAAGAGAGTTGATGCTCTGCCATATCCTATCCTCGTTGACGCAGCCTACGGCGCACAAAAGGAGGGTAAAAAGTAGTGATAATGTTCGTTTCATAGTGTCGCATATTCAATCGTATAGCAAAGATAACCAATTTTGTTGGAACTGCAATATGCTATAACATTTGACCCGCACGACATACGCCTTGCGTGCAAACGCACCATTTGCACACCACATAACCCACCCCACCTGCGACCACACGCTCTCCCAAGACGCGTACTCACACCTCAAAAATAAGGTGATGTTACAAAAAAGGCGATGTTACAAAAAAGCGAGCAGCCGCCTTAGGCGACTGCTCGTGTTAGTTAGATATGTTGGAACGAAGGCATACCAAAGCTGCCTTGCCCACTACTGAGTGTTACTTCTCAAACTTAGCCTTGATCTTCTCGAGCTGTCGTTTGATTATATCCATTGAGTTATCTACCGCCTCCTCGAATGTGAATGCTCGCTCCTCGACACGGATATCGCCACCCGGTACATGGATCGAAATCACTACTACTTTGTTGCCCTTTTCTGAGTCGGGATCGAGGCGAAGTACTACCTCTGCGTCGCCGGCTCTCTCATCGACAAAGCGATCCAATCTATCCATCTTCTTCTGAATGAACTCAAGCAGAGGCTTGCCTGCATCGAATTTTACTGACTGAATCTGTACTTTCATAGGTCATAAAGTATTAAGTTTATATTATGCCCGGTGCTCCCGTGGCACCAAGCTGTCCAATCAATTTCTCTACCAAAACTCGCAACAGCACCCCAAAAGTGCCGATAATCTTATGTCTGCGGCTCAAGCGTACCAATATTTATATATCTACGCCTCCTCGGTTGGTGGTGGTGCCTGCTCACTACCGCGTGGGTGGGCGGCGGCATATACCTCACGAAGCTGCTCGATATTGGTGTGGGTGTAGACCTGCGTCGCCACAAGTGACGAGTGGCCCAGCAACTCCTGTATCTCGCGCAGGTCGGAACCTCGGTTAAGCAGGTGAGTAGCAAAGGTATGCCTCAGCACATGGGGCGAGGTCTTACCCTGCACGCCCGCACTTCGCAGCACTCCATCGACAACGCGCTCCACAGTGCGCTGACTGATACGCCGGCCTTTCTGAGATAAAATTAATGGTTTTTTTTGACCTATGCAAATATTTTGCAATGAAAATTGACTAAAATACTTTTTTAATATCGGCGCCATACCCTCGACAAGAGGCTGCACACGCACCTTATTTCCCTTACCCACAACGCGTAGCGACGAGTAATCGGGCGCAAGATCCTCGACATTAGCACCCACCAGCTCCGAGAGGCGCAGACCTGCGGTGTAGATGAGCAGCACGATGACCACATTGCGCACACGCAGGAAGTCATCCGACGCCAAGTCGTCACGCATCGTTGCGAGCAGCTCCTCCATTCGGCTCTCAGGCACGAAGCTGGGCAGGCGTTTGGGGGTCCTGAGTTGCGATATGACCTTGGTGATATTGGCGTCGACATATCCTCTTGTCGCCATCCAGCGCCAGAGCGTGCGCAGCGACGCCACAGCACGGTTTACCGAGGCGCTCTTGAGTTTTCGCTCCTCGAGGAGGTGGATAGACCAATCTACAACATCCTCGCGCTTGATTCGTTGGGGTTCAAACTCCTCGCGCGTAGTGCCACACCACGATAGGAACTCATCCACATCGTGACGATAGTTACGCACCGTAAGCGGTGAGTAGCGACGCTCACACTCGAGCCACTCCAAGAATTGATCGACGAGGGTCATAGTTGGGCAGTGTGATCAAATGCCTGGGTATTATAGGATTATGTGGCGTCGTGACAGGTATTGCCGTGCATCAGCACACCAGCATATCACGACGAAGTCCACTATTTGAAGAAACGATACTGAAAGATAAGCAGATAGACCACTGCACACGAGATATAGGCATCGGCAACATTGAACACCGCACCGAAGAAGTAGCCGTCGCCACCAACGAGGAAGCGAAGGAAGTCGGGGCAGCTATCCCACTTGAAGAGTGGCAGGTGCACCATATCGATGACCTTACCCATCAGCAGGCCGCTATCCTGCGTGTCGAGCAGGAGACCATAGAAAATGCTGTCGACCATATTGCCAATCGCACCAGCGAGGATAAGCACAGCGCCCACAATTACACCCGTAGGCACCTCGCTACGACGCTTAAGCAGGTAGTCGATACCGTAGATGATGGCGCCAATCATACCGATACGGAAGAGGCTGAGGACGAGCTTACCCCAGTCGATACCGCCATCGGCCGAACCGAGCTGCATACCGAAGGCAAAGCCGTTATTCTCGACATAGCAGAGGTTGAACCACGAGAATACCTCAATGCGCTCACCCACCTCCAAATTGAAGTGAACAAGCATCTTAACAACCTGATCGATAACGACCAACAACAACACCCATAGGGCAACCTTATATCCCGCCTTCATACCATCTAATGCGTTTATGTTCAACACTATAACACCTCACCACCTCGACTCCATAGTCCGAGAGCGGCGAAATGATAAATAAATTTTGCACAAATATACGAAATTTCAAAAAAATATGCTACTTTTGTGCGCTGAAACGCTGCCCAGATGGCGAAATGGTAGACGCGCTCGTTTCAGGTGCGAGTGCTTAACGGCGTGTAGGTTCGAGTCCTATTCTGGGCACAAAAAAGAGGAGACAAACGCTCCTCTTTTTTTTGTACCCTATGGGCAACATTATAAATATTCGAAAGTCCTATTAGACTACACCTCGGCGACTAATTAAAATTCCACTTAAGACCTACGGCTGGCATTGCGCTGAAGCCTGGCTTAACGAAGTTATACGAGAGCTCGACCTCACCACCAATACTCAGGCGCACCTTCTCCATACCTGGAATCTTGTAGAGGTTAACCCAGAACTGAGGCTCTGCAATGAAGATATAGCTTGTATTCTGCCAAGCGCGTGCCTCGCGCCAGAAGTCAGCAAAGCCATTGAAGTCGCACCAGCCCTTCGCGAAGTTGATGTTCCACACACCTGTAATCTGGAAGTTGTGGACATCTCTGCCGCCATGAGCATTCACCGTACCAGGGATGAGCTTATACATCGCAGACAACGACCAAGTCTTGCAGTAATCCTTCGAGTGGCCCGAGTATGTCAAACCTGCCAACCACGCGTTGTTGAACGAGCCTGCCGTGGTGTTGAGGCCACCGTCGTACTCGAGATGTACCGACATCCAGCCCATCTTGCTATCCTGCCAGAAGTTGAGCTCACGGGAAATCTCCCAATAAGCACCCACAACCTTTGGACTGTAATCCATATCGATGAAGAAGAATGTGCTACCACCGGCATCGGGGCGGAACATCTCCACGGTCGATGTTGCGCAGTTACGACCTGTGTCGTACAACAACTGTAAATTCTGTGCCTTAGCACTCTCGATGGCACAAAGCGCTGCCATCGCTACGAGGATTAGGAAAAATCTCTTCATATTATCAACTATTTAGGCGTCAGTTTACAAATATACGAAAAAGTCACGAAACTGCCACCACTTTCCCCAATATGTTTAGCACCTTGTCCTCCCCGCATTTAGCATTGCGCCACCACGCCACCACCAAGCGCCGCCCTCGCAACAAAAAAAAATGTGGGCAGCCAAGGCTACCCACATCTCTATTAGTATATGGTGCGGAGCGCCGCACCATCAGGAGCGATTACTCCATCTTTGTGCGCTTAACATATGAGTTGTAACGCCACTTTGCGTTCTCCTCAGCCGCCTCGAAGAGCTGCTCAGCCTCTGCTGGGAAGGCCTTCTTGAGCGATGTGTAGCGTACCTCCTTCATCAAGAAGTCACGGAACTTCGACCAATCTGGCTCCTTAGAGTCGAGAACAAATGGGTTCTTACCCTCAGCCTCGAGCTGTGGGTTGTAGTGCCACAAGTGCCAGTAACCACACTCAACAGCCTGCTTGCCGATGGTCTGAGTACGGGTCATACCGCCCTTGATACCGTGGTTGATACATGGTGCGTAGGCGATGATGAGTGATGGACCTGGGTATGCCTCTGCCTCCTTTAGGACATTGAACAACTGCTGCTGCGATGCACCGATAGATACCTGAGCAACATATACATAGCCGTAGGTCATAGCGATAGCACCGATATCCTTCTTGCGGATGCGCTTACCTGCCGAAGCGAACTTAGCAACAGCGCCCACAGGGGTAGACTTAGATGACTGACCACCGGTGTTAGAGTAAACCTCAGTATCGACGATAAGGACATTCACATCCTCGCCCGATGCGAGCACATGGTCAACACCGCCAAAGCCGATATCGTAACCCCAACCGTCACCACCGATAATCCACTGAGACTTCTTAACGAGCCAATCCTTGTACTCGAGGATAGTCTTGCAGTAGTCGCAGTCGCACGCCTCGAGCATAGGAATCATACGGTCGGCGATGCTGCGTGTAGCGGCAGCGAGGGCGCGAGAGTCGATCCACTCCTGCATAAGAGCCTTGAGCTCGTCAGAGCAGCATGAGCACTCAGCGATAGCCTTAGTCATAACATCTGCGAGAGCCTCACGAATCTTCTCAACACCGACGCGCATACCGAGGCCAAACTCAGCGTTGTCCTCGAAGAGTGAGTTAGCCCAAGCAGGACCCTGACCCGCCGCGTTGGTGCAGTATGGAGTTGAAGGTGCTGAACCAGAGTAGATAGATGTACAACCGGTAGCGTTAGCAACCATCATACGGTCGCCGAAGAGCTGGGTGATAGCCTTGATATATGGGGTCTCACCGCAACCAGCACAAGCACCTGAGAACTCGAACAATGGCTTAGCGAACTGCAAATTCTTAACCGACTTAGTCTTATCGACATACTCAGTATAGCCAATCTCCTTAGTCACCTTATCCCAATTCTCAGCCTGAGGCATCTGCTCAGCCAAAGGTCGCATAACGAGTGCCTTATCCTTTGCAGGACATACATCCACACAGTTGTTACAGCCTGTACAATCCATAGGCGACACCTGGATGCGGAACTTGAGAGCCTTAGTCTCGCCCAAGCCCTGCTTCCACTCGAGGCCTGAAGCTGCTGCCTGCTCCTCAGTAGCGAGGAATGGGCGGATAGCAGCGTGAGGACATACATATGCACACTGGTTACACTGGATACAGTTAGCAATCTGCCACTCAGGAACGCTAGTAGCGATACCTCGCTTCTCGTATGCAGCAGTGCCGTTATCCCAAGTACCATCCTCACGACCGTTGAATGCCGATACAGGGAGCTGGTCACCCTTGAGTGCGTCAATAGGCTTGCAAACATCTCGTACGAAGGCTGGGACATCAGCAGCTACCGCAGCAGCCTTGTGCTCGCACTCGAGTGCTGCCCACTCTGCTGGAACCTCAACCTTAACAACAGCCTCGCAACCTGCGTCAACCGCTGCGTAGTTCATATTCACGATATCCTCACCCTTGTTGCCGTAAGACTTGTAGATAGCCTTCTTCATCTCCTCGACAGCCTTCTCGATAGGAATGATGTCGGCAATCTTGAAGAACGCTGCCTGCATAATGGTGTTGGTGCGTGAACCAAGACCGAGCTCAGCGGCAATCTTAGTAGCGTTGATGATATAGAAGTTGATACCGTTCTTAGCGAGGTAAGCCTTCATATGTGCTGGCAAGGTAGCGCAAGTGGTCTCTGCGTCGTTCACTGAGTTGAGGAGGAACGAGCCACCACGCTTAAGGCCCTTGAGTACATCGTACTTCTCGACATACGATGGTACATGACACGCCACGAAGTCTGGTGTAGTCACCAAGTATGGCGAAGTGATAGGCTTATCACCGAAGCGGAGGTGCGACGAGGTGTAACCACCCGACTTCTTCGAGTCGTAAGAGAAGTAAGCCTGGCAGTACTTGTTAGTCGAGCCACCGATAATCTTAATTGAGTTCTTGTTAGCACCCACAGTACCATCTGAACCAAGACCGAAGAACAACGCCTCGAAGGTACCCTCCTTAGCCATTGAGATCTCCTCGCCAACAGAGAGTGACAACATAGTCACATCGTCATTGATACCTACGGTAAAGTGGTTCTTAGGCTCAGCAGCTGCGAGGTTAGCAAATACTGCGAGCATCTGTGCTGGAGTAGTATCCTTTGATGAGAGACCGTAGCGGCCACCGATAATCATAGGACGGTTCTCGCACTCATAGAACGCATCGCGGATGTCAAGGAGAAGTGGCTCGCCGTTAGAACCTGGCTCCTTAGTACGATCGAGCACGCAGATGCGCTTAACGCTCTTAGGCATCACATTGAAGAGGTACTTAGCCGAGAATGGACGGTAGAGGTGAACGGTGATAACACCCACCTTCTCGCCCTGTGAGCGGAGGTAGTCAACGCACTCCTTGATGGTCTCGGTGATGGAGCCCATAGCGATGATGATACGCTCAGCCTCAGCGTCACCGTAGTAGGTGAATGGCTTGTACTCACGACCTGTGATAGCAGAAATCTTCTCCATCGCCTCAGCAACCATATCAGGCACTGCGTTGTAGAACTTGTTTGACGCCTCACGAGTCTGGAAGTAGATATCTGGGTTCTGCGCAGTACCGCGTGTTACAGGGTGCTCAGGGTTGAGGGCACGGCGGCGGAACTCCTTAAGAGCCTCACGGTCGAACATAGCTGTGAGCGATGCCTCGTCGATAAGTTCAATCTTCTGAATCTCGTGCGATGTACGGAAGCCATCGAAGAAGTGAACGAATGGGATGCGAGCCTTGAGGGCTACGATGTGTGCAACACCTGCCAGGTCCATAACCTCCTGAACAGATGATGTAGCAAGCATCGCAAAGCCTGTCTGGCGCACAGCCATCACATCCTGATGGTCACCAAAAATTGAGAGAGACTGTGCCGCAAGCGCACGCGCCGATACATGGAATACGCCTGGAAGCAACTCACCAGCAATCTTGTACATATTAGGCACCATAAGAAGCAAGCCCTGCGATGCGGTAAATGTCGATGTGAGGGCACCGCTCTGAAGCGAACCGTGAACAGCACCCGCTGCACCAGCCTCAGACTGCATCTCAACGACCTTTACAGTATCACCAAAAATGTTCTTCTTACCCTGTGCCGACCACTCATCCACAAGCTCAGCCATTGTCGATGAGGGGGTAATGGGATAGATGGCTGCTACCTCCGAGAACATATATGCAATATGTGCCGCAGCGTAGTTACCATCGCAAGTGATAAATCTCTTCTCTCTCATATTTCATCTAAAGTTATAATGTTTTCCTATCTCATTCGTCGCCCGACCCCGCTGCAAGCAATCGCTCGCCCGCATTTGGAGTGTACCACACAGCGCGCCTCTGCGCCATTAGATACCGATGCGACAAAAATCGGGGCAAAGGTACGCAAATAACACGAAAAATCATAGTATTTTTGCTGTTAACTTTTTAACACATCACTATTGGTCAATTTTACCCCTCACCGCTATGCTGCAATATAGCTCAATTATAGCTATATATAGGGTATCTGGGGGCGATACCACGAGTCGTGGTATTGTTCGTTTTTAGAACATCACACTCCGCCGCTCGATATTTCGACGGCATAAAATTGAGGCTTTTATGACCACGAATTAATTATTTTTAGTTACCTTTGTGCTATGAGACTAACATTTTTAGGCACCGGCACATCACAAGGAGTGCCCGTAATAGGCTGTAAATGTGAGGTTTGCACCTCAGCAGATAAGCGCAATAGGCGTCTCCGCACCTCGGCAATGGTCGAGATAGATGGCAAGCGTATCGCCATCGACGCAGGCCCCGACTTCCGCTACCAGATGCTGCGCGAGGATGTGCGCCACCTCGACGCCATACTCCTTACGCACCAGCATAAGGACCATATCGGCGGCATCGACGATGTGCGAGCCTTCAACTTCGTGGACTACCCCACCATTCACATTATGCACCTCTACGGCAACGCCCCCACCATCGAGGCTGTGCGTCACGACTTTGGCTACGCCTTTGCGGCGGACAAATATCGCGGTGTGCCCGAAATTGAGCTGCATACGATAGACGAGGCGCAGAGTTTCAGCGTCGAGGGCATCGAGATTGTGCCAATCGTTGGCAAGCACTCGGAGCGTTTTCGCTCTGTTGGCTACCGCATTGGCGCCCTCGCCTACCTTACCGATATGAACTACATCGCCCCAGAGGAGGAGGCGAAACTTCGAGGCGTGGACACGCTGGTTATCAACGCCCTACGCTGGGAGAGTCACAGCTCGCACTACTCCGTAAGCGAGGCGTTGTCGCTAATCGAGCGCGTGACACCACGCGTGGCATACCTCACGCATATGTCGCACCGCATAGGGTTGCACGCCGACACGGAGAGCAAACTGCCCGAAGGTGTTTTTATGGCCTACGACGGCCTTAGAGTTGAGATTAATGAGTAATTTGAAATATTCGAGATTATGGCAAACTATCTGAAGGATAAGAGAATAGTGATAACAGGAGCTTCGTCGGGCATCGGCGAGGCTATGGCACGCGAGTATGCCAAGATGGGGGCAAAGGTCGTTATGGCGGCACGCCGTAGCGAGGAGCTGGAGCGCATCGCTGCTGAGATTGGCAATGCAGGTGGTAGCGTGGCCTTTGCTGCGTGCGATGTTACGAAGGAGGAGGAGTGCAAGCATCTGATGGAGGTGGCTGTCGAGGCTTTTGGTGGCATCGATGTGCTCATCTGCAACGCTGGTCTATCGATGCGCGCACTGTTTGACGACTGTGACCTTAGTGTGCTGCACCGCCTTATGGATGTCAACTTCTGGGGTACGGTGAACTGCACCAAGTACGCGCTCAAGTGGTTACAGCAGTCGAAGGGCTCGCTTGTAGGCATCTCGTCGGTGGCGGGCATACACGGACTACCAGGCCGCACGGGATACTCGGCATCGAAGTATGCGATGACGGGCTTCCTCGATACCATCCGCATAGAGAACCTCAAGAAGGGGCTCCACGTTATGACCGCCTGCCCAGGCTTCACGGCATCGAATGTACGCTTCTCAGCCCTTACAGCCGACGGCACACAGCAGGGCGAGACACCACGCGACGAGGCTAAGATGATGACACCCGAGGATGTGGCACACATCGTGGCTAAGGGCATCCAGCGCCGCAAGCGCCTCTGCTTGATGGAGTGGGAGGGTCGTGGCACTCACCTACTTAAGAAGTTCTTTCCAGCGCTCGTCGACAAGCTCTTCTACGCCGTTATGTCAAGAGAGCCCGACTCACCGCTTAAGTAAGCCCATCGCAATAGAGGGTTATACTTTGGCGATTCAGTATATTATATAAAGTATGAGCCTGCCCCACCTGGGACAGGCTCATATTTTTTTTCACAATCGCACGCCATACTTATCCGTAATTTGAGATCAGAAGGTGTGAGATGCAATGCTCGACAAAAGAAATGCGGATGGGCTGTACATTGGCGTACGGCCCATTCGCATTTACTTTTGTTAGCGGCAGCAGATGCTGCCTTATCTCGACAAATTTATGCGCCGAAGTTATCAAAGAGGATATTCTCCGCTGGAACTCCGAGGCTATCGAGGAGGTTAACTACCGACTGTGCCATCATTGGAGGACCGCACATAAGGTAGATGATGCCCTCTGGCTCGTCGTGGTTCTTGAGATATGTCTCATAGAGAACATTGTGAACGAAGCCTGCAACATAAGGTACACCTGCCTCATCAGCCACTGGATCTGGACGGTCGAGGGCGAGGTGGAACTTGAAGTTAGGGAACTCCTTCTCAATCTGGTAGTAATCATCGAGGTAGAACGCCTCCTTGAGTGAACGAGCACCATAGAAGAAGTTAACCTTGCGACCTGTCTTGAGGGTCTTGAAGAGGTGCATAATGTGTGAACGCATAGGCGCCATACCTGCACCACCACCGATGAATACGAGCTCCTGATCGTCTGAGAGGTTATCTGGCAAGAAGAACTCACCGAATGGACCTGACATAATGATCTTGTCGCCTGGCTTGAGTGAGTAGATGTATGAAGAACATACACCTGGATTCACATTCATCCATCCGCCGGTAGCACGGTCAAATGGAGGAGTTGCGATACGCACATTGAGCTTGATGATATCGCCCTCAGCTGGGTAGGTAGCGCACGAGTAAGCACGCACCTGTGGCTCAGGGTTAACCATCTTGAGGTTGAAGACACCCATCTTCTCCCAATCCTCACGGTACTCTGGGTCTACATCGATATCCTTGTAGTCAACAGTGATTGCTGGCACATCAATCTGGATGTAACCACCGCTACGGAAGTTGAGGTGCTCGCCCTCAGGGAGCTTAACAACGAACTCCTTGATGAAGGTAGCAACATTGTTGTTCGACACAACCTCGCACTCCCACTTCTTGATGCTGAGAACCGATGCTGGAACCTTGATAGCGATATCCTCCTTAACCTTCACCTGGCAGCCAAGACGCCAACCCTCGTTGATCTCACGACGGTTGAAGAAGCCTCGCTCGGTAGGGAGAATCTCACCACCGCCCGACACAACCTGACACTTGCACTGACCGCAAGCACCCTTACCACCGCAAGCCGATGGAAGGAAGATGCCCTGCTCAGAGAGTGTGTTGAGAAGCGTAGCACCTGACTCCACCTCCAACACCTTATCGCCATCGTTGATGTTAACCTTAACAGCACCCGACGATGTAAGTTTTGCCTTTGCAAAGAGCAGCAGCGCCACGAGAACGAGTGTCACCGCAAGAAAGGCAACTATTGCATAGATAATAATAGTAATATTCATACCTTATACTCTTTTAGAGGTTACAACTGGATACCTGAGAAAATCATAAACGCGATACCCATCAAACCAGTGATGATGAACGCGATACCTGGACCCTTCAACGCTGCTGGAATATGAGAGTACTCGATCTTCTCGCGGATAGCAGCCATCATAACGATAGCCAACCACCAACCAATACCCGAACCAAGACCATAGACGATAGAGTCGCCTACTGAGTTGATCTCGGTGCCAACCATCTGCTGCATAAAGAGCGAACCACCCATAATGGCGCAGTTTACGGCGATAAGTGGGAGGAAGATACCGAGCTGGTTGTAGAGCGATGGCGAGAACTTCTCGACAATCATCTCAACGAGCTGAACGAAGGCAGCAATAACCGCAATGAAGAGGATGAACGACAAGAAGCCAAGATCAACACCCTCACCCAATGCGTTAGGAGCCAACACATACTGATTCAAGAGGTAGTTCAAAGGCACGGTCATAACCTGAACGAAGGTAACGGCAGCACCCAAGCCCAACGCGGTCTTAACGCTCTTCGACACGGCAATGTAAGAACACATACCGAAGAAGTATGCGAAGACCATATTTTCGATAAATACCGAATTAATAAACAAATTCAACATACGCTACCCTCCTATTTTTCCTGAAGATCCTTATTAATAGAACGATGTACCCAGATGATGATACCTACGATGATAAGTGCCATCGGAGGGAAGAGCATCAACGAGTTGTTTACATAGCCGAAGCGTGCGATAACATCGAAGCCGAAGAGTGTACCCGAGCCGAAGAGCTCACGGAAGAAGGCCACCAACACCAGGATGAAGGCGTAGCCCAAACCGTTTGCAACACCGTCAACGAAGGCATCCCAAGGCTTGTTACCCAAAGCGAAGGCCTCAACACGACCCATAACGATACAGTTGGTGATGATAAGACCAACATATACCGAGAGCTGCTTCGATACATCATACATATACGCGCGCAGGAACTGGTCTACAACGATTACCAGCGTTGCGATAACCACGAGCTGAACGATGATACGAATACGCGAAGGCACACCATTACGCATCAACGACATAACAAGGTTAGAGAATGCGGTAACGAAGGTAACCGACAGACCCATAACAAAGGCTGGCTCGAGCTTAACAGTAACGGCAAGAGCCGAGCAAATACCCAAGATCTGAACGATAACAGGGTTATTCGCTGCCAAAGGATTAGAAAAATTCTTGCTAAGTTTCATAGACTACTCCTCCTCAGTTTTTACAGATTCAACATTAGCAGCCTCCTCAGCGCCGCACTCGCCACACTCGCAGCTTGCCTCAACGGCAGCCTCAACAGTGCGCAAGAACGACTCATACTTACCGATAGAGGTAGCAAGCATAGCGTTAACGCCGTCGCAAGTCTTTGTACCGCCGGTGATAGCGTCTACCTGATGCTCGTTCTGAGCACCACCCTTCTGCATACGCACCGCAAACTCGCCCTCAGCATTGTAGAGAGCCTTGCCACGGAACTCATCCTGAACCTTAGCAGTTGCGATCTCAGCACCGAGACCTGGAGTCTCACCTGCGTGGTCCATAACGATACCTGTGATAACGACATTATCCTCAGACTGCTGCAATGCAACATAGCCCCAGATATCGCCCCAGAGACCCTTACCTACGATAGGGAGTACATACTTAACAACGCCCTCCTTCTCCAACTGGAAGATAGGAAGGTTATCCTGTGCCTCTGCAAGTGCCTTACGGTCGCCAAGTATCGAGAAGATAGCCTGAACGCCATCCTTGTCGCTACCGTCAACCGCAACAAACTCACCACCAACGAGGTTACCCATAGTAACCACCTCGTCGAACGATGCATCTGCCTCGCCAAAGGCCTTCATAATAGACACCTTCTGCTCGTTGAGAACATTTGCATCCTGCTTTGGCTTAAGCGATGTAGCCAAGAAAGCGAGCAAAGCACCAACGATAACCACCATCACAACCGTGTAGATGATGATATATGCATTTGAATTCTTATTGATTGCCATAGCACCGATTATTTTACATTCTTAATTAGCTTCTTACGACGCGCAATGTTACGCTCAACCACGAAGTAGTCGATTGTTGGTGCA
Organism: Alistipes sp.; assembly: GCA_017631255.1. Lineage (GTDB taxonomy): Bacteria > Bacteroidota > Bacteroidia > Bacteroidales > Rikenellaceae > Alistipes. The sequence goes on from JAGBTP010000041.1 coordinate 22,356, forward strand.
AGGGCGTTCATAAAGAGGATAGAGAGCATCATACCCTCTGGGTAAGCTGGGTTAACCACACGGATGAGGATAGCCAAAGCACCCACCATAAAGCCGTAGATCCACTTACCAGCATTTGTCTGAGCCGAGGTAACAGGGTCAGTAGCCATAAACACAGCACCGAACGCAAAGCCACCTACGAGCAAGTGGTAGTATGCTGGGAACTCGGTCATACCCACAGCGTTGAAGAGGTAGCCAAAGGCGATACCACCAACGAATACTGAGAGCATAATGCGCCAAGATGCCACGCCGGTGAAGAGGAGGATTGCCGCACCGATAAGGATAGCAGCTGTCGAAGTCTCACCAACAGAGCCTGGGATCAAACCGATGAACGCATCAAGAGCGCTCCACTGCATAGTGCCTGTTGTGCCGAGCTGCTCGAGTGCAGTAGCACCTGTTGTAGAGTCGGCATACCATACCGCCTCACCAGATATCTGAGGAGTGTAAGCGAAGAAGGCAAAGGCACGAGCCAACAACGCTGGGTTAAAGACATTCATACCAGTACCGCCGAATACCTCCTTACCGATGATAACAGCGAAGGCAGTTGAGAGAGCCACGATCCACAATGGCACAGTGATAGGCATCACCATAGGGATGAGCAGACCCGATACGAGGAAGCCCTCGTTGATCTCGTGCTTACGCTTCTGAGCGAAGGTAAACTCAATAGCAAGACCTACTACATACGACACGATGATCATAGGGAGCATCTTGAGGAAGCCGAACCAGAAGGCTGGCAAAATACCCTCAACATCTGCCTGGTAGCCGATGTTGTACATACCCATCAACAGGGCTGGCAACAGCGCTACAACAACCACGATCATCACACGCTTGATATCGTTACAATCGCGGATATGTGCACCCTTAGAGGTTGTAGTGTTAGGAACAAAAAGGAATGTCTCGAAGCCCTCGAATGTCGAGTGCAAGAAACTGAGCTTACCTCCCTCAGAGAAGGTGGGCTTAATCTTATCTACTAAATTACGCAATCCCATATCTTAGCTCTCCTTAATCATTAGGTTAATACCATCACGCACAATCTGCTGCATCTCGATCTTCGATGGATCGACGAACTCGCAGAGTGCTAAATCCTCAGGAAGTACCTCGTAGATACCCAAGTTCTCCATCTTGTCGAGGTCACCAACGAGGATAGCCTTCAACAGATAAGCCACATAGACATCCATAGGCAAGTAGTTCTCGTAGAGACCTGTCACTACGAATGGACGCTCACCACCATTGAGGTTAGTATCGAGCTTGTACTCCTTCTTAGGGCAGAGCCAAGAGAAGTAAGCACGCGATACTGAGAAGCGGTGGAAACGAGGCATAGCCCAGCCGAGGAGCTCGTACACATCACCCTCAGGGATGAGGCTGAGCATATTTGCACCAGCAGCGATATAGCCATCAGCAGCGGTCTTGACACCTGTGAGAACATCACCAGAGATGATACGAACCTTCTCCGACACCTTACCCACGATAGACTCAACAGCAGCACCTGAGATGATGCGCTTGTAGCAAGCCTTAGGAGCCTCGCTACCTGCCACAGCCACGACCTTAGTGAAGTCGAGCTTGCCGCTCTTCACGAAGCGACCCATCATAGCCACATCCTGAATGTTTACTGTCCACACGATATCGCCCTTAGCGATGCGGTCGATGTGGTGAATCTGTACACCCACATTACCCACAGGGTGCTTACCAGAGAATGTGTGGTACTCCACGCCCTTGATCTCTGACATAAAGCCCTCGTCGCCCTTACGAGCCGAAAGGTGCACCTTACCATCAGTGAGGCGAGCAAGAAGTGCCAAACCTGCCTCGATAGAGGCCTTCTCCTCCTTGAGGATGAAGTTGTAGTCTGGAGCGAGAGGTGCTGAGTCGAAAGCCGACACGAAGATAGCCTTAGGGGTGGCATCTGGGTTAGCGATTACGCCATAAGGACGCTCAACGATACGAGTCCAGAGACCCGACTCAAGAAGCATCTCGACAACCTCAGAACGACCAGCCTTGGTAGCATCAACAACCTTAAGCTCCTTCACGCTTTGTGCCTGGTCAGGCTCCACAGCGATGTTGAGCAGCTTACGCTTCTCGCCACGATTGATGGCCGAAACAACGCCGCTAACAGGTGAAGTAAAGAGGATGCGAGGGTTCTTCTTGTCGAAGAAGAGCGCAGTACCTACCTCAACCTTATCGCCAACCTTAACCAACAGCTTTGGCGTAACGCTCTCATAGTCAAGCGGGCTAACAGCATATGACTTTGCCATCGGAGCATTCTCGATAACAGCCTCTGCCTTACCTGCCAGCTTGATGTCGAGACCTTTACATAATTTAATGTTTTTCGACATAAAAACTGTTTGTTAGATGAATTTAATAGTTATGTTTTGTATGTTTGTTGTCCTACAAAGTTTTGCGAACACCTAATTACACTATAAAATGCGCACGAAGATACGCCTTTTTTTCCAAACGAACAATCATTTTGACCCGATATTTTTGTTTTCGGTGATAATTTAGTATTTTTGCAGTCAAAGGATATTGGCACTATGCGACCATTTATCGACATACATACGCACCATCCGAGCGACGATGTCATCTCGCCAACGATGTCGGGCATACACCCCTGGGATAGCGACCTGGGGCTGCAACTGCCCAGCTTCGTGGAGTGCGACATCATCGGTGAGACGGGCCTCGACTTTCGCTGCAAGGCCGACCGTGATGTGCAGGAGTGGCTCTTCATACAGCACCTCAACCACGCTGCAAGGATGCAGAAACCCGTGGTCATACACTGCGTCAAGGCCCTTGAGCCGGCACTCGACATCCTTGCCAACTACCCCGAAATTTGTGGTGTCGTGTTCCACGGATTTATCGGCAGCAAGGAGCAGGCTGAGCGATGCCTAAAGCGTGGTTACTACCTATCATTTGGTGCTCGTTCGTTGCGCTCATCAAGGGTGCGCGAGGTGATTGCCACGGCTCCCATCGAGCAGATTTTCTGCGAGACCGACGACAGCCTCGAGCCCACGATTGCGGAGGTCTACAAGGAGGTGGCTACGCTCAGAGGATGCAGCGTCGAGGAGCTGCTCAGCGCCATAGAGAAAAATTATAAACGACTCATTATTAGAGATGTATAGCTGGCTTGAAAGAACCGAACTACTCCTCGGCGAGGAGAAACTCAACATACTAAAAAATGCCAATGTGCTGGTCGTTGGCGTGGGTGGCGTAGGTGCCTATGCCGCTGAGATGATTGCCCGTGCCGGTGTTGGTCGTATGACCATCGCCGATGCCGACAAGGTGTCGCCAAGCAACATCAACCGCCAACTCGTCGCCCTGCACTCTACCGTGGGACGCGAGAAGTGCGACATCTTGGCAGAGCGCCTTCGCGACATAAACCCCAACATCGAGCTTACGACCGTCAACCGTTTCATCAAGGATTCGGAGACCGACGCGCTACTCGACAGCGACAAGTTCGACTATGTGGTCGACGCCATCGACACCCTATCGCCCAAGCTCGCACTCATCAAAGGTGCGCTCGACAGAGGCATCCCATTAGTTAGCTCGATGGGCGCTGGCGCCAAGACCGACCCGACGCTTATGGAGATTAAGGATATCGCCAAAACGCACCACTGTCCGCTGGCGCATATGCTCCGCAAACGACTCCATAAGATAGGCATCAAGCGAGGTTTCTGGGCCGTATTCTCACCCGAACCTGTACGCGAGGGAGCTATGATTTTATGCGAAGAGCAGAACAAAAAGTCGAATGTGGGCACTATATCCTACATCCCCGCACTCTTTGGAATAGGTTGTGCCTCGGTGGTTGTGCGCGACCTCGTTGGAGAATTTAAGAACGAAACTAAAACAGAGTAAATATGAAGAAAATAGTCTTTTTGGATGAGTATAGCATCGCAGGACGCGACCTATCGAGCATCACATCACAGGGCGAATATGTAGCATACGAGAACACAGCAAAGGCCGATGTTGTCGAGCGTCTTAAGGATGCCGACATTGCCATCACCAACAAGGTACTTATCGACGGCGAGGCTATGCGCCAGCTACCCCGCCTCAAGCTCATTTGCGTAGCCGCTACGGGTATGAATAATGTCGACCTCGAGACGGCTAAGGAGCTTGGCATCGAGGTTAAGAACGCCGTTGGCTACTCTACCACCTCGGTGGCGGAGACAACCCTTGCATCGGCACTCGCTCTGGCGCGTAACATCGTATATTTCAACGAGTACTTCCACGATGGCCGCTACGCTAAGGCTGACCGTGCCTTCTGTTACGACCGCTTCACCTTCGAGGTGCGTGGCAAGAAGTGGGGCATCATCGGTATGGGTAACATCGGTCGTGAGGTGGCACGCCTCGCCTCGGCATTTGGCTGCGAGGTGCGTTACTTCTCTACTTCGGGCGTCAAGCGCGAGGAGGCATACGAGGCTATGGAGCTTAGAGAGCTGCTCGCGTGGAGCGACATCGTATCGGTACACTCGCCCCTCAATGAGCGCACACGCGGTCTGGTAGGTCGTGAGGAGCTTAAGGCGATGAAGCCTTCGTCTATCATCATCAATGTGGCGCGTGGTGGCATCATCGACGAGGCGGCGCTTGCTGAGGCCCTCGACAACGGCTGGGTATCGGCGGCAGCACTCGATGTATTCTCGGTGGAGCCATTGCGCGAGTCACCACTCTACGACATCAAGGATAAGTATCGCCTGCTGGCATCGCCACACAACGCGTGGTCGGCAGCCGAGGCCATCGACCGCCTTATCTTCTGCGTAGCAGAGAACATTCGTCTCTGGCTCAGCAAGCAGTAGTGCTACCCATAATGATGCGAGCGAGCACATAGGTCGCATCAAACAGAAAAAAGGCTGTCTTAAAGACAGCCTTTTATTTTATATTGATAAGGGAGTAATTACTCAATAGGGTTCACTGGTGCACCATCGAGGTCGATAACATATGTCATCCAACCCATATCGGTGTTAACGATACCGAGGAGCTTACGGCCATCAGCCGATGCACCAATGGTAATGATACCCTCCTGGAGGTAACCGTAGAGGTTGATAGTGTACTCGCGCATCAACCAGTCGATGATAGGTATCTGCTCGGTAGTGTTGCCAGACTTAAGGTCTACGACATACGATGTGGTACCCATATAGTATGGTACATCGTTAAGGAACGCAATGCCATCGTCAGTCATAGCTGTAACAGAACCCTGGTTGCAAGTGCCCTCGAATACGGTGAGCTCCTTAGTCTCGAGGTTGTAGCAAGCAGGCTGTGACCACTCGCCACCAGTCTGACCATCCTCAGGATAGTTCTTAACAATGCTGTAAATATAGTTACCGTTAGGGGTCATACGCACCTGAGTATCGCCAAAGGTACGCACTGGGTTGTACTCGCCATCGTACTCAAATACTGGATAGTAGAACTGAGAGTACTCATCCTCCCAAACTAAGGCCTGCATAACATAGCCCTGCTCGCAACCTACGATGCGGCGGTCTGGGCTAACGCCATAAGCTGCAACAGCACCTACACCGTAGATAGCATCGCCAGCCTCGAGGACAGTAACACGATCCTTAAGTACATCGTAAACGAAAGGCACGATAGTGTCGTAAATCTTACCATAGTAAGAGTTCTCATCGAACTCCCACCACCAACCTACAACGAAGGTACCGTCAGGAGTTACAGCCTGCAATGAGCTCATATCAGATGTAGTAAGCTCGCTGAGGTCGATCTTTACAGCCTTGCCCTGGATGTACATCGCCGCCTCACCGCTCTGGCTGCTCTCGTAGGTGCAACCTACTGCAACGCCGGTGTCAGCAACATCAGAGAACTCGAAGTTCTCAACATATGTAATCTCGTCGCTATTGAGGTCGAGGATCATACCCTGACGATCGAACGCACCTACAACCCAACGGCCATCATCCGAAATAGCGATAGCGGTAGAGCCATTCTGTGGGTACCACTCACGATATACAGGCACCACGCGTGCTGCGATAACAACCTCCTGAGTTGCTACGAGTGAGCTATCCTCAGCATTTGCGGCGATAGCCTGGAGCTTAACGGTGTAGGTAGTATCCCACTCGAGGTTCTCGAAGCGGTGAACGGTCTTGTCGGTACGCTCAGGAGCCTTCTCGTTGAGTGCAACCTCGTAGTACGCAGCACCCTCAACAGCGGTCCAAGATACGGTGATAGAGTTCTCTGATGCGTTAGCCGAGAACTCAGGTGTTGCGAGGCGGTTTGCTGAACCACCCTCAGTCGCACTCTTAGTGCACGATGCGAGTGTTGCGATAGCCACTACGCAAAGCAAAAATCTAGCAATGTTCTTCATAATAGTTATAGTAATTATTTGTGTGTTTCCGTCGTCGGTGCCCTACAACAAGTGAGCTATCGTGCGCACTATTAATCACATAGAGCGGGCGCAAAGGTATGAAAAATAAATATGTTTGCAAATTTCACCACACCTCTCCCCCAATATTTGCATAATTATCATCATATTTATGTAAAAATGCAGAATAATGCAACAAACAACAAGGGCCGCCCCGCAGGACAGCCCTCGCTTCATAAATTATATACGCAGTGCGTTATACCACCGCATTGCTTGAAGTACCGGTATATTTAACACCATTAATCACAGCGTCAATAACTATATGATAGTTGTTCGCCGCTAACATATGAACAGAGCCTGAAGCATCGCTTGTCTCCACACCGTCAACGGTAACATTTGTCGCGTTGAGCGTACCAGTACCATTGATAACGAATGTTGCACCAGCAATCTCGCTGAGGGTAAAGGTCACGGTACGAGTGCCGTCAGTGAGGGTGAGAAGCTTTGCACCCTGATTCAATGTTGCGTTGAAAACCCAATTCTCGAAGCTCTCGCCACCGGTGTTGCCACCGTCGCCAGCACCACCGCCATTGTCAGCCTCGGTAGTGAAGGTTGCTGTGCCAGCGTCAGATGCGCTATAGAGCGATGTGTCTGCTGGGTTAGCAACAACAGATACGCTGTAAGTGGTATTGTACTCGAGGTCGGTATATACGATATATGCAGTCGATACGGTGTTAACCTGTGTGCCATTGAGGGTTACGGTGTAATCCTTAGCGCCCGCAACATCCTGCCAGCTGATAGTAGCTGAGTTGCCCTCAACGATGCCCGATACTGATGGAGTAGCAAGCTTAGTAGGCTCTGAAGGTGTTGTACCACCGCCATTCTCCTCACCCATCTTACCTGCAAACAAGAACTCGCGTGATGAGCCGTTAGAGAAGTTGAGCGACATAGTGAACTCGATGGTGCCGTTGTCGTCCGATACCAATGCCATAGCACCACTGATAGCGTCGTAGCTCATACCGCCAACCTTGATGCCGTAGGTCGAGAAGTCGCCAGCATAGTAGCAGTAGTCGCGTGTAGTCCAAGCAAATGAGTCGTCAGAGTAGATGTTGTTCTCGCTACCCTGGGTATCGTTGATAAGGAGCACCATAGTGTCGCCCTTGTCGTTTGTGAGCTCATACTCGTAGCAATAGAACATATTGTTGTAGCTACCGTTAGACATATATGTAAATGTCACAGGACCCTCGTCGTCGCCACCTGTTGTGCCCTTATCGTCGAGCTTACCGTTGTACTCAATAGCGTAGATGTTGCCATCACGACACTCGAGCACTACCTCGATGTGGTACTCGTCGCCCTGAGCCACTACCAATGCAGAACCAGCGTCAACAGCCACATCTGTGCCGTCAACATTGAACGAGCGTGTTGTGAACTCGTTGTCGAAGTCGTTGTAGCCAAACCAAGTGGTAGAGGTCCAGATGTACTCACCCTCAGCGAGTGCTGTCTGCTGAGCATACTGCGTTGGGAAGTGGATGTCCAACGAGAAGTTATCGCCCATAACGGCATACTTGTTACCATAGCTTGTTGGGCCACCCCAGAGCCACTTGGTAGCTGTGTGCGTAGCCTCAAAGTCATCACCTGGGGTTGGAGGTACTGGCTCCTCGCCGCTATCACCGAAGTAGAGGCTACCCTCGTAGAGGATGTGGTGCTTAGTGCCGTCCTCCATAGTGATCTCACCCTCGATCTTATTGTCAGAAACTACAATATTACCTGACTCGTAGATAGCATAGATAGGCTCGCCGTTAACCATAGTAAGTGTTGCACCGTAGTCACCAACACCGAAGGTACCAGCAGCAGAGCTTGCAGCAGCCTTGTATGTGCCGTTAGGGAGTGTGTATTCGGTAATCTCCACAGCATCAGCAGCATAGAAGTCGATGATGTAGTAAGTACCGTTGTCCTTGTACGAGATGTCGTCATCGCCAAGGATGATGCCCACATCCGAGATGATAACATAGTAGTTGTACGCATCAGAGTACATATCGGCATAGTATGCGATGTAGCACTCCTGCGCCGTAAAGTCAACATCGTACTCGTCGCCTGGGGTTGGAGGCTCTGGCTCCTCGCCGCCCTTAGCAGTGGTCATCTTAATCTCCTTCTTCACCACAGATGCAACATTCTGCGCTGCTGCCACGATGGTGTACTCGGTCTCAGCCTTGAGGTTATCCTCGGTGCATACGACGCTCTTGTTAGCCTCGATAGCCTTACCGTTTGAGAGCACCTCGGTAGCGGTAGGTGTACCCTCAGCAGCCTCCACGACGATATACTTCACGACCTCAGCGTCGGCAGATGTTACGGTAAACGACAGCGATGCGTCGGTAACCTCACCCGCTACAATGTCGATAGTAGCAGCGCTCTTCACATCGTCAACAGATGTCGACTGCTTACACGCTACGAATGCCAATGGCAATGCAGCAAGTAGAAATAGTAAACTTTTGATTCTCATATAATTATTGTTTTAGTTGGTTAAATTCTCTACACCTTAGGGATACAAAAATAGTATTTTTTTCGCAAACAACAAACTCTTAGCGTGTTAAATAGCGCGCAATGGCGGCAAACCGCTATTGGTCAAAGGTTTTTATAGATTTATAGAAGTGAGTGCAGACCACACTTTTCAAAGTGCGATATTTAATTTTGGCAAGTACGCTCCACCTTCCAGAGCGCGAGACTAATTTGATGTCAGAGTGGCTCAGATGTGACCTATCGCGAAAGAAGAACCCACGGGATAGTACGAGAAGTACAGCCCGTGGGGTCTTACTTTTGGGATGGGACGCAGATGCGCCGCTATCACAAAAAATTACTTGAGGTAGGTATTAAGCCAATCAAAGAACTCACGATTCCAAACAACGCTGTTCTGTGGCTGGAATACCTGATGTGCCTCGTTCTCGAATGAGACAAGACGGGCATCAAGGCCCTGTACACGGGCAGCAGTGAAGGCCTCGAGGGACTGGCTGTAAGGGATGCGGTAGTCCTTCTCACCGGTGATGATCATAATTGGGCTATCCCAGTTAGCGACCTTCTTGTGTGGTGAGTTGGCGTATGAGCGCATAGCGGTAGCGTTGTCGGCCTCCCAATAAGCACCACCGTAGTCGTTGGTGACGAAGAAGAGCTCCTCGGTGTGGCCATACATTGACTCGAAGTTGAAGATACCGCAGTGGGCGATGAAGGCCTTGAAGCGGCCCTCGTGAACGCCTGCGAGGTAGTAGGTAGAGTAACCACCATATGAGGCACCTACGCAACCACGGCGATCGGTGTCAACCCAAGGCTCCTTAGATACCTCGTCGATAGCTGCGAGGTAGTCACGGATATTCTGACCTGAGTAGTCGCCAGAGATCTGGTCGGTCCACTCCTGACCGAATGATGGGCAGCCACGACGGTTAGGTGCAACTACGACATAACCCTCAGCAGCCATAAGCTGGAAGTTCCAGCGGTAGCTCCAGAACTGAGATACGGTGCTCTGAGGACCACCCTGGCAGTAGAGGAGGGTAGGATACTTCTTCGCAGGGTCGAAGTTTGGAGGAAGGATAACCCAGGTGAGCATCTTCTTGCCATCGGTAGTGGTGATCCAACGCTCCTGCACCTCGCCGAACTTGATGTTGTCGTAGACCTCACGGTTTACATCGGTAAGCTGTGTGAGCTCGCCGCTCTCGAGGTTAACATCGTAGAGCTCAACGGCCTTAGAGATGGTATTCATATTTGCCACGATGCGACCCTCGGCGAAGGTGAAGGTGTTGATGTCGTGGTTACCGCGTGTGATATGCTTCATATTACCTGCAAGGTCGATATGAGCCACCTGGTGTGTACCACGCCAAGGGAGTACGAAGTACATTGCCTCGTTACCATCCCACGCAACCTCGGTTACGCAGTAGTCCTGACCACGAGTGATGTAGGTACACTCGTCGGTATCGAGGTCATATACCCAGAGGCGCTGCTGGTCGGCCTCGTTACCTGGACGGCGCTGTGAGCGGAAGGCAATCTTGCGACCGTCTGGTGAGAACACAGGGTACTTATCATAGCCCACGAAGCGCTCGTCGCCCTTAGCAGCAGCCTCCTTGGTGAGGTTGCGTGAGGTCTCAGTAGCGAAGTCGTAGAGGAAGATATCCGAGTCGGTAGAGAGGGCATACTCCACGCCGGTGAGAGGCTTGCAGGTGTATGCAAGGAGTGAGCCGTCGGGTGAGAGGGTAATCTCCGCCGCGTCGAAGTATGGCGCAAGAGGTGAGTCGTAAGCCTTGTCAGCACCGATGACATCCTTGCCATTCACAATCTTGCCGTTAACATAGTCAGCAGCAAAGACATGGAGGTAGGTACCGTCATCCCAATAGTCCCAATGGCGCACCATTAGGTCGTCGTACACGCGCACCTTCGACTTATCCATATCGGCATACTTATCCGAGCCCTTGAGCGGAGCCACCTTAACACGCTGGAGGTAGAAGGCGTGGTCGCCAGCGATGCCGAAGCCCTCGACACCACCCTCAACATCAGTCACCTGCTGTGCTGCGCCGCCAGCAACGGGCATAGCCCATACCTGCATCGAGCCGCTGCGGTTCGACATAAAGGCGATGGTCGCATTATCGAGCCACTGTGGTGAGGTATTTGTAGAGGTGTAGTCGGTCAGTGCGCGCTCTGCGCCAGTAGCCATATCGCGCAACCAGAGGAGTGTGATACCACGGTTCTCTGCCATATTGTACTGCGTAGTTGTGTAGATAAGCTGCGAGCCGTCGGGCGAGAGTGTCTGCTGACCGATGCGGGTCATCTTCCACATAATCTCAGGGGTAAACTTACCCTCTGCCTTCTCCTCAGCCGTAAGAGCGTTGTCGATCTGGAGAGGCTTAGGAGCCTCGCCGCTCTTATCGGCACAACAGCCCGTAGCAACGATTGCTGCAAATGTCATAAGATAGAGTAATTTTTTCATAAATAATGTGTTATAGTTTAGAATTAGTTTCCTCGCCAACACAAGAATTCGGGCCTCGGGTGTTGAAACCTCGATTCTTATTTGTATATTTGTGCTGTTTACACAGCGCCTATGGAGAGATATACCATATATATTCGTGGTACTGAGGTGGTTATCGCAACCGAGCCACCCGCACCCCACTATGCCCTCATAGAGGCTGACGCATCGCTCCACATTTCGCGAGCGAAGTTAATAAAAAAAGTCGAGACCGACAAATTTATAGCCATCGTAACACCCTCGCCCTCGGAGACATTTACCCTTCTTTGCGGAGAGTTTCGCCTTGTGCGCGCTGCTGGTGGCGTGGTGGTAAATGAGCGTGGCGAGGTACTGATGATTGAGCTACGCGGAAGGTGGGACCTGCCCAAGGGTCATATCGACGAGGGCGAGGAGAGTCGTGCGGCAGCGCTGCGTGAGGTGCTCGAGGAGACGGGCATCGTGACGGAGGCTGTTGGAGATGCCCCTCTTATGACCACATATCACGCCTACGACACCTATGGCGCGTGGGAGCTCAAGCCTACCGATTGGTGGCAGATGCGCTACACCTCGGGCGAGCCCGCACCGCAGCACGAGGAGGGCATAACGGCGGCGGCGTGGTGCGGCGGCGTGGTGCTCAAGGAGAGGCTCAAAACGAGCTATGCCACAATTAATGCGGTGGTGGGTGCGTTAGAGGTGTAAATATTTAGAGAATTAGCTATGAACAAGATACTTTGGGTCGACGACGAGATTGACCTACTCAAACCACATATTATGTTCCTCGCATCGAAGGGCTACGATGTTGCCACCTGTAACAACGGCTACGATGCGGTGGATATGCTTTCGACCGAGGCATACGACCTTGTGATTCTCGACGAGATGATGCCCGGTATGACGGGACTCGAGACGCTGCCCCTCATCAAGGCGGTGCACCCCTCATTGCCCGTAATTATGGTGACCAAGAGCGAGGAGGAGAACATTATGGACAAGGCCATTGGCTCGAAGATTGCCGACTACATCATCAAGCCCGTAAACCCCAACCAGGTGCTCCTCTCGATAAAGAAGAACCTCCACTCCGAGCAGCTCGTCACCGAGCAGACAACGGCCGACTACCGCTCCGAGTTCGGACGCATAGCGGCACAGCAGCAGTCGGCATCGTCGTTTGCTGAGTGGTGCGCCCTATATCGCAAGATTGTGGGTTGGGAGATAGAGCTGGCGCAGTCGTCGGACAAGAGTATCCGCGAGGTGCTAACCTACCAGAAGAACGAGGCAAATCAGGAGTTCTCGAAGTTCGTGCGCCGCAACTACTTCAACTGGATAAACCAGCGTGCCGAGGAGGAGGAGATACCTACAATGTCGCACACGCTGATGCGCCGTCGCATACTCCCCGATGTAGAGGATAGTGGCCACACAACGCTACTACTCATAGATAATATGCGTTACGACCAGTGGCGTACCATAGAGCCTATGCTACGAGGCATCTTCGACATCGTTAGCGACGACTTCTACTGCGCCATCCTCCCCACCGCTACGCAGTATGCGCGCAACGCCCTCTTTGCGGGTCTTATGCCGCTGGCCATCGACAAGCTGATGCCCGACAAGTGGCTCAATGACAACGAGGATGGCGGCAAAAATATGTACGAGGAGGAGTTCCTACGCAGACTCATAGCACAGTCGGGCCGCCGCATAAAGCTCTCGTTCGACAAGCTCGTGCGACCAGAGGCGGGACGCAAGCTGCTCGACAATATGCAGCATATCTACGATGCTAACTTCTCGGTTATCATCTACAACTTCCTCGACATCCTCTCGCACGCCCGCACCGAAACCGACATCATCCGTGAGCTCACCGACGACGAGGCGGCATTCCGCTCGCTGACACGCTCGTGGTTCGAGCACTCGGAACTCTACTCGCTGCTGAGACTCCTTGCTGAGCGAGGACACAAGGTAATCATCACCTCCGACCACGGCACAATACGCGTCGACAACCCTGTGCGCGTAACGGGCGACAAGGAGACATCGGCAAACCTACGCTACAAGACGGGTCGTAACCTGGCGTACAACTCGCGTGATGTATATGAGGTGACACGCCCCGAAGATGTGCAACTGCCCTCGGGTCGCCTAACATCGAGCTACATCTTCGCCTACAACCGCGACTTCCTCGTCTACAACAACGACGCCAACCGCTACATACGCTACTACAAGAACACCTACCAGCACGGTGGCATCTCGATGGAGGAGATGATTGTGCCCTATGTGGTGCTCAAGCCCAAAAAGCGATAGCAACGACGGCGTGGGAGTAGCGCGATAGTAGCGATATATAATATATTAAGGTAATAATAAGACAATTAACAAATATGGAAAAGATTATAGAGATTGACACGCTCGACGAGCTTGACATCGTGGCCAAGGCCGTTGTGGACTCGCTCGACGGCAGAACCGTAGTTGCGCTCGACGCCCCTATGGGTGCGGGCAAGACCACGCTCGTAAGCCGCATCGCGGCATACCTCGGTGCAGAGGATGATGTCACAAGCCCAACATTTGCCATCGTCAACCAGTACGAGGGCGACAGAACCATCTACCACTTCGATATGTACCGCATCGAGCGCATAGAGGAGGCTCTCGACTTTGGCGCCGAGGAGTACCTCGCATCGGGAGAGCTATGCCTTGTGGAGTGGCCCGAGAAGATTGAGCCGCTGCTCGACGAGGATACAATGGTCGTAAAGATTGAGATTCTCTCGCAGACGGCGCGCCGTTTTGTAATTCGGTAATTTTGACTACCTTTGCACCGCATTTAACCCACAAAGGTCACACTATGGAGAAGTACGAATCGAAACAAAAACAGATAAACCACCCCGCAGCGCTGATATTCCCTATTATCTCGCGTCTGGACTTGATGACACCCGCCATTCAGGATAAGGTCGAGGAGTGGGAGGCTACGCCCGACAGCTGCTCATTCAAGGTCAAGGGTATGAAGGTAGGTCTTCGCATTGCCGAGCGCGTTGAGAACAAGCATGTTAAGATTGTTGCCGACGAGGGCGGAATACCTATCGACTTCAGCTTTTGGATTCAGCTCAAGGAGGTTGCTGAGCGCGATACACGCGTGAGAATGGTATTGCACGCTGAGCTCAATATGATGATGCGAATGATGATTGGCAGCAAGATTGAGGAGGGTCTCAATCAAGCGGTCGAGGGTTTGGCTACAGCGCTTAACAACTTTCGATAGCCCATCGCACGCCTAAGGCTATGAGCTCTTGGCAAGGCGGTTGCGACGACAAAAAATCATTTTATTTCGCTATTTACTTGCATATTACGCAAAGAAGGCGTATATTTGCGGACATTTTTTGCTATAAGTCCCCTATTAGGGCAAAGATTGGAGATAACTTGTTATAAATAAATTAAAATAAACTAATTACAACTATGACAAAAGCAGATATCGTAAACGAGATTGCAAAGTCAACTGGTGTTGAGAAGATCCAGGTTCAGGCTATCGTTGAGGCTTTTATGGACAGCGTTAAGAACGCTATGGTTAACGGCCAGAATGTTTACTTGCGTGGCTTCGGTAGCTTCATCATCAAGAAGCGTGCGATGAAGGTAGCTCGTAACATCTCAAGAAACACTACCATCACTATCCCTGAGCACAACATCCCTGCATTCAAGCCAGCTAAGAGCTTCGCAGGCGAGGTTAAGTAATATAACACAAAACTTACAAACCATTAATATTCACAATTATGCCAAACGGAAAGAAGCACAAGCGACACAAGATGGCGACACACAAGCGTAAGAAGCGTCTGCGCAAGAATCGTCATAAGAAGAAGTAGTAATTTCTTCAAGGACATAGCTGGAGAGGTTGTATAACAATTAAGCGTTGATTCTTTAACCCAAACACACATAGGCATCTCATCGAGGTGCTCGGTGCAAGGGTGACAATGGGAGTCAGCCTTGTTAGACAACTTCTTCACCTATTTAAGAGGTTGGTCGGCACAAGGTGCGGCCAACAGTTTCTATACTAATTGATTTACATTGAAACGGTATGAACAGAGAACTTATCATCAATGTAAATCCAACGGAGGTCTCGATAGCACTGTGCGAAAACAAGGTGCTCGTCGAACTTAACAAGGAGAGGTGCCAGACAGGGTTTGCCGTAGGTGATATCTACCTCGGTAAGGTTCGCAAGATTATGCCCGGTCTGAACGCAGCATTCGTGAACATCGGACACGAGAAGGATGCCTTCATCCACTATCTCGACTTAGGTCCTAACTTCACATCTCTGCAGCGCATCGTCGATAGTCGTGATCCTGGCAAGCGTATGCTTCGCGTCGAGAGTATGAAACTCGAGGAGCAGCTCGCCAAGGAGGGACGCATAGGTGACCACCTACGCCCAGGTCAGACCATAATGGTGCAGATTACCAAGGAGGCAATCTCGACCAAAGGTCCACGACTTACAGCCGACCTATCGCTGGCAGGAAGAAATGTGGTGCTGGTGCCATTTACGAACAAGGTATTCGTATCGGCAAAGATTCGCTCGAACGCCACAAAGAAACGACTTAGAACGGTAGCACAGGAGGTGCTTCCAAAGAACTTCGGTGTCATCATCCGCACAGCAGCCGCTGAGGCCGAGGACATCGACATTATGCAAGACATACTCTCTCTGGTTGAGAGATGGAATAAGACCCTCGACGCTATGCGTAAGGGTGCGGCTCCGACACGCCTGATGAGCGAGATGAGCCGTGTGAATACCATTATTCGCGACTCACTCAACGACACATTCTCGCAGATTATGGTCGATGATGAGATGATGTATAGCGAGATTAAGAGCTATATCCACGCCATCAAGCCCGATATGGAGCAGCTCGTGAAGCTCTACAAGGGCAAGGTGCCCATCTTCGATAACTTCGATGTCGCGAAACAGATAAAGTCGTTATTTGCAAAGTATGTATCGCTACGCCGTGGCGCATACCTTATCATCGAGCACACGGAGGCAATGCATGTCATTGATGTGAACTCCGGAAACCGCACCAAGGCCGAGGACGACCAGGAGCAGACAGCCCTCGAGGTGAACCTCGCCGCAGCAGCAGAGATAGCACGACAGCTACGCCTAAGAGATATGGGTGGTATCGTCATCGTCGACTTCATCGATATGCGCAAGCAGCAGAGCCGACAGACGCTTTACCAGGAGATGCAGAAGCTGATGTCGACCGACAAGGCTAAGCACACCATCCTCCCAATCACCAAATTCGGACTGATGCAGATCACGCGCCAGAGGGTGCGACCTATCGCCATCGACGAGACCTCGGATACCTGCCCAACCTGCCACGGTTCGGGTAAGGTTGAGCCAACAATCCTGCTCGAGAAGAAGATCGAGGGTCAGGTGCAGCTCATTGCCGAGAAGGGCTACAAATATGTCAACCTCAGGGTTAGTCCATATGTCAAGGCATATCTCTGCGAGGGCTTGCTCTCGAAGAGACTTCGTTGGATTTACAAGTATAAGTTGCGCATCGACATCACCGCAGACCAGAGCGTCGGTATGATCGATGTCAGCTACTTAGACAAAAAGGGAGAGTCGCTTCTAATAGACTCCGCAGAGTAGTAACTAAGTGAAGCGATATGAGCTACTTAAAGAGTGTCATCCGTGGCTCCAAACGAGCGGGTGAACTGAAAAAATGTTTGGAAAATATAGGCTCTACCGTCCATCTCGAGCAGATGGTCGGCGGAGCCTATTCGCTTTATGCAGCCGATATGGTCGAGCGTATCGGTGGCATCCACATCTTCGTTGCCGATGATCGCGACAGTGCGGCATATCTGGTCAACGACCTCTACGAATTGCTCAACGAGGAGCGCATAGCCTTCTTCGCATCGGCCTACAAGCGCTCTGCTGCCTATGGTAGCGAGGATGCTCAGGGCATCGTGCGCCGCACAGCAGCCCTAAATGCCATCACCACCTTCCACGGTGGTTACCTTGCCATCTGCACATACCCCGAAGCACTTGCCGAAAGCGTTGCCGAGGTAGAGCGACTCACTGAGCAGTCAATGCGCATCGCCGTGGGTGACACGCTGAGTCAGAATGCGTTGGTGGAGTGGCTCAACGACCACAACTTCACGAGAGTAGACTTTGTCTACGAGCCTGGTCAGTACTCGGTTCGTGGTGGTCTGGTCGATGTCTTCTCGTATGCCGAGTCGAAGCCCTATCGTGTCGACTTCTTTGGCGACGAGGTAGACTCGTTGCGCCGCTTCGAGATATCGAGTCAGCTGTCGGCGGAGCGTCCCGACGAGGTCTTTATCATCCCTAATATGCTCCACAGCGGAGGCACGGAGCGCAAGGTGTCGCTCGCAGGCTTTGCGGGCGAGGCAGTGTGGTGGTTTGCCGATGGCGACCACATCCTTCGCAAGGTGAGCGATGTGCGACATAAGGTACTCGAGAGTGCTGAAAGCGAGGACGAGGCGAAGGAGCTTGCATCGAGGGTCACATCAAGGCAGATGCTACTCAAGGAGCTTGAGGGTCGCACCGTGGTACTCAGGCGCAACAATATTCGTGAGCGCGCAGCCTCAGCAACCATAACCTTCAACACACAGCCACAGCCAGCCTTCAACCGCAACTTCGAGATGCTGGCCGACGACATCCGCTGGAACAATGAGCGTGGCTACACCACCGCCATACTCTCGCACAACAAGGCTCAGATTGAGCGACTTACAAACATATTTCATCAGGTGGGCAGACGAGGCGTGGAGTTCCGTGCCGAGGACACGGTGCTGCACGAGGGTGTCGTCGACAACGACCTCAAGCTATGCCTCTACACCGACCACCAGATATTCGACCGCTACCAGCGCTACCGCATCCGTGGTGAGATAAAGCGTGACGAGCAGATGACCGTGGCGGAGCTCAACGCCCTCAAGGTTGGCGACTATGTGGTTCACATCGACCACGGCGTTGGTCGCTTTGGAGGCCTTGTGAAACTCCAGGAGAATGGTCGCACGAAAGAGGCTATCAAGCTGATATACAAAGATAACGACATACTCTTCGTGAATGTTCACGCGCTGCACCGCATCTCGCGTTACAAGAGTGGTGAGGGCGAGCCTCCGAAGATATACAAACTCGGAAATGGCGCTTGGCAGAAGCTTAAGGCGACGACCAAGCGTGCCGTAAAGGATATATCGCGCGAGCTTATTGCCCTCTACGCCAAGCGCAAGGCATCGAAGGGCTTTGCCTTCTCGGCAGATGGCTACTTGCAGCAGGAGCTCGAGGCATCGTTCAAGTGGGAGGACACACCCGACCAGCAGACGGCAATCGCCGCCGTCAAGCGCGATATGGAGTCTGCCCAACCGATGGATAGACTTGTCTGCGGCGATGTGGGCTTCGGCAAGACCGAGGTGGCCATACGCGCAGCCTTCAAGGCGGCGTGCGACGGCAAGCAGACAGCCGTACTTGTGCCCACGACAATCCTCGCATTACAGCACTACCGCTCCTTCTCGGAGCGCCTGAGAGACCTACCCGTAACGGTGGAGTACATCAATCGCACCAAGTCGGCAAAGGAGACGCGCCGCATTGCCGAGGAGCTCAAGGCGGGTAAGATTGATATCCTCATCGGCACACATAAGATACTATCTAAGCAGCTGGAGTTTCACGACTTAGGTCTGCTCATCATCGACGAGGAGCAGAAGTTCGGCGTGGCGGCCAAGGAGAAGCTCACGCAGCTCTCGGTGGCTGTCGACACGCTGACGCTAACGGCAACACCTATACCCCGCACACTGCAATTCTCGCTGATGGGCTCACGCGACCTCTCGGTGATATCTACCCCACCGCCCAACCGCCAGCCTATCGTAACCGAGTCGCACACCTTCTCCGAGGAGGTGATACGCGATGCCATCGAAGAGGAGCTATCGCGTGGCGGTCAGGTATATTTTGTGCATAACAGGGTCGAAGATATTATGACGATGCAGGGGCTCATTACGCGCCTATGCCCCAAGGCACGCGTGGGCGTGGGTCACGGTCGTATGCCTGCCGAACAGCTCGAGAAGCTCATTATGGACTTCATCTACGGCGAGTTCGATGTGCTGCTGGCCACCACAATCATCGAGAACGGCATCGACATAAGCAATGCTAACACCATAATTATCAACGATGCACACCGCTTCGGCCTGAGCGACCTACACCAGCTGCGTGGTCGTGTGGGACGCTCCGACAAGAAGGGCTTTTGCTACCTGCTCTCGCCACCCGACCAGATATTGGGTGACGACGCGCGACGACGCCTCAGGGCCATCGAGGAGTTCTCGGACCTCGGCTCGGGCTTCAACATCGCTATGCAGGACCTCGACATTCGTGGTGCGGGTAACTTGCTCGGTGCTGAGCAGAGCGGCTTCATCGCCGACATTGGCATCGAGACATATCAGAAGATTTTGCAGCAGGCAATATCGGAACTTCGCGCCGAGGGTCTCGACACATCGGGATTGTCGCAGGCAGAAAACGACGCAATGAAGGAGGTGTCGTTTGTCGACGATGCCACCATCGACATCGATGTCGACGCCTCGATACCAGATAGTTATGTGCGCTCGCAGAGCGAGAAGTTGCGCCTCTATCGCGAGATTGATGCGATGAAGAGCGACGATGAGTTTGCAGCGCTGCGCCTACGCCTTACAGACCGCTTTGGTCCTGTGCCAGAGGAGGTTAATACGCTCATTGATGTAGTGCGCCTGCGTCGTGAGGCGGTCAACCTCGGTATGGAGCACGCGAAGGTCAAGAATGGTCTGCTTATCGTGAGGTTCGTGGGTGACAATAACTCGCCATTCTTCAAGACCGACACCTTCCTCGACCTGCTGCGCAAGGTGGTGGGTAACCCTGAGCGTTTTGTGGTCAAGCAGTACAATAACCGACTGTCGATGACCGTTAGAAAGATATACTCTGTCGCCGAGGCTGTCGATATGCTACGCACCCTCGCAGCACGAGAGACAAAGAGTGAGGCTTAAACCACTATGAAACTAATTATCGACATTGGAAATAGTCGCGCAAAGATTGTCCTAATGCATGACAATGAGGCCGTTGCAAACTATGTTGCTGAGAGTGTTACTGAGGAGCTACTCGGCAAGATAGTGTCATCGCATCCCGATGTGCGGAGGGCCATTGTTGCCTCCACGCGTGGCGATGCTGAGGCGGTGGCGGCGATGGTTACGGCATTTGGCATCAAGGCGCTGCCATTTCTGCCCGCAACAACGCCTATACCTCTGGAAAACCGCTACCACACCCCCGCAACACTCGGTGCCGACAGGCTCGCAGCGGCGGTGGGCGTGAGTGCCCTATACCCTCAGCGCGACATTATGGTCATCGACTTCGGTACGGCCATCACCATCGATTACATCGAGGGTGGTGCCTTTCTCGGTGGCAACATATCGCCTGGTGTGACCACGCGCTTTCGTGCTCTGGCAGACTACACCGCAAAGCTGCCACTATGCAGCGCTACGGAGGAGGTATTGGAGTATGGCCGCACCACCACCGAGGCTATCGAGCAGGGCGTGATGCGTGGCGTGGAGCAGGAAGTGAGGGGTTATGTGGAGCAATTTTTAATAAAAAATTGTGAAAATTGCACTATTTTCACCGGAGGTGATGCAAAATATTTTGTAAAGAGAATTAAAAATGCGATATTTGCGGACTGTGAGCCCGTTATTTACGGTCTCAATAGAATTTTAGAGCATAATGCAGAAAAGTTTTAGACTCATATACATCGCCCTAATGCTACTCCTCGCTATGCCATCTATGGCATCGGCGCAGACGAGCAGCATCAACGCCTACTCGCCATACTCAATGTATGGCCCAGGCGAGCTTATGACGCCTGGTACGGTGCAGATGCGTTCGCTCGGTGGCATAGGCATCGGTATTCGTGCCCTCGGTCAGGTAAACACGCAGAACCCTGCGGCAGCAAGCATAGCACCACGCAAGAGCTTCCTCTTCGATGTGGGCATCGACGGCACACACTTCCGCAACAGCCAATCTAAGTACGACACCAACGGCGTCGCAACATCGAAGGCTCGCACCGTGTACAACACCGCCAACATCCACAGCATCGCAATCGCCTTCCCCGTTGCCAAGAACCTCGGTGCGACGCTCAGCGTAGCACCATACAGTAGCGTGGGTTACAAGGTTAAGACCACTGAGGAGAGCAACGACATCTGGGCCGACATCGGTCGCGTGCAGTATGGTCACGAGGGCGAGGGCGACATCTCCGAGGTTAAGCTTTCGCTTGGCTGGGCACCTTGGCAGCGCTTCTCTATCGGTGTAGCAGCGAAGTACTATTGGGGTAACATCACCCGCATATACAAGGGTCAGGTGACTGACCTCATTACGGGTAACGGCACCTACGCTCCTACGACGGGTACGGACAACTATGTGGTAAACAGCTTCAAGCTTCAGGTAGGTTTGCAGTGGAATATTCTCCTTAGCGAGACGCGCATCTTCACGCTCGGTGCCACCTACGACCTTGGCGGCAAGCTCAACCCACGACACGAAAGCTATGTCTATACGGACAACACCATAAACAGCATCCAGCGTCTGCCTATTCGCGACGAGATGAACAGCCTCGAGCTACGCGTACCACATTGTGTGGGCGTGGGTCTCTTCTTCCGCGATAGGGCTATTGCGTGGGGTGCCGACTATGTGTACGCTGCGTGGGGCAGTGGTAATGGTGCCTACGAGGAGAACACATCTGTGAAGACGATAGATGTCAAGTACTGCGATACGCACACCGTTAAGTTCGGCTTCGAGGTCACACCACGCGCAAGCGATGTGCGTAATTACCTCAATCGCGTGTCGTACCGTATAGGTGCGCGCTTTGGCAACAACTACCAGACCTTTGGCGGCAAGATGATCAACGAGATGGCCCTGACGGCGGGCTTCGGCCTTCCGGTGAAGGTGTGGGGCGCATCGTCGGTAAACATCGGCTTTGAGTATGGTCGTCGCTCGTCGGCAGGTAGCGCCGTAGTGAATGGTCAGAAGGTGGGTCTTGTGACACAGAACTACTACAAACTATCTATCGGCTTCTCGCTCTTCTCAGCCGACACCTCGGACTACTGGTTCGTGCGTCCTAAGTACGATTAGTGCGCCAAGGGGCAGACATAGCGCTTACAGGCCAGGTGCAGAACAAGTGGGCAGTAAGTCTTGTGAGTCGGAAGGTCAAGATAGGCGGTAAGTCTTATGAGATGGGAGGTCAAGTTAGGCGGTAAGTCGGGCGAGGCGGAAACCTAAGCAAGCAATGCAGAGACGAGGCATAAAACGAAATAAACAGAAACAAACAATACTAAAAACTAAAACTATGAA